>JASBRL010000147.1 GCA_030149475.1 Marinobacter sp.
CCGGCACCCAGACCAAATTCGGTGTCATTGGCAATGGCAATGGCTTCTGCTTCATCCTTGAAAGTGGTGACACCCACCACCGGCCCAAAGATTTCTTCCTGGAAGGTCCGCATGCTGTTGGAGCCCTTCAGCAGCGTGGGCTGGACGTAGAAACCGTTGGCGTATTCGCCACCCAGTTCCTCGCGGCCACCGCCGGTCAGCACCTCGGCGCCTTCCTGCCGGCCAATTTCCAGGTATGACATGATCTTGTCGTACTGTTCCTTACTGGCCTGGGCGCCGACCTGCACGTCGGTATCCAGCGGGTTGCCGCGTTTGATGGTTTTGGTACGCTCGATGACCTTGGCCATGAACTCGTCGTACATGTCTTCCTGCACCAGAGCACGGGACGGACAGGTACAGACTTCTCCCTGGTTGAAGAATGCCAGAACCAGGCCCTCGACACACTTGTCGACAAACTCGGGCTCAGCCTGCATCACGTCCGAAAAATAGATGTTGGGCGACTTGCCACCCAGTTCAACGGTCGACGGAATGATGTTCTCCGCTGCGCACTTGAGGATGTAGGACCCCACGGGTGTGGAGCCGGTGAACGCGATTTTGGCAATCCGCTTGCTGGTCGCCAGGGCCTGACCGGCCTCAACGCCGTAGCCGTTGACGATGTTGACCACCCCCGCTGGCAGCAGGTCACCAATCAACTCCATCAGCACCAGGATGCTGGCCGGCGTCTGCTCGGCCGGTTTCATGATCGTGCAGTTGCCGGCCGCCAGACACGGAGCCAGTTTCCACACCGCCATCAGGATCGGGAAGTTCCAGGGAATGATCTGGCCGACAACCCCCAGCGGCTCGTGGAAGTGATAGGCAACGGTGTTGTTGTCGATGGCGCTGGACGAATCTTCCTGGGCCCGGATACAGCCCGCGAAATAGCGGAAATGGTCCACCGCCAGCGGGATGTCGGCGTTGATGGTTTCGCGCACCGCCTTACCGTTATCCCAGGTTTCCGCCACCGACAGCATTTCAACGTTCTGCTCGATGCGGTCGGCGATCTTCAGCAGAATGTTCGAGCGCTCGGTGGCTGAGGTCTTGCCCCAGGCAGGCGCGGCCTTATGGGCAGCATCCAGGGCCAACTCGATATCCTCCGCACCGGAGCGCGGGATTTCACAGATCACATCACCGGTGATCGGGGTGATGTTCTCGAAGTACTGTCCTTTCACCGGCTCGACCCACTGGCCGCCGATGTAGTTCCCGTAACGGGGTTTGAAAGAGACGACAGAACCTTCCTTGCCAGGTTGTGCGTAGATCATGGTTATTGCCCTCTTGCTCTGTGTGACGCCTGATCGCATTTTTGACCCTGCTCAGGCACTGTAAAATGACACCCGGTGGCCGGATATGCGGCCCTGGGTGCAAACAACTCGTTATTTGGTACTATCTTGTTGCTGAACGCCGGGGAAGCCGCGCAGCATTGTCCTCCCCGGATACCACGCTGTTAGCGACTTACCACCCGGTCTTTAGGCAGCTTGAAGGTCCAGACCATGCCACCCTGGTTGAAATCCTTGACCACCTTGGCCACTTCGCCACCCCACAGCGGCACCGCACCACCCCAGCCGGATGCCACAGAGACATATTGCTCGCCGTCCATGGTCCAGGTGATGGGTGAGCCGACGATGCCGGAGCCGGTGTTGAACTTGTACAACTCCTTGCCGGTGCGGGCATCAAACGCTTTCAGGTAACCTTCCGGGGTACCGGTGAAGACCAGATTGCCCGCCGTTGTCAGTACCCCACCCCACAGCGGAGCGGTGTTGTTGTAGCGCCAGACTTCCTTGCCGGTCTTGGGGTCCATGGCCCGCAACACACCAATAAAGTCCTTGTTGGCAGGATGAATGGTGAAACCGGCACCCAGGTACGCGGCGCCTTTCTTGTAGGACGTCGGCTCGTTCCAGATTTCCATGGACCACTCGTTGGAGGGCACGTAGAACAGACCGGTATCCTGGCTGTAGGCAATCGGCATCCAGTTTTTGCCGCCCAGGAAAGCTGGCTGTGCCACAACAGACTTGCCCTTTTCACCCTGGGTATCCGCCGGATTGCCCGGACGTCCGTCGACGGTGTTGTAGATCGGCCGGCCGTTCTTATCCAGCCCCTTGGCCCAGGTGATCTTGTCGACAAACGGGAAACCGCGGATGAAATGACCGTTGGTGCGGTCCAGCACGTACATGAAGCCATTCCGGTCTGCCGTCGCGGCGGCTTTAACGGTCTTGCCGTTCTCATCCTGGTAGTCAAAGGACACCAGCTCGTTCACACCATCGTAATCCCAGCCATCATGGGGCGTGGTCTGGAAGTGCCATTTGATGCTGCCGTCATCCGGATCGATTGCCAGGCGCGACGATGAGAACAGGTTGTCACCGGGACGCAGATAGGAGTTCCAGGGCGCCGGGTTACCGGTGCCAAAGAAAATGGAATCGGTGCTGGCATCGTAGGTGCCGCCCAGCCAGGTCGCCGCGCCTCCGTTTTTCCACATGTCGCCGGGCCAGGTCAGACCCGCCTTGCCACCGGAAATGCCGTTCTCGATTTTTTTGCCGTCTTTGTAGACATAGCCCATGTGGCCTTCGACCGTCGGACGGGACCACAACAGCTCGCCGTTCTTCGGATCATAAGCCTCGATCTTGCCGACAATGCCGAACTCTCCGCCCGATACGCCGGTAATCAGCTTGCCTTTGACCACCATTGGCGCGGCGGTGATGGAATAGCCTGCCTGGTAATCCGCCACTTTCTTGATCCACAGGACCTTGCCGGTGTCTTTGTCCAGGGCCACCAGCTTGGCGTCGAGGGTGCCGAAGATCACCATGTTGTCGTACAGGGCAACACCCCGGTTGACGACGTCACAACAGGGCATGATGCCGTCGGGAAGACGGGCGTCGTACTGCCAGATTTCCTCACCGGTCCTGGCGTCGATGGCGTACACGCGGGAATAGGAGCCGGAAACGTACATCACCCCATCCTTGACCATGGGCTGGGATTCCTGGCCACGCATTTTCTCGCTGCCGAACGAAAAGGCCCAGACCGGCTGCAGGCTCTTGACGTTGTCGGTGTTGAGCGTATCACTGGGGCTGTAGCGCTGGCCTGCCAGACCCAGACCGTAGCTGACGACATCATCGGTGGTGTTCTGATCGTTCATGATGTCGTCGTCGGTCACCGCATAGGCTCCGAACGAAACCGCCAGCGCGAGCGCACTGGCGGCAAACTGTTTTCCGATTGTGGTCGATCTCATGATGGCGCTCTCCGTGTTCTTTTATTGTTGGTTTTCGATTCTTCGATCATTTGCCGACCACAACAATTAATCGGCAGAACAACTTATCTAATCACTTGGTAGTACGCCCCCCGGGGACGCCCGTAAAACTATTGGTTGCTGGCACCGAGTATTTCCTCGTAGAAACCCGGCATGGAATAACGCAGGCCATACCGGTCAAAGACCGCTTTCATCTCACCGGAACGAACCATTCCGTCGACAATGGCCTCGATTTTGTAGCCCAACTGCCGATGGGTGCTCTTGACCGCCATGCCGACATCCCATTGCTGCTTGCCAATGCCGGGGAAACCGGTCGCCGCCAGTTTCAGGGAGCGATCCGGGCGCAACTTCATCTGGTAATCAACCTCCGAGCGCATGGCCATGACCGCCTCGACCTCGCCCGTGGCCAGCCCCTCAAAGGCCTGCCCCACGGAGCGGAAATGATGCACCTGCTCCCGTAAACGACCCCGAAGCCCGGAACTCAGATAAATGGCCGGCAGGGTGTCCAGCTCGACCCCGATCGGGTGGTACTGAAAGATCGCCATGGTAGGCACACTGTCGATCCGGTTGCCGTTGTAGGCAATCGCCCAGTGCTCCTGCTGATAGGGCCCGAAGAGTACGACCTCACCATTGATCATTTCGCCGGTGGAGTCGCGCATGTAGGCATATTCCTTGTCGTAGGGCACGCGCATCATCACGTCGGCCAGCCGGGTCTTGTCCAGGTAGTGTCCCTTCCAGACGTTGTTGCGCAGATCGTCGGACAGCGTCTCGTCCGGTACAATCCAGTGAACCCGGAACCCGACCCCCATCGCCCGGGCAATCGCCCGGCCGATTTCCACGTCAACGCCTGCCGGCCTGCCATCCTGCTCAAAGGAAAAGGGCGGAAAGTCCCGGTAGACGCCCACTTTCAGGTAACCGGACTTCACGATCAGGTCATAGGTCCGGTCGGTCGGGCGATTCAGCAATTCATCGGCGTGCGCGGCCGACATCCACATCAGCAGCAGTGACAGACCCAGCAGGGTGACTGACCGGGGCATGAACTCACTCCGGCTCGGGAAGCTGGTTGATGTAGGTACGTATGGCCCAGAGTGCTTCCTGACTCAGGTAATCGGCCATCCTGGGCATGTAGACACGGCCATCGCGAACGGCACCGTTACGGACCCGGTAGACAAACCACTGGTCGCCGTCCGGACCTGGCTGCAAGGCCCGCAGGTCCGGCGCGATGCCGCCTGAGATGCCCTGCAGACCGTGGCAGCGCGCGCAGTTCTCATTGTAGGCCGAGGAGCCGATTTCCACTGCCCGATCATAATTCTCATAGGGTTTGGCGTAGGGGTTGGTATCCAGCCATTCATCACCCAGATCCTTGAGCCCTGGAGTTTTAACCGCCTGCGGGGTAACGTCGCCGTGTGCCCAGACCGTGAGCGGCGACATCAGAATAGCCGTCAACAGCAGTTTTCTTGTTCTGTTCGCTAAAACCATCGGACTCACCTACGTTGTCTACACTTGATGTTGTTATGAATAGTCAGACCCGTGCCCGGGTCATGCCGGTTGCCCGACTCACTCAGTCTAGAAATTTCGGCACCCGGCCAGAATGCCACTTTGGCGCTTTCAAGCTAGTTCCTTGGTCGTACTTTGATCCGCGGAATCAGAGGGCAACCGGGCGGCGACTACGACCTTCGTACCGCCAAAATGCGACTTTCCGAATATTTCCGTCGGTGAGGCGCTTCTTTAATCTCGATGATGAGGCCGTGTCCCCAGCGGGCTGCGACCATCACAACAGACACAGGCGTCCCCACAGGAGAGAGCTTTGACAGGCAACACCCGAACATCGTTGATTGGCCTGGTGATCCTTGCCTGGTTGAGCGCACCGGTGAAGGCCACGACGGAAGTGCGGGTGGGCTATATCCAATGGCATCCTGACCCGGGACCGGTGCTGTCCAACATCATCCCGGAACCGGCCGACTCCGGACTGCGGGGGGCGGAACTGGCGATAGCGGACAACAACACCACCGGCCGGTTTCTCGATCAGCATTTCACTCTGTCAACGGTACTCGCCAGCACCGAGACAGAAGCGGTCAACGCGGCCGCAACCTTGCGCAGGGATGGCATCAAACTGCTGGTAATGAATGTCCCGGCCAGCACGCTCCAGACCATCGCCAGCCAGCAGAGCGACGACGTGCTGCTGTTCAATGCCGGCGCCAAAGACGACAGTCTGCGATTGCAGAACTGTCCCCCCAACCTGCTGCATACCCAGGTCAGTCATGCCATGCTTACCGACGCCCTGGCCCAGTGGCTGAACGCGCGACGCTGGAAGAAGCTGTTTCTGATCACCGGCCCGACCGCTGAGGACAAGGACTGGGCCCAGGCATTCCGGCGCGCCACCCGGCGTTTCGGGCTGACGCTGGTGGCGGACAAGCCCTGGACCTTCAACGCCGATTTGCGCCGCACGGCCTCGAAAGAGCTGCCGTTGTTCACCCAGGCGTCGGACTACGATGCCGTTGTGGTCGCCGACGAGCGCGGCGACTTTGGCGAATACGTGCCCTTCAACACCTGGCTGCCCCGGCCTGTCGTGGGTACTCAGGGCCTCACCCCGGTAAGCTGGCATTTTTCGATTGAAAACTGGGGGGCCGCCCAGCTCCAGAGTCGCCTTTACGACCTTGCCGGCCGACCCATGACCGAAGACGATTACGCCGCCTGGCTGGCGGTCCGCACCGTCGGCGAAGCGATGATCCGGACCAGATCGGCGGCGCCGGCGGATGTTCGCCGGTTTGTATTCTCAGACAAGTTCGAGTTGGGCGGGTTCAAGGGACGCAAGCTCAGCTTCCGGGCCTGGAACGGCCAGCTTCGGCAACCGGTTCCCCTGGTTCAGCCCCATGCCCTGGTCGCGGAGGCACCCATCGAGGGGTTTCTGCACCCGCGCACCGAACTGGACACGCTGGGCTACGACAAACCGGAAAGCCAGTGCCGGATCAATCCCTGAAACGCGACGGACCTATCCCCCGGGAGCCTTGAATTCATGAACCGAGCCTGCAAACACCTGATCGCCCTCGCCCTCGTTGCGATGTCCCCGATAACCCGGGCTGAGATGGCCTACGTCACCAACGAAAAGGACAACAACCTGTCGGTGATCGACATGGATTCGCTGACCGTGGTCGACACCATTCCGGTGGGCCAACGGCCGCGGGGAATCCTGCTGTCCAAGGATCATTCGCGCCTTTACATTTGCGCCAGTGACTCGGATACGGTCCAGGTATTTGATCTGAAAGCCGGGAAAATCGTCGACACCCTGCCCTCGGGTGAGGACCCGGAACAATTCGCGCTACACCCGGACAACAAGCACCTCTACATTGCCAACGAAAACGACGCGGTGGTGACCGTCGTCAATGTCGACAGCAAGGTGGTCGAGGCACAGATTGATGTGGGCGTCGAGCCCGAAGGCATGGCCGTGAGCCCGGACGGACGCTGGGCGGTCGCCACCAGTGAAACCTCCAGTATGCTGCACTGGATAGACACCGCCAGCTACAAGATCACCAAGAATTTCGTGGTGGATCAGCGCCCCCGGCACGTCGAATTCAGCAAGGACGGCAAGACTCTCTGGGCGTCATCGGAGATTGGCGGCACAGTGACCATTGTCGACACTGACGCTCTCAAGGAAATAAAAAAACTGAGCTTCCATATCCGCGGCGTGAACCCGGACAAAATCCAGCCGGTGGGCATTGCCCTGACCTCGGACGGTCGCTACGCGTTCGTCGCCCTGGGGCCGGCCAATCATGTGGCGGTGGTGGATGCCAGAACCTACGAGGTCCTTGATTATCTGCTGGTCGGCAAACGAGTCTGGCACATGGCGTTCAATCACGATGAGTCCGAACTGTTAACCACCAACGGTGTCAGTGGCGACGTCTCGGTGATTGACGTGAACGCCCTGAAAGTCACCAAATCGATCAAGGTGGGCCGCTACCCCTGGGGCGTGGTCGTGGTGCCGGACGCATGAGCCTGGAGGCCCGCCATATCAGCTTTCGGTATCGGGAGTCCCCTGTGCTGAATGATGTCAGCTTCCAACTGGATGAGGGCCGGTTTCACGCCCTGCTCGGCCCCAACGGTGCCGGCAAGTCGACCCTGTTCGGCCTGATTACCCGTCTGCTGGCCCTGCAAACCGGCGAACTGCTGCTCAGCGGTCAATCGTTACGCCGGCAGCCCGCCGCTGCCATGCGGGCCATTGGCGTGGTATTCCAGCAAAACGCTCTGGACCTGGACCTGACCGTTCGCCAGAACCTGTTGTATCATGCGGCTCTGCACGGCCTGTCACGCAGGGAGGCCCGCCTGCGTAGCGATCGCGAACTGGCTCGCTTCGAACTGGCCGACCGGGCGGCGGACCCGGTACGACGGCTCAACGGCGGCCACCGGCGACGGGTGGAAATTGCCCGCGCACTGCTGCACGGGCCCAGCCTGCTGCTGCTGGACGAACCCAGCGCCGGGCTCGACGTCGCCAGCCGGGATGCCCTGAACCGTCATGTGCGGGATTTATGCGCCGACGATGGCCTGACGGTGCTCTGGGCCACTCACCTGATTGAAGAAGTGACCCTGCAGGACCGGGTGCTGATTCTGCACCAGGGCAACCTGTTGGCGGACGGTCCGGGCCAGGCGCTGTGCGACGCCCACGACGAGTCGTCCCTGCTGCACACATTTAACCGTCTGACCGGAGCGCCCAAGCCATGAGGCCGGTCCACTACTGGCACTGCTTTGTCGGCATCCAGACCCGCGAGTGGTTGCGTTTCTGGCAACAGCGAACCCGCTTTGCCAGCGCGCTGGTGCGTCCGTTGCTCTGGCTGGTGGTGTTTGCCGCCGGCTTCCGCGCCGCACTCGGGGTGTCGATTATCCCGCCATACCAGACCTACATCACTTACGAAACCTATATTGTCCCCGGGCTGTGCGGCATGATTGTGCTGTTCAACAGCATGCAGGGCGCACTTTCGATGGTCTACGATCGTGAACTGGGCAGTATGCGGGTCCTGTTAATGAGTCCGTTGCCGCGCCCGTTTCTGCTGGTCACCAAACTGCTGGCCATGGGGGTGGTCTCCATCGGTCAGGTCTATATCTTCTTGCTGGTGGCCCGCCTGTTTGATGTGGAGCCACCGGCGTGGGGCTATCTGGCGGTGTTCCCGGCGCTGTTGATGGCTGCCCTCATGCTGGGCGCCCTGGGGTTGCTGATCGCGACCTGGGTCAAACAACTGGAAAATTTTGCCGGGGTGATGAATTTCGTGATTTTTCCGATGTTCTTCCTGTCGTCAGCACTCTACCCCCTCTGGAAAATGCAGGAAGCCGGCCCCTGGCTCTACTGGCTGTGCCAGCTAAATCCTTTCACCCATGCGGTGGAAGCCATCCGGTTCTCACTCTACCTGCAATGGAACGGCACCGCAGTCGGTATTACCGGTGCGGTGACGCTGGTATTGGCCGCACTGGCCACGGCAGGCTTCCGGCCGCAGCGTACCCGCATACTCGGTGCTCGACCAGCCAACGGCTGAGCGGCTGCGCCCTCAACCGCCCCTGAACACGAGAGGCATTCGGGGCTTGCATCAGGCAGGCGTTACTTCAGCCCCCGACGCGAGTGGGGCGCCGCATACGGCACCTCGGAGTGCACGCCAGACCTCACGCGTTGTACTTTAGTGCTTCCTTTTTTATGCGATGGTCTTATTCACCCCGGTATATGAATAACGTGTAATATTATGGTGCGTTGACCGTTACGCGGGCGTATCTGCGCCCCCTTCGGCAGCCTCGGCAGAACGGATAGAGCGTTCCATAAAACAATAAACAAAGAGTGCCACAACAGCCGGCGTCATCGACCAAAGCAGCTATGCTGAGACAGGTGACAGCCCAGTGACTGATGAGCAACAGGCGACGCAGACCATGGAGCCGATATACAAGATTCTGGTAGCAGACGACCACCCGCTTTTTCGGGAAGCCATTACCAGTGTGATTGAATCCGGGTTTGCAGGCAGCAGCGTGCTGGAAACCGACAATCTCGACAGCTCACTGGCACTGACCCGCGAACACGATGATCTTGACCTGATCCTGCTGGACCTCAACATGCCCGGCATGCACGGTCTGAACGGTCTGATATCCCTGCGCAACGAGGCACCCACCATACCGGTGGTTATCGTCTCGGCAGAACAGGACAAGCAGGTTGTGCTGCAGGCAATCACCTACGGTGCCATCGGCTTTATCACCAAATCTTCCCCGCGCGCCCAGATGACGGACGCCATCCAGCAAATCCTAAACGGCAACGTCTACCTGCCATCAGACATCATCCGCACCGGCCGGGAGAGCACTCATCGGCGCCATCGCCAGGACGACAACCCGATCTCACCGGAGCTGCTGGGCTCACTCACACGACGCCAGTTGCTGGTGCTCGAGCGCATGTCCAGGGGCGAGTCGAACAAACAGATCGCCTACAACCTCAATATTGCTGAAACCACAGTAAAGGCCCACGTCTCCGCCATTCTCAGGAAACTCGGCGTCCATAACCGGGTGCAGGCCATCCTGTCTGCCAGTGACGTGGATTTCAGTGAGTACCTCAAGCGCTGATTTTCAACGGTCCCGTGTACGATGCAGACCGTGATATCCGGGTTTTCTACCCTGCGCCCAGCAGGTGGGTGAGGGTCGTTCGCAGTTTCAGGGGCTTGACCGGCTTGTTCATCAGCAGGTAGCCCTGATTGCGGATGTGAAGCTTGAGGTCGTTGCTGTAATTCGCGGTGATCATCACCACCGGTACCGGACGCCTGCGGCGTCGATTCACCGCAGCCACCACATCAACGCCGTTTTCATTGTCATCCAGATGGTAATCCGCCAGAATCACGTCAACCGGCGCGCGGGCCAGATTGACCTGTCGCTCCAGGTCAATCAGCGACACTGCGGTCAGCACCGAGCAACCCCAGCCCTCCAGCAGGGTCTGCATGCCGCTGCAAATCGCCTGATCGTTATCAACCACCCATACCCGCGCGTTAGTGAGCGAATTGTCAGACCGGGACACTTGCTCGGACTCTGACAGTTGCGGCTTGGGCTCCAGGATGCCCAGCGGAACCTTGACCGTGAAAACCGAGCCCCGGCCTTCCACTGAATCCACGGTGACCGTGTGGCCAAGCATACGGGCGATCTTGTCCACGATCGCCAGCCCCAGCCCCAGGCCCTTGTCCGGCTGCGAACCGGGGGGGCGGATGCGTTTGAACTCCTGGAAAATCTCCGTGAGCTTGTCACCGGGAATCCCCGGCCCGGTATCCCAGACCTGCAACAACAGGTGATCGCCCCGGCGCCTACACCCCAGCAGGATCCGTCCATGATCGGTGTAGCGGATCGCATTGGTCAGGAAATTGCGCAGGATACGGGCCAGTAACTGGGAATCCGATCTGACGATTGCCGACGAGGGCACGAATGACAGCGACAGGCCGTCCGCCAGCGCCATCTGGCGAAACTCCCGGGCAATGTTATTGAGCAGGTCCCGCAAGTCGAAGGCGGTCACGTCCGGTTTGATGACCCCCGCATCCAGCTTGGAGATATCCACCAGGGTGCCCAGCAGATTTTCCACATCGTCCAGCGACGTGCTCACCGAACGCACAAGGCTTTCCGCCCGCGACCCGAACGAATGCTCCAGCAAGGCGCTGGTGAACAGCCGGGCGGCGTTCAGGGGCTGCAACAGATCATGACTCACCGCCGCCAGGAATTTGGTTTTCGACAGATTGGCGTGTTCGGCCTCAAGTTTTGCGTCCCGCATTCGCGATTCCACGGCTGCCCGCTCATTAATCTCCTGCCGTAGCTGATTATTGAGCTCGGTCAACGCGGCTGTGCGCTCCTTGACCCGTCGTTCAAGGTTGTCATAGGCCTGCTGCAGCGCCAGCGCCGTGCGCCGGCGATCGGTGATGTCGCGGATCATCACAAAAAATCCCATCACCGCTCCCTGACCGTCCAGGTTCGGTACATAGGAGCGCAGCATGTAGCTCTGTTCACCCCGTGCGTTAAGCTCTTCGAACTCAAACGTCACACTCTGTCCTGCCAGGACTTGCTGCATCCGCGGCAACAGGCGGCGATAAAGCTCGGGAGGATGAATATCTGCCAGGGCCCGACCCAGCAACGGCCGCTGATCCGTGCTATACCAGCGTTCATAGACCTTGTTGCAGAACTGCACGGTGAGATCGGCACCAACATAGGCAATCAGCGCCGGCACATGATCCGTCACCACACGAATCCAGCGTTCGCTTTCCTTGAGTGTTTCGGCGTAACGGTCACGCTCGGTGATGTCGGTATAGGTGTTCACGAAACCACCATCCGGCATGGGGTGTGTCCTGATCTCGACCACCGTGCCATCCGACTGTCGATGCACCAGTTCCAACGCCTGATTGCCGCCGCGATTGATCTCCGGTGTCAGCAGCGGGACGTTGGAGACTGCCATCAACCCGGTGAACTGATGCGCCACATCGACCACCTCAGCCGACAACCCCGACAGCGACAGAAAACGATCATTCCAGATTTCGGGATAGCCGGCCTGATTGACCAGCACAACCCCCTGGGACAGGTTATCAACCGTGGATTGAAGCAGGCGGGTCTTTTCGGCAAGAGCCTCTTCACGGCGTGCAGTTTCCGTTTTCTTGATGTCGGTGATGTCCGAGTAGATCACTACCAGCCCGCCTTCCCGGGTCGGTCGTTCGATCATCTGGACCCAGCGGCCGTTTGCCAGCAGGAATACCGACCCTTCAGCCTCCGGATCGTTATGTTCTTCGACGATCAGTCCGGAGGTCAGTGCCAGCGTTTTAACGTCGGCAATCGAGGTGCCGGGGGAGAGTTCGCCACCGGTGCTGGGCCAGTAACTACGGAAGCGGCTATTGGTCTGAACCAGACGGTGCCGGTGGTCAAACAGCACAAAACCATCGGCAATGCTCTCGATCGCATCGATCAGCCGCTGACGCGTGGTTTCCGCTTCATTCCGGGCCCGATTCAACGCCTTGTTACTGGCTTTGAGTTCGGCCATGGCCACGTTCAGGGCCTCGGTGCGCTCACGCACCTGCTCTGCCAGGATCACTGAGTGCTCAAACGCGGCGTAAGGTTCAGGTTTGACGGCAGTACTGCTTTCCACCCGGGTAATCAGGGCATCACGAATCCGCCTCAGGCGATCATTTTCCGCTTCCAGTTCGGCAATACGCCGGTCGCGGTCGTCTGCTTCCGGACGTTGCGGCTCACTGCGGTTGTGGGCGTGTGCCGTCGTCAGGTTGGCCAATCACCACCCCCGTAAATGTCTGGTTGATGTGCATCCCTTCAAACTGCTCTCCGTAGGTATTGAATCCGATGACCCGGTGCTCCCGCAGCAGGTCCGAGGTTTGCTCAACCACGCCGGTCAACTCCGCCTCAAGGCGCCGCAGAAAACAGTCACAGCCGATGGTCAGCAACGGGGGCCCGACCGCCGCTTCGGCCTGTTCCAACTGCGTTCGCAGGTTGTCCAGCAATGGACCCGGATGCATGGCGGTCATTACGATGCCGGTTTCAACCGCACAGTAGAATGTCAGACTGCGGTCGGCATTGACCCGTTGAACGGAGCGCAGAAAGTACTGCTCACCGATGCGGACCGCCATCGGCCGCAGGGCAAACACTTTACGGTCAAGTTCTTCAACGGTCACTCCGGCCGCGTGAGCGTAGGCGTCCGCCGCCGGCTCTGCATTCAGTTCATACACGGTTCGGCTGCTGCTGTCAGCCGCCGTGACCACCAGCTTTCTGTTGGCCGCCACCATATGGTGGGTGGAAAACACGCGGAAATCCAGTGAGGTATTCACCAACAGCACGGTGGCTGCACGGGTGTGGAAGGCACCGTTGAAAAACACGTGGGTATTCGCCAGACGCTCGTCATCGCCGGCTGATCCGCCAAAATGTGGAATGGCTCCCAGGGCGGAATTGAGGGTTGCCAACACCAGTTCTTCCCGGCTCGACAAACCATCCAGCAGGGTAATGGCGAAGGTGTTGCCTTTGACCGGTGCCAATCGGGCATCCCGGCAGGTGCCCAGCAGGCCATCAATCAAGCCCTGGGCATCGTGCAGCGTGAAATAATCCAGCTCGCTGACAAGACCGCAGTCGATGGCGAAATAACGCCGGTCAAAACCGATCGCGGTTATGCAGCCACGATCGTAACCCTGCGGGGTGATTTCACCGGCTGAGGTACAGCCACAGACCCGCACTCCCGAAAAAACATGCTCAAGGGCAATCCCCAGTCTTCCCAGGTCGTATTCCGCAGAGCAAAAAAACAGCACACAGCCGAGGTTTTCATGGCTCAACTGACCCGACAGGTTGGTCGCCGCCAGCATCGGGTCACGTGCATTGGAACTTGCCACCCTGACGGCGGGCAATTCAGTCACAGGCTTCATTACCGATTCCGTTTTTCGGCCTTGTTCACCTGATTGTACGACTTTTGACAGCGGCGCCAATGCGACTTCAGTGCTTTTGGGTCGCGCTCCAGAATCTGCATAATGTATTGATTTTGGCCCCATACTGAATCCGGACGAGGTTGGCGACAGGCCTCTGGCATGGTGGAGCAGCACTTTAGTGCTGGTAGGCGGCGATGCCGGCCCCATTCAAAACGCTGCCAGGGTGACCAGAACCCGGCCATCAGAAACGGGACGAAAAGATCTCCGGCCCCGGCGTTAGTCAGCGGCGCCATAGTTGCTCAAAGCGTTCAGACACTGCGCCAGAAAGTGGTCAGGCTCAGGCAGGATGGCCTCGTCAGCCACCACGCCAACCTGTACCTGGCCCGCGTAGCTGACGATACTGATACCCAGCCCGATACTGCCGGCCTGGGGCACCCAGCACATCTGCTCGCGAATCCGGCAGCCGGCGAGAAAACGCACGTCGCGGGTTCCGGGTACATTCGACACCACCGCACTGGCTTTATTGCACATCAGATCCCGCAGGGTGTCCCGCACGCTGCCGGGAAGCAGACAGGCCGAACCGGTCAGTCCCCAGGCAATGCCTGGCTGCCAGCTGTTCTTCAGGCGACGGGTTTCATGCTTGACCCGGTAGAGATGTTCAAGGGACGAGTCGCCGTCCACCGGCAGGGGCACAAAGACCGTACCGAAGTAGTTGCCTAGCAGGCCGACCTCCGGCTGCAGCGCCTCCGGCAGACGATGACGGATGTCGACCGGCATAGCGGCATGGACCCTCGCGTCTGCCATTGTCATGCCGGTGGCACCCAGGTGTTCACGAATCGCGCCGGTCACGCTGGCCAGCAGCACGTCATTCATGGTGCAGCCCAGGCGGTGAGCGGCGTCACGAAAACCGGTCAGGGGCCGGGGCGCTGACCAGCGACAGACCTGACGCCCAAGAAGAGGCACTTTCAGACTGGAGTCTGAATCCTCCGGCTCAACCAGAAACTGGCTGAGCTCATTGAATAGCCGCATGCCCAGGCGGGACGTTCGCTCCAGGGACGCTGGGAAATCGGCGGCCATCGACGCCAGGTCGGCGCCCTTGTGCGGTTGTCCGACATCGGTGCCGAGCCTTGCCAGCCAGTCCCGCATCGCGCCGGACCACCGGTGAAACTCTCCGCCCTCGCGGCCACCATAGATGACCGGTGCCTGCTGGGGCGAACGTGTACAGATCTGGTCGAACACGCCCATCAGCGACAGACCGTCGGCGTAGCAGTGGTGAATACGCAACAGCAGTGCGGCGCCGCCCCGGGCGTTCGGCAGCAACCAGAATTTCCAGCGCGGACGATAATCCGGAAGTGGTTGGTTCAGCCTGGCCGACACCCAGGACTGCAGGGCCTCATCATCAAACGCATCATCAATCACCTCCAGATGGTGCGACAACGAGAAGGCCGGGTCCGGCTCCCAGCGCCAGACCGGCAGGTGTTGCGCCGGAATACAGCAAAAACGCTCCCAGGCCAGCCAGTATGCCGCCAGAAAATCCGAGAGCCGGTCCCCGGTAAGGCCGTCTACCCGCATCAGCACGGTGATGGTCATGGGGTTTTCGGGGCTTTCCAGCGCCAGCCAGGCAGAATCGGCAGGTAACAGTATGTGCGTGTCCTCGTGACTCAAGGCCTGACTACCCCGGATAGATGGATTCAACGTAACAGAATAAAATGACCGGTCATTGTGACAGACAAGCTGAAACGGCTCCACAACACCCTTGTTACAAAAAATTACACAGCGGCAATAGCCCTTCTCTATACTGAATTAAAGGAATTTTTTCAGGATGTTGAAAGCAGAACACGGTCATTGGCCCGGTTCGGACAAGTTGATACCTGTTTTTCATCGGTCTGGAGTTTGCTAGCAAATGCAGGGGTCCTGGTGACCCCAGCGCGGACGGAGCGACGTAATCCCCGCCAATGGCAGGTATCAGAATCCGCGATAGTGTGGGAAACCTGAACGTATAACGATAACAATACCGGCGTCTTTTGTTGTGGGAGTGTGGTGATGAAAGCGAGTCATATCCGGAAATTGATCAAGCCCATCGACAGTGCCTATTCGGAAATGTTTTCCGGACGGGTTTATCGGGTCGGTCGCGGCGCTGTTTCCGTTCGCAACCACAGTGGCACCGCAACCCAGACGGTGATTGGCGTGCACGGTTTTCTCGAAAATCACTGTTATTTCACTCAGGCTTACGAAGCACCGACCACCGAACTGATTCTGCTGACCTGTAGCAACTACCACATTCCGGTGAATGGTGTAACGCCCGAAACCCCGGACTGGGAGCTTCCCGTCAAGTACCCGGAAGCCACCATCGAATACGACGCCTGTATCCTGAATCAGGCAGTGTCCAACCTGCCAACCACCCACAACATCCGCCTGCATGGTCATTCCCGCGGTGGCGCAGTGATTCTGGAGGCCATGGCTCAGCATCCCGAGCTGTACGACAACATCGAGATCATTCTGGAAGCACCAGTGCTGCCACAGGGCAAACTCCACGCGCTGGTGACGACCCTGCTTGAGCCGGTCAGTCACGGCATGTGGCCCTGGCTGATCCGGCTGATTAACAGCGCCCCCTCATCCGCTTATGGACAGACCTTTTTCGGCAAAATGAATGGCCGCAAAAAACAGCTCCTGAGCAGCCTGTTTTCGGCGACCCGTGACCATCTGACCATCGTCCGTAACATCGAGAACATCATGGCCTGGATGGAACGCACGGATACCACCATCTATGACAACGTGCGTCACGGCACGTTTCTGATTCCCCGAGTCGATCGCATCCTGGACCGGGCTGCCATGCTCGCCAGTGCCCGGCATAGCCCGACCACCATGCGGATCGTGGAAACTGAAGCCCCGAGCCATTTCATTACCCTTGACAGCAAGGAATGGGTCCCGGGGTTCGAGAAGCCGCCGTCCGCAGCGTTCATCTGATCCGGTCCGCCAGGCGCCCTGGCGGCTTTGGTCCCTATTCCGGCGGAAACGGACTGTCGACGTCGTTGAACCAACCGTTAATGGTTTGCAGCATCTGCGAAATCAAACATTGCCTTCATCCGGTGCTGCCGGTGAGCTGGTCCATCTGATTCTCGATTTCCTGCTCGATACGGGATTTGAACGGCCGCAGCATCAACCCCAGTTCCAGGTGTGCATGCAGCTCGCGGTCCGTCACCGCCAACTGGCCCTTCACTCCGCTGCGACGAAAACGCAGGACATCCCCGTCCCACTGGTAGTCTACGTCGAATTGCCGGGACAGGTCCGCTGCCAGGGTTTCGGCCGCCTGACGGGCGTGGGAGTGATCCAGGGTGTGGGCACGACGGACATCGATAGTAGACATGGCAGACAGATCTCGTTTGCTGATTATTGGGGAACCGTTGGTCACGGGCGTCACCGGTGGTCGGGCGGCGCAACGAATACCGGGAGCAGGCAGCGGAGCCCCTTGATGGCGACAGTGTATGAAATTCACCGGCCGACGCAAGGGCTCCGGGTCCGGCAGGCCCGGCCGCGGCGCAGGCCAACTAGCCATCCGGCGGTGTACCGCGCTGATTCCGGTTGCACGGGGTGGCAGAATCAC
Organism: Marinobacter sp.; assembly: GCA_030149475.1. Classification (GTDB taxonomy): domain Bacteria; phylum Pseudomonadota; class Gammaproteobacteria; order Pseudomonadales; family Oleiphilaceae; genus Marinobacter. The sequence goes on from JASBRL010000147.1 coordinate 17,279, forward strand.
CTTCAGACTGACCGGCAGGTTCGCCTATTGACGCAATAAGCTTGTAGCCAGCCCCGTGGCCGTTAGAATACGGGGTTCAGAACCGGACAGGATCCAGCCATGACAGAACAGCGCGTCCCTCACGACACCACCGAACAGCCCCGGCCGTCAGCGCCGGCGGACGACACCACGGACTTCGGTTTCCGCAAGGTGTCCCGCAGTCAGAAAGCCGGACAGGTCGCGGAGGTGTTCCACTCGGTCGCCGGCAAATACGATCTGATGAACGACCTTATGTCCATGGGTATTCACCGGCTGTGGAAGCGTTTTACCATCGAGCTCAGCGGCGTAAGGCCGGGGCACCGGGTGCTGGACATCGCCGGTGGCACCGGCGACCTGACGATGAAGTTCTCGGATCTGGTTGGCGCCAGCGGCCAGGTCGTGCTGGCCGATATCAACGCGTCCATGCTGGAAGTGGGACGCGGGCGGCTGATCGACCGCGGTTACGCCGGCAACATCGAGTATGTGCAGGCAGATGCCGAACACCTGCCGTTTCCGGACAACAGTTTCAATGCCGTCAGCATCGCCTTTGGCCTGCGCAACGTGACCGACAAGGACCAGGCCCTGCGGGATATGACGCGGGTTTTGAAACCCGGCGGCAAGCTGATGGTGCTGGAGTTCTCCAAGCCCACCAACCCGCTGCTGAGCAAGGCTTACGATCTGTATTCCTTTAACGCCCTGCCGCTGATGGGGCAATTGATTGCCGGCGATTCCGGCAGCTACCAGTATCTGGCCGAGTCCATCCGCATGCACCCGGACCAGGAAACCCTCAAGGGCATGATGGAAGACGCGGGCCTGGTCAACTGCAAGTATCACAATATGACCGGCGGCGTGGTCGCCCTGCATGTGGGAATCAAACCCTGATGTGGCCGGGGCCAACCGTTCAGGCGGCCCTGAGCCGGTCAATTGAAAGCGCCCTTAACCGGGCGCTGGCACTGGACCCGGCCGGTCGTCAGGCCCTGTTGACCGCGCTGAGCGGCCCGGTCCAGATCCGCGTAACCACGCCCGCCTTCTGGATACTGACTCTGCAACGCAGTGACGATCAGGTGCGGGTGGGCGGTACCCGGCTCGACGACCCGGCGCTGGAACTGTCCGGACACGCCATGGCTTTTGCTGCTCTGGCCCTGGGGGATCAGCGCGTGTTCACGGACCAGCGGCTGCAGGTCGAAGGCGATTCCGGCCTCGCCCATCAGGTCCAGCGGGCCCTCAACCAGCTCAACCCCGACTGGGAAGCGGCCCTGGCCGACGTCATCGGTGATGTGCCCGCGCACTTTCTGGGTCAGCGCCTGCGAGCGGCCGTCAGCTGGAGCCGCCAGGCATCGGCGGCACTGCAGGCCAATCTGGACGAATACCTGCACGAAGAAAGCCGCAGCCTGCCCGGCCGACAGGAACTGGAGGCAACCTTCGAAGACATTGACGCCCTGAGCCTGCAGACCGAGCGTCTGGCGGCGCGAATTGAACGGCTGCAAAGCAGTGCTGACCGCCCTCACCCCGGCAATACCGACACCCCGGAGCAACCGTGATACGACTGCAGCGCCTGTTTCGCATTGGCTGGGTATTCTGTAAATACCGGCTTGACCTGTTCATCAGCCTCGCCGAACTGCCGTTCCCGCTGAAGGTACTGTTTGTGCTGGCACCCTGGCACCTGTTCCCCCAGCCCAACGTCAGCCGGGGCGACCGTCTGCGACTGGCACTGGAGGAACTGGGGCCGATTTTCGTCAAATTCGGCCAGATTCTCTCGACCCGCCGTGACCTGTTGCCGGATGACATGGCCGAGTCGCTGCGTAGCCTGCAGGACCGGGTACCGCCGTTCCCCGGCGACACTGCCCGGGCCATTGTCGAGGCGTCCCTGGGTGCGCCGGTCAGCACCCTGTTTACCGAATTCAAACAGACCCCCATGGCCTCCGCCTCGGTGGCTCAGGTGCACGCCGCCACCCTGCCTGACGGCCGCAAGGTCGTTGTCAAAGTGATTCGCCCGGATATCGAACGCACCATCCGCCAGGACATTTCCCTGATGCTGATGATGGCGCGCGGGTTGCAACACTACTGGTCGGAAGGCCGCCGCCTTCGACCGGTCGAGGTGGTACGGGATTACGAAACCACCATTTACGATGAACTGGACATGCAGCGTGAAGCTGCGAACGCCAGCCAGTTGCGACGCAACTTCGAGCAGTCGTCGTTGATCTACATACCCTCCATCGACTGGAATTACACCCGTAAACGGGTACTGGTGATGGAGCAGGTGCAGGGCATTCCGGTTGCCGATGTGCCGGCATTACGGGCGGCGGGCGTGGACATGAAAGTGCTGGCGGAGAAGGGCGTCGAGATATTCTTCACCCAGGTTTTCCGGGACAGCTTTTTCCACGCCGACATGCATCCGGGCAACATTTTTGTGGATGCCACCAACCCCGTCGACCCGAAATACATCGCCATCGACTTCGGTATCGTCGGCACTCTGGCGCCCGATGACCAGAGTTACCTGGCCCGCAACCTGCTCGCCTTTTTCCGGCGTGATTACCGACAGGTTGCGCAATTGCATATTCAGTCCGGCTGGGTCCCTGCTCATACCCGGGTCAATGAATTCGAGGCAGCGATTCGCACGGTCTGCGAACCGATTTTCGAACGTCCTCTCAAGGACATTTCCTTTGGCCAGTTCCTGCTCCGGCTGTTCCAGACCGCCCGGCGCTTCGACATGGAGGTTCAGCCACAACTGGTTCTGCTGCAAAAAACCCTGTTGAACGTGGAAGGCCTCGGTCGTCAGCTTTATCCCGACCTGGACCTCTGGAGCACCGCCCAGCCGTTCCTGGAAAACTGGATGCGCAAACGTATTGGCCCGACGGGTCTGCTGCGCACCCTGCAAACGCACCTGCCTGCCTGGGTAGAACAGTCGCCGGACATGCCCCAGCTGTTTCATGACGCCCTGCTGCAGATTCGTAACAGCCCGCCCGCAAGTCACGACAACCGCGCTACAATGGCACAACTGAACGCACAGCAGGCACATACCGACCGTCGCTGGCGACGCGTCATCATTGCCGCGATCCTGATGGCTGGCGCCTGGTTCACCACCCGGGACGACGCACTGGATCTGATACAGGCGGTGCCACTACCTGGCTGGGCACTGCTGGCCGGCGCCGGATGGCTGATCTGGCGCGGCGGGCGGTAGTCATTCGGGCGGGACAGCAGCCCGCCAGCAACTGACCAAACGATTCAATGGAAACCCTTATGTCACGCACCGATACAACGGATACGCCACCAGACTGGCTCGATGCCATTCACTGGGACCGCGACGGCCTGGTTCCGGCCATCGCCCAGGACGCCGACAATGGCGACATTCTGATGATGGCCTGGATGAACCGGGAATCGCTCTCGCTGACTGCCCGCGAAGGTCGGGCCATCTACTGGTCCCGTTCCCGCGGTAAACTCTGGCGCAAGGGCGAGTCCTCCGGTCACCGGCAGGAGGTAGAAGAAATCCGCATGGACTGCGACGAGGACGTCATCCTGCTGAAGGTGCGACAGGCCGGCGGCATCGCCTGCCATACGGGTCGGCGCAGTTGCTTTTACCGGCGCCTCGACGGGGCTGGATGGACCCCGGTGGAACCCGTACTTAAAGACCCCGACGCCCTTTACGGAACCAGCCAGGGAGACACCGGCAATGAGTGATGTACTGACACAACTGGCCAAAGTACTTGAAGCACGCAAAGCGGCTGACCCTGAGAATTCCTACGTGGCGAGCCTGCATGCCAAGGGGCTGAACAGGATCCTGGAAAAGGTCGGCGAGGAGTGCACGGAAACCCTGATTGCCGCCAAAGATGCCGAACAGTCCGGGAAAACCGACAAAGTGGTTTATGAAACGGCAGACCTGTGGTTTCACAGCCTGGTCATGCTGTCCAATCTGGGCCTTGGCCCGGAGGACATCCTGGTGGAACTGGGACGCCGTTTTGACCTGTCCGGGCTGGATGAGAAAGCCTCGCGGCCAACCGATCAATAAAATGACATCCGGACTGTTCGATTCCGGAGTAGACTGACGTACAATCGAGTCAAAGCTAATCAGTGAGGAATCCCGTTATGGGCATCAGTATCTGGCAACTGTTAATCGTACTTGGCATTGTGGTCCTGCTGTTTGGAACCAAAAAATTACGCAACATGGGTACGGATCTGGGCGGAGCCATTCGCGGATTCAAGAAATCCATGAGCGACGACGACACCACCAAGGATGAACAGGACGCCTCGATCGAAAGCCAGTCCCAGGCGCAGGTGCACGAAGCCCGCGCGGAAAAGGCTGAAGAAAAAACCCGCAACTGAGCGCCGCCTGAATGTTCGATATTGGCTTTCTGGAGCTCGTAATCTGCGGCGTGATTGCGCTACTCGTGCTCGGCCCGGAGAGACTGCCCGGGGCTGCCCGCACGGCCGGACAATGGGTTGGCAGAGCGCGCCGCATGGTGCGTCACTTCACCTCTGAACTGGACAGCCAGCTCAGGGCCGAGGAACTGCGCGAGGAATTGCGCAAAGCCGGTGACATCGGCCTGGATGACGTTCGCAAAAACGTGGAGGGCGCCATGGAGGAGGCCCGAAACTACCGGCATATGATCATCAGTGACGAGGTGGAGCCACCGCTCAATCCGCCGGCAGAAACCCCGTCCGGCCCCCGGGACGGCAGTCACGACGAACCTGACAATCAGATCCTGCCGCCGAAGACCGATGAGCCCGCTGACCAGCCAGACTCCGAGACCGAGACCGAGACCACAGCCAACCGCACTCCGGAAGCCCGTTCATGACCGACCAAAACGCCCGAGGCCGCTCACTGGATAATCCGGAAATGCCGCTGATCGAACATCTGCTGGAGCTTCGCAACCGCCTGCTGCGTATCGTACTGGCCATCGCCGTCTGTTTTGCGGTGGCCTATCCGTTCGCCAACCGACTGTATCTGTGGCTGTCGCAACCGCTGCGCGACCTGCTGCCGAAAGGCCAGATGATGATTGCCACCGACGTCACCTCGCCATTCTTCGCACCGCTCAAGCTGGCGTTGGTGGTGGCGGTATTTGCAGCGATCCCCTACATTCTCTACCAGATCTGGAGCTTTATCGCGCCGGGTCTGTACAAGCACGAAAAGCGCCTGGCGTTCCCGTTGCTGGCCACCTCCGTCGTGCTGTTCTACCTCGGCGCGGCATTCGCGTACTACGTGGTCTTTCCGCTGATCTTCGCCTTTTTCACCGCCATCGGACCCGAAGGCATTGTCCAGTTACCGGACATCGGCAGTTACCTCACCTTTGTACTGAAAATCTTCTTTGCCTTCGGGGTCGCCTTCGAAATTCCCATCGCCACCATTCTGATGATTCTGTCCGGAGCCACCACCGCCGACGACCTGGCCGCCAAGCGTCCCTACGTCGTGGTGGGCTGTTTTGTTATTGGCATGCTGATGACCCCGCCGGATATCATTTCCCAGACCCTGCTGGCGGTGCCGATGTGGATTCTGTTCGAGCTGGGCATCCTGTTCGGGCGCGTGGCCCAGCGCCGGGTTGAAATCGAGTCGCAGGATTCGACCGGGGAATGAACCTGGCCCTGCTGTTCGACGACGATTTCATCGCGCCGGACCGGGTACGACTGACCGGCCGGCGGCGTGATCACCTGGCCCGCATTGTCAAGGCGACACCCGGTACCACAGTGCCTGTCGGACGGGTGAACGGGATGATCGGGGAAGGCACACTGGTATCGCTGGATGCCGGGCACGCCGAACTGACCGTCAGCCTTGACCGCCAGCCTCCCGCACCGATTCCCCTCACGCTTGTGCTGGCCATGCCGCGCCCGAAAATGTTTCGCCGGACCCTGCAGACCTGCGCCACGCTCGGCATCAAGGACCTGTGGCTGATCAACGCCTACAAGGTGGAAAAGAGCTTCTGGCAGACTCCATGGCTGGCCGACGATGCCCTGCAGGACAATCTGACACTGGGGCTGGAACAGGCCCGGGACACGCTGATGCCCCGGGTGCACATCCGCAAGCTGTTCAAACCCTTTGTCGAGGACGAACTCCCGGGGCTGATGATCAACCGCCGTGGACTGGTGGCCCACCCCGGCACCGCGACCCCCTGCCCGGTCAGCCTGCAGCAGCCTGCCACCCTGTGCATCGGGCCAGAAGGCGGCTTCATTCCCTACGAGGTGGAGAAACTGGCCGAGGCCGGGGCCGAACCCGTTCACCTGGGCGAGCGGATTCTGCGGGTGGAAACCGTGGTACCGGTACTGGTCAGCCGCCTGTTCGATGCCTGTCGCTTCTGACCGCCGAAAGCGAATCCGTGGGCCGGCAGTCCGCGACCTAGTCCGCTTTCGCGCCGCGACCGGGCCAGATCCTTCGGCCGATGCTGACCACACCCAGCACCACCGCCCCGAAGACCACGCCCAGCAAGCCATCCACCACCACCGGCGCGAGCATACTGAAGGCCCCGCCAACTCCGGGCAGGTCCGCCAGGCCCTGGGCAAGCAGATGTATGGTGTCGTAAAGCGGTGTAATACCTTGAACGATAATGCCGCCACCCACCACAAACATTGCGACGGTACCAAGCACTGACAGAGTCTTCATCAGATAGGGTGCCAGTATCAGAATGCCCCGGCCAAGTGTCCGCGCAAACCGTCGCGGTGCCTGCTGCCCGGTCAGGCGGCTCAGGTAAAGACCACCATCGTCCAGTTTGACGATCCCTGCCACCAGGCCGTAGACGCCGATAGTCAGCATCACCGCCACCAGGCTCAGCACCAGAGACTGCATCCACAGAGTCTCCCCGCTGACGGTACCCAGGGTAATGGTGATAATTTCCGCCGACAGAATGAAGTCCGTGCGAATGGCGCCACGAATCTTGTCACGCTCCAGAGCCAGCCGATCAGCATCGGCATTTTCAGGGGCAGCAGCAGGAGCCGCCTTGCCCGCCGGCTCATCCGGACTGCCATGGCCGAGGCTATGAACCAGTTTTTCAAACCCCTCATAACAGAGAAACGCCCCGCCCAGCATCAGCAGAGGGATCACCAGCCAGGGCACAAAGAAACTGATCGCCAGCGCGGCCGGCACCAGAATGGCCTTGTTGCGCAGCGACCCCCTGGCAACCGCCCACACCACCGGCAACTCCCGGGACGGGTCAACACCGGTGACCTGCTGGGCGTTGAGCGCCAGGTCGTCTCCCAGCACTCCGGCCGTTTTCTTGGTGGCGACCTTGGTCATCAGGGAAACATCATCCAGCAACGTGGTGATGTCATCGATCAGTGCCAGCAGGCTACCCGCGGCCATTAATTCACTCCCATAGCCTGAGCTGCAAGTCGATTTTTCAGCACCGGCGTCTGGTCCAGCCAGCGCAGGCCCGTGTTGCGCAGCCACCGCAGTGGCAACTCTTCGCGCCCAAACAGCTGCTTGAACCCTTCCATGGCCGCCATCATCGCCAGGTTCTCACCCTTGCGCCGGCGCTGATAACGGGCCAACAGCACAGGCTCGCCCGGACTCATCCCCCGGCTGCGGGCCTGCCTCAGTTCATCAAGCAGCGCCCGCACGTCGCTGTAGCCGAGGTTCGCGCCCTGCCCGGCCAGCGGGTGAATGCTGTGAGCCGCGTCGCCCACCAGCGCGAACCCCGGACGCACATACTGTTTGGCGTGACGCTGGCGCAGCGGAAATGCGTGCCGTGCCGAGACCGCAATCACCGCTCCCAACTGTTGCTCCATGGCCTGCTCAAGGGCACGGGCAAACGCCTCATCATCCAGCGCCATGAGCCGGTCGGCCTCGCGCGCATCCTGGGACCAGACCACCGAGCAGACGTGATCTCCGCCCGCACCCGGGTATAACGGCAGGAAAGCCAGAGGGCCGGTGGTGGAAAAGCGTTGCCAGGCCGTTGCCTGATGAGGCTGGCGGGTTTGTACCGAGCACACGATGGCCTGTTGTCGGTAGTCCCATTCCCGGGTAGGTAACCCGACCCACTGCCGCAACCGGGACTGAGGCCCGTCCGCTGCCACCACCAGGTCAGCGGTCAGGCGCCGGTCGGCACCCACGACGACACCGCGTTCGTCCGCCGATTCCCACCAGCCCGTCAACGGGGTACCGGCAATCAGAGTCACCCCGGCGTCAACGGCCGCCTGATAAAGCGCGCTGATCAGCAGACGGTTCTCAATGATCGTGCCAAGCGCAGGCACCTGCAGATCAGCGGCGTCAAACCCGATGCGCCCGGTCCCGTCACCGTCCCAGACCACCATGCGGGTGTAGGGGCACAACCGTTCCGCAGCCAGGCGTTGCCAGACTCCCAGGGACGTCAGCAGGTTCTGGCTGGCCACCGAGATGGCACTGACCCGCGCCTCGTAATCGTCGACGCCCGCCGGCATCGGTGGAATGTCCGCCATCCGGGCTTCTGTGGCAGCTTCCACCAGAGCGACACACCAGCCCTGCCGAGCCAGCCCGACCGCCAGCGCAGTGCCGGTAAGACCACCGCCGGCCACCACCACCTCAAAGCGATCCTGTGTGCTCATGGCAGCTCATGCCCCTTGCTGTCTGTCAGGCGCGCCCGGGGCCGGCCCAGCCCCATGGCCTGGCGAGCAAACCAGCGCCGGGCGCCCGGCAGCATAGCCAGCCCCACCAGGCCAAGGTCACGGGCGGCGGCAACCCACGGAGAGCGGGCCCCAAACAGCCGGATCAGTGAATCCGAGACCTGAACGGTCCGATGCCAGTCCGCACGATGAATCTGCTGGTATGCCTGCAACACTGCCAAGTCTCCTAATGGCACGCCCCTGGCCGCCGCCGACTGGAACTGCTCAACCAGGGTCATCAGCCCCCGCAGGGCCAGGTTGAACCCCTGCCCCGCAACCGGATGCAGCGTATGGGCGGCATTGCCCACCAGCACCATACCGGGACGGACCGATTCATCCACGGTGGTCAGCGTCAGCGGGTAGTGATGGCACTCCCCGATACGGGTGATCCGGCCCAGGCGCCAGCCGAAGCGCTGCTGAAGTTGCCGGCAGCGCTCATCGTCCGGCGCGGCAAGCACACGCTCAAGAGCCTGGTCCGACAGCGTCCAGACAAGCGAGGAAACCTGCCCGGCACGAGCGGGACCGCCGGACGGCAGAAGCGCCATGGGACCGGCGCCGGTGAACCGCTCGTAGGCGGTAAAGGCGTGACTACGGGTGGTGGACACATTGGCAATCAGCGCATGCTGGTCATAGTTGGTGTGTCTGACCTGAAAGCCCAGAGACTCCCGGAGCCCGGACCGGCCACCATCGGCGACAACCAGACATTGGCCACTGAGGCGGTCAACACGGCCGTCGTCCTGTTGCAACCGGACCTCAACGCCGTCTGGCGTCGGGATGCAGGCGGTGACCGACGCCGGTCCACACCAGCGAACCTGCGCCAGCGTGCGGATCTCGGCCATCAGCGTCAGCCCCATCCAGCGATTATCCACGACATAACCCAGAGCTTCCTGTCCGTGCTCGTCGGCCGCCAGCCGGGTCGCACCGAAATGCCCCCGGTCCGAGACATGAATGTGGCGGATGGGCGTCGCGTAGGGCGCAAGCCGTGGCCACAGACCTAGACGCTCGTAGATCAGTCGGGAGCCCCAGGCCAGCGCCGTGGAACGGGCGTCGTAACTGGGTTGATAGTCCTCCGGCAAGGCCGTACCGGACAACGGAAATGCTTCGACCACGGTGATCCGGAGCGACGGTAAGGTCCGCCCCAGAGCCAGGGCCAGGGTGGCCCCGGCCAGGCCTCCGCCGGCAATGATCACATCGGTATCGTGAGCCCTCATGGTCAGCCCGCCATCAGTGCTTCAATATCGTCGATACGCTTGGGCACCGCATCGCTGAGCACCCGGCAACCGTCCCGGGTGACGACCACGTCATCTTCAATGCGAATGCCGATACCCCGCCACTGGGGGTCAACCGAATCGTTGTCCGGCGCAATGTACAGGCCCGGCTCCACGGTCAGCGCCATGCCCGGCTCAAGCACCCGCCAGGCATCGCCGACCTTATAGTCGCCGACATCGTGCACGTCCATGCCCAGCCAGTGACCGGTGCGGTGCATGAAAAACGGCCGGTAGGCTTCGCCGGCCAGGGCATCGTCCAGGCTCATTTTGAGCAGGCCGAGATCGATCAGCCCCTGGGTCAGCACTTTAAGGGCCGCCTCATGGGGATGATTCCAGTGATTGCCCGGACGCACCTCGTCGATGGCGGCATACTGGGCGGCCAGGACCACCTCGTACAGCGCCCGCTGAGGGTCACTGAACCGGCCGTTGACCGGGAAGGTGCGGGTGATATCGGAGGCATAGCACTCCAGCTCGCAGCCGGCATCGATCAACACCAGGTCGCCGTCGTTCAGCGGTGCACTGTTCTCAACGTAATGCAGGATGCAGCCATTGGCCCCCGCGCCGACAATGGAAGGGTAGGCAGTGGAGCGGGCGCCGTGGGCCATGAAGGTATGGATCAATTCGGCCTCCAACTGATACTCATAGCCGCCCTCACGGGCGCGCTTCATGGCCCGGCAATGCGCCTCCGCGCTGATCTCACCGGCCCTGGCCATCACCTTGATTTCGTTGGCACTCTTGTACAGACGCAAGTCGTGCAGAAAGTGCTCCAGGGCAACGAACTCACCGGGTGGCTGAGCGCCGGTCCGCACTTTGCTGCGGATTACCTGCACCCATTCCATAATCTGGGAGTCGAACTGCGCATCCTTGCCCAGCGGGTAGTAAAGCCGGCTGCGACCTTCAATCATCCCCGGCAGGATGTCGTCGATATCGGCAATCGGAAACGCATCATCCAGCCCGAAGCGCTCGATCGCGCCCTCCTGGCCGACCAGAAACCCATCCCAGAGTTCTTTTTCCGGGTTGCGCTCACGACAGAACAGCACCGACTCACCGTGCTCACGTCCGGGAATCAGCACCAGCACCGCCTCTGGCTCGCCAAATCCGGTCAGATACTGAAAATCACTGTCCTGGCGAAACGGATGCAGTACGTCACGGTTGCGGACCCGCTCCGACGCCGAGGGAATGATAGCGATACTGTCTGCAGCCATCTGCGCCATGAGCTTGTGTCGGCGGTCAGCAAACTCCTTGACGGGAATAATCTGGGTCATAGCGTCTCCCTGGGCAACCGGACCTGCCGGTCGGCCGATAGTCAGTGCAATGTATTGGCCGGTGGCGCCGCCGGCGCATTGAATTCGGTGAAAACCGCCAATGCGCCCAGCCGCACATATTCGGCAATTTCAGTCAGTTCGTACTCGCCTTCATCGCTGTCTTCTTCGGTCTCGGCGACCTGACTGACGGCCACCAGATCTTCAATCAGCTCGCGGATTTCCTCCGGCGCCTGACCAAGAGATTCTCCCCCAACCATCGCCAGCCCTTCCAGAAAGCCGCGAACCCAGGCGGACAGAGCCTGTAGCCGCTGGTCCAGTGAATAGTCATCGTCCGGCAGCAGAATCTGGAAGCTCATATCCGCTGCCGACAGTTCCGTCAGCATGGCATCCCGGGCGTGAGTCATGAAGCTGATCAGGTCCGGCGACTCCTCGACTTCCGTCAGCGGCAAGCCCATATGTTCACAGACCGTCGTCAGCCAGGCCTGTCGATCGGGCCGACGACCCGCAGCCAGACGGCCGCACAGACTGCCGTGCAATTCCGACGGGTGACTGAACGCCTTGTGCGCGGCATAGACATTGGCCCATTGCTCAAAAGCGTCCGGGCCAGCGTCAGCAAAATCGCTCTGACTCATAGGGGTGAGGGTTCCTGCATTCCGGTGAATAGGGCCCTATCCTAGCATTGGCGTCAGTCAAAGGCATCGTCATGCGGCCCCTCATTGCAATACGGCAGGCCGCACCAGACAGCTCATAAAGGAGACATGTCCGGTATTTTCTGTTCTGTGACAGGCCTGTAAATTGACCCTTTCAAAGTCCACACTTATAGTTACTTGCAATCCATTGAGACGATGCCGGAAACACCATGGAACAACCTGAACTCCAAGCCCTTGCCGACAAACTGGATCGTCTGATTGAACGCTGCCAGAAACTGGAACAGGACAACGCGTCAATGCGGGAACTGCAGGACGACTGGAACCGGGAACGCGCGCAATTAATGCAGAAAAACGATCTCGCAAAACACAAAATCGAGGCCATGATCGGTCGCCTGAGAGCCCTGGAGCAACACTGATGCCCGACCCGTCGACCACTGTCGAAGTCAACATTCTGGACAAGGACTATCTCGTCGCCTGCCCGCCAGAGGCCAGGGATGCGTTGCGTCAGGCCGCCAGACACCTGGACAGCAAGATGCGGGAAATCCGCGCCAGCGGAAAGGTATTCGGCACCGAGCGAATCGCGGTAATGGCCGCCCTGAACATCACCCACGACATGCTCGAACAGAGTACCATGTCAGACGCCGCCGCCAATCTGCTCAAGGCCATGGACAGCAAGCTCGACGTCGCCCTGGACGAGCACAAGAACTGACGCCAGCCAGATAAGGTTGCAATCAGCCCCGGTCATCCACGTATAATGAAATCACTTCCTGGGCTGTTCGATGGTCGGATACGTCCTCGAGCCGATGCGCATTACCCAGGTGGCTACTTCAGGGCATTGTGAGCATGTCCCCCACGCAGGGGAAAGCCTAATATGTCACAGCGGCCACCAACCTTGAACTTTGGGTTCAAGGGCCACATCCGATAACGGCAGCCCGGGAAGCTTTTATTGTGTCACACCCCCCGTTTGTCGAGCCCCTTCCGGCTCACACTGATACCCTGACCCGACATGAACTGCGACGCACACTGCGCCAGCGTCGGCGAGCCCTGTCCAGACAGCAGCAGAAACAGGCGGCACGCGCACTGGCATCACGATTACTCGGCCATCCGGCGCTGTATCGCGCCCGCCACATAGCGCTGTACCTGCCCAATGACGGTGAAATCGACCCCGGTCCCTATCGGGCACTGGCACGCAAACGTGGCATTCAGTTCTACTTGCCGGTCCTTCATCCGCTTAACCACGGGCGCCTGGTGTTCAGCCCGGTCAATGCCGACACCCCCTTGACCCGCAACCGCTTTGGCATACCGGAACCGGCCTTTCAGGATGGTCTGGGACGTCCGCCCTGGGCCCTCGACGCGGTACTGATGCCGTTGGTCGGGTTTGACCGCCAGGGAGGCCGGCTCGGTATGGGCGGGGGATTCTATGATCGGACGTTTGCCTTTGGCCGGCACACCCCTGCCATGCTGCCAACGCTCATCGGCCTGGCTCATGACAGCCAGTGTGTAACGCGGATACCGACCGAGTCCTGGGACATACCGTTGCACTGGATTGTGACGGATCAACATCGATATCAGTGTGGCAAGGTAGATCAGGGCGGCGACTGAAATAACCCGAGGCAATCTGCCTGCCGGGAAGATCAGTCAGAAATCCGGGCCAATACCGATGATTCTGCAACCGCCTTGACAGTTGTAGTGTCGCGGCCCGAGGACTGGATAGAACTGAAACCGGTAATTACGAGGCCAATGGTGAAAATTATCACCACAACTCGAATCATATCAGGCTTACGTTCCATTAAGGCTGTTCTCCGGGGGCAATCACCGTTAAAGCGATGGAAATCAGTGAACTATTA
>JASBRL010000161.1 GCA_030149475.1 Marinobacter sp.
ATCAGCGCGATGCGACCGGCTGCCCCGGCATGGCTCATGGGGGTGAAATTCTGCCAGACCGACCAGCTGCCGCCAGTGACCATGACGCCCCATTTGGGATCGGTGTCGACGTGATTCAGGGTCACCTGGGCCCAGTCCGCCTCCAGTTCATCGGCAACAATGCGCGCCAGCGCGGTGCCCACATGCTGCCCCATTTCCGCCTCGGCGATATTGATCACAATGCGCCCGTCCGGATGGATCTGATACCAGATGGTGGGCTCAAAGGCGCCGCTGCTGACCGCCTCGGAGGGGCTGGCCATGCTCAGCCCCGAGCGCGCAAACGCCAGGGTGAAACCGGCGCCCGCCGCACCGATCAAAAAACCGCGACGGGACAGGGTGGGGGTGTCCTCTATGGTAGCGGAGCCCTGGGCTTCGATGTACTTGGAAAACTTACCCATTGGAGGCCGCCTCCTTCATATCGCTGGCTGCGAGTTTGATGGCTTCCCGGATGCGCATATACGCCATGCAGCGACACAGGTTGCCGCTCATTACCGAGTCGATCTGCTCATCGTCCGGATCGGGAAAATCCTGCAGCATGGCGGCTGCCTGCATGATCTGGCCGGACTGACAATAGCCGCACTGAGGCGTCTGGGTTTTGATCCAGGCCTTCTGCAGCGGGTGATTGCCGGCCGGGTCCAGCCCTTCAATGGTGGTAATGCTGGCGCCGCTGATGGCGCTGACCGGGGTAATGCAGGAACGGGTTGCGCGGCCGTTGACGTGGACGGTGCAGGCGCCGCACATGCCGATACCGCAGCCAAATTTGGTCCCGGTCAGGCCAATGTCATCGCGGATGGTCCAGAGCAGCGGCGTATCATCGGCGACATCAACCGTGACGGGCTGGCCATTGAGCATAAACTTCGTGGTCATCTGTAATCTCCGTAAGCTGAGCTGACGGGAGCCCGACGCTATTGCCGCAGACTCCGGACGCGTTCAGAAAGGTTGCTCCAGGCCGGCTGGGAGCTTTGGGTGTCACGCAGGAACGACACCAGACTGACCAGGTCCTCATCGCTGAGGGCGCTGGCAAAGCCGGGCATCATAACGCCGGGCAGGCCATCTTCCGTTGACACGCCGTTCAGGGTCACGCGAATCAGGTTATCCGGATTCGAGGCATTGACGGCGCTGTTAAGGCTCAGTTCCGGGCGGAGGGCCCTGGGCTGATTGGCCGAATTGTAATGGCACGCGGCGCAAGCCGTGGCATAGATCTGCTCACCTCGGGACAGGGTCGCTGCTTCGTTGCGATGCGCGGCGCTAATGGTTTTGGCGGCCGCCGCCATGGCCCGGGCCTGGGGTTCGTCAGCCGCGCCGCTGAGACCACTGATATAGGTGGCCAGGGCACGGATATCGTCGTCGGACGCGCGTGCCAGACCCTGGTGCACGACTTCGGCCATCGAACCGACGGCCACGCCATGCAGGGCCGAGCCGCCTGTGCGCATATAGGAATAGGCTTCCTGACTGGTCCATGGGGCCGGAGCCTTATGATCAGCATTCAGGGCCGGCGCGTACCAGTTATCCACCATGGCCCCGGCGTAGCGGGCGTCCTCCCGCTCCGCACCAAAGTCATTGCGCGGCGTATGACAGGACGAACAATGCCCCAGTCCCTCGGCCAGATAGGCTCCCCGATTCCATTGGGCGCTCTTGTCCGCCACTGGCTGCCAGGGCTCGTCATCGAAAAACAGCAGCTTCCATCCGGCCTGAAGCATCCGTACGTTGTAGGGGAATTTCAAGGTATTGGCTGGCGGCTGGCTGGCCACCGGTGCCTGATTCATCAGGTAGGCATACAGTGCCTTGATGTCCTCATCCCGCACCTTGCTGAAATGGGTGTAGGGGAACGCCGGAAAAAGGTGTGCACCGCTGCGGGACACCCCTTCCTTCATCGCCCGGGCAAACGCTTCCTCGGACCAGCGTCCGATGCCGTTGGTGGGGTCGGGCGTGATGTTGGCGGTGTACAACGTACCGAAGGGTGTGGGAATGGGGCGCCCGCCCGCGTAAGGCTTGTCCGGATTTTCGGTGTGACAGGCCGCGCAGTTGCCGATGCCGGCAAGCACGCGCCCTTTGTCAATCTGCTGTTGACTGAAGCTGTCCGGCGTCGGTGTTCTGGTTTCGGGCAGCGTGGGTTCCCAGACCACAATCGCCGCTATCGCGATAACCACAATACCGACTCCGACGATGCTGGCCAGAATTCGCTTGATCACGCTGAGTCTCCTTGCTGCCTGGTCGGTTCAAAAAAACAGGTCGGTATGATAGCCACACCCTTAGGGAACCTCTGATCAAGTCTATTGACGATTCTGCAAGTGTCGAGAGGCTCAGTGGCAAGGCGCGACTCGCCGGTAATGGCCGACGTCCTTGCCAAGAGTCGTAACGCGGCCAATGAGCCTCTCAACGCTTGCCCGCA
>JASBRL010000162.1 GCA_030149475.1 Marinobacter sp.
GTCAGCGCAGCGCTGCGATCGGTGGTAATGCCATGCTGGTACATCACCACACCGTTGATGGTTCCGCTGGCGGGATACAGCGCCAACAGGGGAACGGTGACATCGGTGGTTTTTTCCGGGAACGGGAACACGTAGTTCACCGCCGTGGATTTGCCGGGATCGCTTTGCGGCAGTGACAGTCCGATACTGCTGAACGCGCCGTTCAGCGCCGTTGCAAGTGCGCTGTTCGCCTTCCAGGAGTATGTGGCCACCGTGCTCTGGGTTGTGCCCAGATAGTAAGGCAGCTTGATGGTGCCCTGGGCGGCCAGAACGCCACTCGACCCGGGAATCTGGCCGGCCACGGCGGAAACCAGGCCAACGCCTGTGATTGACGCCGGATCGATAGAGACGTCAGACGGCACCCGGTTGATCTCGGTCGGTGTCGGCAACAAAGCCTGGAAGTTGGTCGCCAGAGCGATGCCTGCACAATCAATGGCGGGTTGCCCGCTTGTGCCGGCACAGGGCGCACCGGAGCCGTAGAGGGTCGGCAAGGCGTCGACGGCTGTGGTGCCAGAGCTGTCGATCGGGATATTCGGGAAGTTGGTGAGGCTGCCGGTGGTGCCATTGTTGATGGCGTCATCCACCATGGTGTAAGTCGCCGTGATACCGGCTGTCGCCGTTTTGGCCAAGACCTGTTTGGCGGTGGAGACTTTGACGAAGGTGCTGATCTGGTCGGCGAACCAGGCGGCGGGCTCGGCAATGTAGGGCAGCACTTTCTCGTCATTGGACGTGGTGAAGCTGTAGCTCAGGGCAATGTCGTCAGCGCTGAGGCCCGGCGCTGCAATACTGAAGTACTTGGCCGCGACAGGCTCCCAGAGGGAGTTGATAAGCTGGCGAACCGGAGCCAGTTTGGCGTCGACCAGGGGCTTGGTCGGATCGGATATGTCGGCATAACTCGGTGACTGGATGATGGCATCACCGTTGACGTCCTTGACGCCTTTGGTGACGACAACAATGTAACGCTTCTGCGGGTTCAGTGGTTCGAGCGGCAGAACGCGAATGGCCGATTCCCCGCTCAGGGTAACGACATCAGCCCGGTACGCCGGGGTCATTCCTATGGTGGGCGGCTCGCCGATACCCAGCGCCTGAACCGGGTCGCCGCTGGCGTAGTCAAGCTGGATCAGGAATACCGTCTGGCCGGTTTTGACCGATGCAGGGTCGATGGTGCCATGAAACTGGACAACCGACGGCGCGACGGTCGAGGCACCGCTGAGCTCGTTGAGCGCTGTGGTGACCGGCGGTGCCGAATCGGCCACCTGGAACGTGCCGTCCTTGACGGTCGAGTCAAAAATCAGGTCATTCGGCAGCGGCAGGGCGCCGATCACCGGGTTGAAAACAGGCCAGGTCTTCCCGTCAATCGCCGGGTTACTGATGCTGTAGGTCGGATCAGCATTTTTCCCCGTTGAGCTTTTACTGAGACAGCCGGTCAATCCAACGGACGATGCCACGGCCAGGCATATCAGAGTTTTCTTGAGCATGGGAGGAACCCTTTCCTGTTGTTGTGTCGTTATGATCGGCTACTGACAGGGCCGGTCTGGTCCGGTAAGCCTGTGGTCAGTGGCCGCTTCGATCGGAAGTTGTGGCGAGCGGATCAATCCACTTTTCTGTGAGTCTGACTATAGCGAAAGACAAAGCGCACTGTTGATCGCTCTAAAGTGTGATTCTTGCGTGGGATGTGACCCGGGTAACGGGCGTTGGCGGTCTGATGTAGCCTGGATACCGGGGTCAGACCCGGGTTGACCGGGCTCTGGAGGGCGCCGTGGCGGTATCGACGCTGTATAAACCTCTGGAGCGCTGGTAAACTTCGCCCCCGACTTGGGGAGATCAGACGACCTGCCGGTCTGGCGGCGCATGCTCTCCGACCGGTTTCCTTTACACAGTGATGAGAGCGCCATGACCACATTGATTCGCCAGGACGACCTGATCGAAAGCGTAGCGGACGCGCTGCAGTTCATTTCCTACTACCATCCCAGGGATTTTATCCAGGCGGTCTATGAGGCCTATCAGAAGGAAGAATCCCGGGCCGCCAAGGATGCGATGGCGCAGATCCTGATCAACTCCCGCATGTGTGCCCAGGGCAAGCGACCGATCTGTCAGGATACCGGTATTGTGACGGTCTTTGTGAATGTGGGTATGGACGTCCAGTGGGAAGCGGATATGGCGCTGGACGACATCATCAATGAGGGCGTCCGGCGTGCCTACACCCATCCGGACAACGTGCTCAGGGCATCGATCCTGGCCGATCCCGACGGCAAACGCACCAACACCAGGGACAACACACCGGCCATTATCCATTACAAACTGGTGCCCGGTAATACGGTGGAGGTGCACGTGGCTGCTAAAGGCGGTGGGTCCGAGGCCAAATCGAAGTTCGCGATGCTGAACCCGTCGGATTCGGTGGTGGAGTGGATTCTCAGAATGATCCCGCAGATGGGTGCAGGCTGGTGTCCGCCCGGAATGCTGGGGGTTGGCATTGGCGGTACTGCCGAAAAGGCCATGGAGATGGCCAAGGAATCGCTGCTGGACCCGATTGATATCCACGACCTGCAGGCTCGTGGCGCCTCGAATCGTTCCGAAGAGCTGCGTCTGGAACTGTTCGAGAAAATCAACGATCTGGGCATTGGTGCCCAGGGCCTGGGCGGCCTGACCACCGTGCTGGACGTCAAGGTCAGGGATTACCCGACCCACGCGGCCAACAAGCCGGTGGCGATTATTCCCAACTGCGCCGCCACACGGCACGCACACTTTACGTTGGACGGCAGTGGTCCCGCGTTGCAGACGCCGCCGCGCCTGGAAGACTGGCCGGAAATCACCTGGGAAGTGGGCGACAGTGTGCGCCGCGTGAACCTGGATACCGTCACCCCCGAAGCCGTCCGTGAGTGGCAACCCGGCGAAACGGTTCTGCTGTCTGGCAAAATGCTGACCGGTCGCGACGCGGCCCATAAGAAGATGGTCGATATGATCGAGCGTGGTGAAGAACTGCCCGTCGATCTGGCCGGTCGTTTCATTTATTACGTCGGTCCGGTGGACCCGGTCCGTGAAGAGGTGGTTGGCCCCGCAGGCCCGACAACGGCGACGCGGATGGACAAATTCACCCGCACCATGCTGGAAAAAACCGGCCTGACCGGCATGATCGGCAAGGCCGAGCGCGGGCAGGTAGCGATCGATGCGATCCGGGAGTTCGGTGCCGTCTACCTGATGGCCGTCGGTGGCTCAGCCTATCTGGTGTCCAGGGCCATTAAAAAGGCCGACGTGGTCGCGTTCCCGGAGCTGGGCATGGAAGCGATCTATGAATTCGAGGTTGAGGACATGCCGGTGACGGTCGCCGTAGACTCCGCCGGGGTCTCGGTCCACCAGACCGGACCGGCCGAATGGCATGACAAGATCATTGCGGCCAAAGCGGTCTGATCAGTCAGGGCTGTCACTGACTATTGCCCACAGAATCCCGGGTCGGTTTTGCCGACGCCGGGATTTTTTTATTCCCGTTATGAGGAGCAGCTGATGTTGAGGTGTTTGCCCCAGTTCGGCGGGAGTTTGGCGTAGATCTCATATTGCGGTTGATCGTCGTAGGGTCGCTTCAGTACATCCAGTAATTCGTGAAGGGTGTCGTATTGTCCGGTCTGTGCGTCCTGAATCGCCTGCTGAGCCAGGTAGTTTCGCAGGATGTACTTCGGATTCACCGCGCACATGGCACGTTCCCGCCGTTCATCGTCGACGGTCTCCTGCGACAGCCGCTGGCGATACCGCTGCAGCCAGTCATCCGCGGCACTGCGGTTGATGAACAGATCCCTGACCGTGGATGGCCCGCGTGACGAGAGGGTCGACAGGCCCCGGAAAAACAGCGTGTAGTCCACGTTGTGTTGGTGGAGCATGCTGAAGGTGTCCATGATCAGGCTGAGGTCATCCTCAAGCGGATCGGTCAGCCCCAGTTTGTCCCGCATGGTTTGCAGGAAGCGCCCGTTGTAAGCCTGCTCGTAACGCCGCAGGGCACTGCGGATGTCATCCTCTGGAATCAGCGAAGTCAGTGAACTGGCCAGATACTGGCAGTTAACGAAGCCTGTCTGAGGCTGACGATTGTAGGCATAACGCCCGCCCTGATCGGTATGGTTGCAAATGTAGCCGGCATCAAAATCGTCCAGGAACGCATAGGGGCCATAATCGAAGGTATCCCCGATAATGGACATGTTGTCACTGTTCATCACACCGTGGCAGAACCCCACAGCCTGCCAGTCAGCGATCAGTCGCGCTGTTCGTTCCACCACCGCTGCCAGCCATTGCCGGTAGCGTTCGTCCTCGGGCAGGGACATCAGGTCCGGGAAGTACAGGCGGATGGTGTGGTCGGCCAGTGTCTTGACGGCGTCTTTGCCCTGATGATAGGCCGCATACTCGAAATGTCCGAAACGAATGTGGCTCTGGGCCACTCGCATCAAGGTGGCTGCGGTTTCAAACGACTCCCGGCGCACTGGATCCCTGGCACTGACCAGAAACAGAGCCCGGGTTGTGGGAATGCCCAGATGGTGCATGGCCTCGCTGCACAGATATTCCCGGATACTTGAGCGCAACACGGCACGTCCGTCACCAAAGCGGGAGTAGGGAGTCTGCCCCGCGCCTTTCAGGTGCCAGTCCCACCGACGCTGGTCCGGACCGATGGTTTCCCACATCAGCAGTCCACGGCCATCGCCCAGCTCCGGGTTGTAGACGCCAAACTGGTGACCGGTGTATTTCATTGCCACCGGGTCCATACCGTCGAGTAGTTTCTGGCCTGCGCCAACCGCCGTCCACTGGTCTTTATTGGCAGAATGAAAGCCCATGTCCGCCGCCAGCTCGTCGTTGAAGCAGACCATTTTCGCCCCGTTGAGGGGGGAAGGCTGGACGCGACTGTAAAAAAACGAGGGCAGGTCCAGGTATTGGTGTTCGATACGAATCGTGTGATCACTCATCAGTGTTTCCAAAGCAGTTCTTACTGCAGACGTCATTCGTTATACGCCCTATTGTGTCAGACCGGTTTTCTCCTTGATAGCCAGCGACCCGCTGCCAAAAACCGTCCGACCGGCTGACGACACAATCAGGTTGGTACAAAACCTGCTGGCGTATTCAGAGAGAATCCCATTGGCAATCACAGCCAATTGGGGTAACCATAGGCGTGAACAGGTTTTCAGAGCGCAGGAGGGCCATTATGCCGAAGCGACCATCTGAAGTGCGACCTGACCCAGTGGATGAGCTTATTCGCCAGGAAGGTTTGCCCGGGTCCTACGTTGAAACAGTCAATCAGTACATTCGACCGCTGGCCGAGCGGATTGCCCACTGGCAGTCCGACGCAGGCAGGCCGATTATTGCGGGGGTGAACGGTGCCCAGGGAACCGGTAAATCGACCCTGGTGCTGTTCCTGCAGGCGCTGCTGGTCAATGAGTTCGACTGCCCCTGTGCCCGCTTGTCGATCGATGACCTCTATCTTAAAAAGGCCGAACGACAGGGGCTGGCCGATAATGTGCACCCGCTGCTCGCCACGCGCGGCGTGCCAGGCACTCACGATCTGTTACTGGGCCAGCAGGCACTGGACAGGCTGTTAACGGCGGTTTCCGGGGATGAGACGCCGCTCCCGGCCTTCGACAAAGCGGCCGATGACCGGCTTCCCCGGCCTCAATGGCCGGTTCATCACGGGCCGGCTTCAGTGGTTCTGTTTGAGGGATGGTGTGTTGGGGCGATGCCGGACACTGACCCGGCCCACCTGAAACAACCCATGAACGATCTGGAACGCTATGAAGACGACGATGGTTTCTGGCGCGGTTACGTGAATGATCAGTTGCGGGACGCCTACGGCTGGTTTTTTGACCAGATTGACCGGCTGGTGATGCTGAAGGCGCCGTCGATGGCCTGCGTGACCGAATGGCGCA
>JASBRL010000172.1 GCA_030149475.1 Marinobacter sp.
TGAAGGTCTTCGGCGCTTATGTCATCGCTGTCACAGAGGGTTGAGGCTCGCTCGAGAATATTCTCGAGTTCACGCACGTTGCCCGGGAATTCATAACACTGCAGGCGCCTGACCGCGTCTGATGTCAGCCGTGGTGGGTCGCATTCGTAGTCCCGGGCAATGCGCAGCAGTATATGATCGGCCAGCAGTGCAATATCATCCGGCCGGGCCCGCAGGGGCGGGACCGACAGTTCGATGACGTTGATCCGGTAGAAGAGATCCTGACGGAAGGTGCCGGCCTGAACCAGTTGCGGCAGGTTTTTATGGGTCGCGCTCAGTACCCGGATGTCCACAGGCGTTTCTTTGGAGTCGCCGACCGGTCTGACGGCTTTTTCCTGAATGGCCCGAAGCAGTTTTACCTGCATGGCCAGAGGCAGATCGGCCACTTCATCCAGAAACAGGGTGCCGCCGTCCGCTGAACGGAACAGGCCGCTCTTGTTGTCGATGGCCCCGGTAAAACTGCCTTTTTTATGACCGAAGAATTCACTTTCCATCAATTCTGACGGAATGGCACCACAATTCACCGCCACAAAAGGGCCATCACACCGTGGTCCCTGCAGATGGATCATCCTCGCGACCAACTCCTTACCGCTACCGGACTCGCCACTGATAAATACCGGTGCCTGGCTTCTGGCCAGTTTCCGGACCTGATTGCGCAGTCGCCTGATTTCAGGCGAGTCGCCCAGCAGCAGTCCCGGATCATCAGCGGCTGCGGGCGCGTTTCCGGCCGGTTCCGAGAGCTTCAGGGCACTGTTGACGAGTTCCCGCAGCCGTGGCAATTCGACGGGTTTTGACACGAAATCAAAGGCACCGGCTTTCAGGGCCTCAACGGCGGTTGCCATGTTGCCATAGGCGGTGATGACGGCCACAGGCGTGTTGGGGCAGCGCTGCTGCATCCACTGGACCAGCTCAATACCGTTGCCGTCCGGCAGGTTCATATCGGTCAGGCAGAGATGGGGCGTCTGGTCTGCCAGAAGTCGTTTCGCAGAAGCGACATCGGGCGCTGATCTCGTGGCAATCCCCATGCGCCCAAGAGTGATTTCCAGGAGCTCGCGGATATCCGGTTCGTCATCAACAATCACGGCAGTATGATTCGGGCTCATCTGTGGCGGTCTCGTCGTCCTTCTAAACTACACAAGTCATCATTGTCGCCCCGATTATTCAGATCAGGCGACCATGATGGGCAAAAGTGATCCGGAAACAGGCACCGTTGGGTGCCCAATCCTCCAGGAGCGACAAATGCGCCTGATTCGCCTCGCATAGCTCCCTGGCCAGGTACAGACCTAATCCCGTCCCGCTCTGGTCCGTGGTGAAAAAGGGCTCGAAAACCGTACCTTTATGATCCGGTTTAATGCCCGGGCCCTGGTCCCGGACATCTACAAAAGCCCGCTCTCCATCACCTGACGCGCCCGCCGCAATCAACAGGGTAGGCTTGCCGGTATGCTGAAAACTGTACCTCAGGCCATTGTCGCACAGATTAACCAGCACCTGTTCCATCTGGCTGCGGTCAAACGGTGTTGGTGGGATCGATTCATCAATTTTCAGGTCAATGGTTGGCTTCTCCGGGTATGCCCCGTTGGTCGTTTCGCGGTAGTCATCCACAAACTCTCTCAGCCAGTTGGGAATATCAACGCGCTCGCTGTCGGCCGGCTGGCGCCGTGACAGATCGAGGACATTTTCAATAATGCCGTTTACCCGTCTCGAGTGGCGCTGGATAATCTCCAGCATCTTGCGGTCGCCGTCGTCCAGGTGATCGGCTTCGGCAATCAATTGGGCGGCGTGGCTGATGGCCCCGAGCGGGTTCCGTATTTCGTGGGCAATGCCCGCCGTCAGGCGTCCCAGGGAAGCGAGCTTCATTTGCTGGGCCTGTTGGGTCACCTTGCTCATATCCTCAATGAACACCAGAATCTGATCACCGCGCTCCTGGTGCAAGCGGGTAAAATTGGCCTGCAACAATGGCGAGGTGGCGCTGGGCTGAAAGGGCTCAGTGCGTTGACCGGGATATCTCAGCCACTGGTCAAGACCGGCTTTGAGCGGTGTTGGTAGCGCCTGGTTCGACGCGTTGCCACTCAGGTCATCGTCTGTGCGCCCGAACAAAAGCTCTTTTGCTGCCGCATTGGCGAGCCGTATATGGCCGTAGCGGTCGGTGACGAGAATCCCGGTCCGCATGCGCTGTATGACCTGCTGGTTGATTTGCTCAAGCTCCACGATGCTGCGGGCCCTTGAGCTGGCAAGCGCTTCGCTGCGAATCATGCGGCGGGTAATATTCTGCAATACAAAGGCGGCCGCAAAGTACAGTATGCCCAGCGAGCCTGCACGGACCAGATCGTCGCCCGGAGCGTCCCAGGCCATGATGGACCAGAAAGCAACGCCCAGCGAACAAAGGGCGCTCAAAGCGGCGTAGAAAATACCCATGCGGCTGGGGGTCAAGATGTTGCCAGCGGCAACGGTGACGATCACCAGATTGGCCAGACCGCTGGTGATGCCGACACTGGACAGTAGCAACAGATGCATTATCAGTACGTCGATCAGAATGGACAGGGTGATATGACGCTGCTGGGGCTGAAAGCCAGTGAACATCAACAGGCCGAAAAAGGCATTCAATGCCAGATAACTGATCACGCTGGCCTGGTAATAATTCTGCATCCGGAAGTGCGTATCAATGCCGGAGACATCGACAAATAGCAGCGCGACCAGAATGATACTGACAACCAGACGATACTGATTGTAAATCCGGAACAGGCGGCTTCGTTGATCGACTCGCGTCTGTTCGTGCCACACTGCGCTGGTAGGGGAATCAGGTGTCGCCATAATGGTCGAATTAATCCAGTGAGATTGGTGAGCCCCGACGGGCGAAATTTACAGGATGACCGGGTTATAATAGCCTTTTACGCGCAATGAGTTACAGGAGCAGGGTATGTCGCAATGGTCGGGGGAAGACCCGGTGATTCCATTCCGGGTGGTTATGGCTCAGATCGACTTTCTGGTGGGGGACATTCCGGGCAATGCGCAAAAGGTGATAACCGCTGCCCGCCAGTCGGCAGAGACTCATCAGGCCGACGTGGTGGTATTTCCTGAACTGTGTCTGACCGGCTACCCCCCGGAGGATCTGTTGCTGCGACCGAGCCTGGATCTGCGAGTCAGTGAGGCCGTCGATTTACTGGTTGCGGAGAAGCTGCCAGTGGCGATCGTTGTAGGAGCGCCACTGCGGCACAATGGCCTGCTCTATAATGCCGCGCTGGTGATTGCAGATGGTGCGGTGACAGCCCGCTACTTCAAGCAGTTCCCTCCCAACTATCAGGTCTTTGATGAGAAACGCTATTTTGCCGCCGGCCGTGAAGCCTGCGTGGCGGATATACACGGCGTCCCGGTCGGCTTGACGGTTTGCGAGGATATCTGGAGTGACGGTCCGGTTGAACAGGCTGCGCTGGCCGGAGCCCGCCTGATCCTGAATCTGAACGCGTCGCCTTACGACATCGACAAGCAGGCCCGTCGCAAGGCGTTGCTTGAACGTAAAGCCCGTGAAAACCGGGTCTGTATTGTTTACGTTAATCTGGTTGGTGGTCAGGACGAACTGGTGTTTGATGGCGGGTCACTGGTGTTTGACCACTCCGGAATACTGGCGGTGGAAGCGCCGCAGTTCGCAGAGGGGCTGTATCCGGTCGATTTTGTTCTTGATCATCACTGTCAGCCAGTGTCACAACCGGCATTGCCAGAACCCTCACTGGAGCAGAATGTATACCGGGCACTGGTTCTCGGGGTACGGGATTACGTCAACAAGAATGGCTTTGCATCAGTGGTATTGGGGCTGTCCGGAGGCGTTGACTCGGCACTGACGCTGGCAATCGCTGTGGATGCACTCGGGGCTGACCGGGTGCGGGCGGTGATGATGCCGTTTCGCTACACCGCGGATATCAGCCTTGAAGATGCGGAAGAGGAAGCCCGAGCCCTGGGTGTCCGTTACGATGTCTATTCCATAGAGCCCATGTACGACGCGTTCATGGCTGCGCTTGCAGAGCCTTTTGCCGGCACCCGGCCGGATACCACGGAGGAAAATCTGCAGGCGAGACTGAGGGGCGTGCTGCTGATGTCGCTTTCGAACAAGTTCCGTTCGCTGGTGCTGACCACAGGCAACAAGAGTGAAATGTCAGTCGGTTACTCGACCCTGTACGGCGATATGGCCGGAGGGTTTGATGTGCTCAAGGACGTGCCTAAAACACTGGTTTTCCGCCTGTGCCGCTATCGCAATACCGTCTCTGAAGTGATTCCGGCACGGGTCATAACCCGTCCGCCATCCGCCGAGCTGGCCCCGGATCAGAAAGATGAAGACAGCCTGCCCGGCTACGATATTCTGGATCAGATACTCAACCTGTATGTTGAGCGGGATTTCAGTGCAGAAGCTATCGTTGCCGAGGGCTTTGACCGGGCAGATGTCGAACGGGTGACCCGTCTGGTAGATCTCAATGAATACAAACGGCGGCAAGCGCCCATCGGCGTGAGGGTCACCGAACGCGGTTTCGGTAAGGACCGTCGTTATCCCATCACCAATGGCTGGAAAATCGGCAGGTAGCGACCGTGACAGCGGCACCCTGATGAGTCACCTGGGCTGGCGTTATTCGTCACCCACCAGCCCGAACGTGACCACGCTGATCAGCGACCGGTCACGCTGTTTCAGTACATTGGAATGGAACTGGCCCTTGTCGTCGAAGGCCTTGCTGTCGGGATAGTTCAGGGATAGCAGCTTGATGGTGTCTTTGGCGGCCTTTTTGAGATTCATGAACTGATAGGTTTCCGCCATGATGATCAGGGCGTCTTCGACCGCGGGCGTTCTGGAGTAGTTGTCCACCACGTAGCGGGCGCGATTGTTGGCGGCAATATACGCCTCACGTTTAATGTAATAACGGGCAGCGTGAAGCTCCAGTTGTGCCATGCGATTGCGGAATGCGATCATGCGTTGTCGGGCGTCGGGAGCGTATTGGCTGTCCGGGTAGCGACTCAGCAGTTCGGTAAAATCCTTGAATGCCTGACGCTGTTCGCCGGGGGCGCGTTCAGTATTGTCAATCGGGAAATAGCGGGCTGCCAGGCTCAGGTCCAGATTGTAGGAGGCCAGGCCGCGCATGTACAAGGCGTAGTCTGCGTGCTCGCTTTGGGGATTCAGGCGAAGGAAGCGGTCAGCGGCAGCCCTGGCGCCTTCAAGATCAAGGTTCTGATAGCGGGCGTAGATCAGATCAAGCTGAGCCTGCTCGGCGTATCGGCCGAACGGATAATAGGTTTCCAGTGAGTCGAGGTTTTTTTCGGCTTCATTGAAATTGCCTGAATTCATGGCCGTTCGGGCGTTCTCGTAATAAACTTTTTCCGGCAATGGTTCGTCGGTTTTGGTGGTCGCACAGGCGCTGATCAGTACAAAAACGAACGGTAGAAGTAAGCGAAAACCTGATCTCATGCCGTAATCCCGTATAATGAAGCGAAAAGCAGAAAGGCGCATTGTAGCGGGGATAATACCGTCTGTGCAGGGGCGTTTCGTTTTCTGCCGCACTTTCTGTCCTAAAAGTAAGAATTCTGCCTGTTGTCGCAGGCGCAAATGCATCACTGCACTGAGGCCTGAATGACGTCCGCCAACCGGATTACTGCCGAATTTTCAATCCCGTCCGAACTCAGTGACCGTCGCCTGGACCAGGCCGCATCCGATCTGATGCCGGAGCACTCCCGTTCACGTCTGCAACACTGGATCAAAACAGGCGCACTGACGGTGAATGGCCAGACCCGTAAGCCACGTGACAAGGTTCAGTTGAATGACCATCTGAGCCTGGATGCCGCGCCGGAAGCCCGGGTGTCCTGGCAGGCGGAAGCCATTGACCTTGACATTGTCTATCAGGACGAGCACCTGCTGGTGATCAACAAGCCTGCGGGGCTGGTGGTCCATCCGGCGGCCGGGCATGCCGACGGTACGCTGGTCAATGCCCTGCTCAATTACGCCCCTGAGGTCGAGAACCTGCCCCGGGCGGGCATTGTTCATCGCCTCGACAAGGACACCTCTGGTGTGATGGTCGTAGCCCGCAGTCTGATTGCGCATACCTCGCTGGTGGAGCAACTGCAGACCCGCACCATGGGGCGCGAATACGAGGCCGTTGCCATAGGTACAATGACCGGTGGTGCGACGGTTGATGCGCCGATCGGGCGCCACCCGAAAGAGCGCAAGAAAATGGGTGTGGTGGCATCGGGTAAAACCGCGGTTACTCACTACGTGGTGGCTGAACGCTTCGCGGCTCACACCCATATCCGCTGCAAGCTGGAGACAGGGCGGACTCATCAGATCCGCGTGCACCTCGCCCATGTCCGTCATCCGCTCGTGGGTGACCAACTCTACGGTGGGCGCCCCCGTTTCCCCAAGGGCAGTAACGACGCGCTGCGAGGGCTGCTGGCGGGCTTTCAGCGGCAGGCATTGCATGCCCGTCAATTGACGCTTGCGCATCCGGAAACCGGGGAGCGTCTGACCCTGGAGGTGCCTCTGCCTGCAGATCTGGTGCAGTTGCTGGACGGTCTGCGTGAGCACAAACATGACAGTGAACAGCGTGATATCTGAGTTGCCCGTTATCCGCCCTGACTGGCCTGCGCCGGTGTCGGTGCATGCCTTTACCACGACGCGTGGGGGCGGTGTCAGCGACGCTCCCTGGGACACGATGAACCTGGGTGATCACGTTGAGGATTCAGTGGAGGCGGTTGCAATCAACCGCCGTCGGCTCGCTGAATTTTCGGGTCTGCCAGCGGATCGCTTCGGGTGGCTGAATCAGGTGCATGGAACCGATGTGGTCTCACTACCTTTGCCGCACGGTCGTTCAGAACCGCCGATCGCCGACGCGGTGTTTACGTCGGTCCCACAACAGGTGTGCACTATCCTGACGGCAGACTGCCTTCCGGTGCTGTTCTGCGATCAGGACGGAACGCGGGTGGCCGCTGCCCATGCCGGCTGGCGTGGCCTCAGTGGCAGCGTGCTCGAGCGAACCGTGCGGACTCTGGGACACCCGGAAACGTTGATGGCCTGGTTAGGGCCGGCCATCGGGCCGCAGGCGTTTGAAGTAGGACCTGAGGTGCGTGATGCCTTTTTGGCGGCCGTTTCCGAGGCAGAGGCCGCATTCACGCCCGAGGGCGCACGGCCGGGGCATTTTATGGCGGATATCTACCGCCTGGCCCGACAGCGGTTGGCGCGGGCCGGTGTAACCCGGGTTTATGGTGGCGGGTTCTGTACAATGGCGGATAAAGATCGATTTTTTTCCTTCCGGCGTGACGGTCGTACCGGCCGCATGGCCAGCCTGATCTGGCTCGATTGACGGCTGTCAAATTTCTGACGCTTTGTTGTCTGGTGAGCTTGAACTCCCTCTGATCGCCCCTACATTACTTTCAAGTCGTTCATTGAATGAGTCCCGATAAGGGCTCGAGTGGGTGGCCGTCGACTCGGTCATCCCCGTTTGCGGGAATTGCACACTATGAGAATGGATAAGCTGACCAGTCGTCTGCAGACAGCACTTGCAGATGCCCAATCCCTTGCGGTTGGAAAAGATCACAACTTTATCGAGCCGGTTCATCTGATGATGGCCATGCTGGATCAGGCCAATAGCTCGATCATTCCCTTGCTCAAGCAGGTTGGTGTTCAGCCTGACCGTTTGCGGCAGGCGGTCGCCCGGGAAGTTGAAAATCTGCCGGAAGTGTCCGGTTCTGCCGGCGATATCGCCATGTCGAACGACATGGGCCGCCTCTTCAATATTGCCGACAGAATCTCCCAGAAGCGCAAAGATCAGTTCATCTCCAGTGAGGTGATGCTGCTCGCCGCCCTGGAAGACCGAGGCTCGCTGGGGCGCCTGCTTGGGGAGCAGGGCGTGGATAAAAAATCGCTCGAGCAGGCCATCGACGAGGTTCGCGGCGGCGAGGCCGTAACCGATCCGGCGGCGGAGGAAAACCGCCAGGCGCTGACCAGGTACACCATTGACCTGACCGAGCGGGCGGAAGCCGGCAAACTGGACCCGGTGATTGGCCGCGACGACGAAATCCGCCGCACCATTCAGGTGCTGCAACGTCGCCGTAAAAACAACCCCGTATTGATCGGGGAGCCCGGCGTTGGCAAGACCGCCATCGTTGAAGGTCTCGCCCAGCGTATTGTCAACGGCGAAGTCCCCGATGGTCTGAAGGATAAAAAAGTCCTGTCTCTGGACATGGGGTCGCTGATCGCCGGCGCCAAGTTCCGGGGCGAATTCGAAGAGCGCCTGAAGGCTGTTCTCAATGAGCTGTCCAAACAGGAAGGCCAGATCATACTGTTCATCGACGAAATCCACACCATGGTTGGGGCCGGCAAGGCCGAAGGTTCCATGGACGCCGGCAATATGCTCAAGCCGGCACTGGCCCGGGGTGAACTCCATTGCGTGGGGGCGACCACACTCGACGAATATCGTCAGCACATTGAAAAAGATGCGGCGCTAGAACGGCGGTTCCAGAAGGTTCAGGTGTCCGAGCCTAACGAGGAGGACACGATTGCGATCCTGCGGGGCCTGAAAGAGCGTTACGAAGTTCATCATGGGGTTGAGGTGACGGATGCGGCGATCATTGCCGCCGCCAGGCTTTCTCATCGCTACATTGCTGACCGCCAGTTGCCGGACAAGGCGATTGACCTTGTCGACGAGGCGGCCAGCCAGATCCGAATGGAGATGGACTCCAAACCGGAAGCGCTGGACCGACTGGAGCGCCGGCTGATTCAGCTCAAGATCGAGCGTGAAGCCCTGAAAAAGGAAACCGATGCGGCGTCCAAAAAGCGTCTTGAAGAGCTCAAGGACGTGATCGCGAAAGTCGAGCGTGAGTACGCGGATCTGGAGGAAGTCTGGAACACCGAAAAAGCGGCTCTGCACGGCTCACAGAAAATCAAGAGCCAGTTGGAGCAGGCCCGGATTGATCTGGAGAACGCCCGCCGTGGCGGCGATCTGGGCAGGATGTCTGAGCTGCAGTATGGCCGCATTCCCGAGTTGGAACGCCAGTTGGATATGGCGAGTCAGGCGGAAATGATGGAAATGACGCTGTTGCGTAATCGCGTCACGGAAGAAGAGATCGCCGAAGTGGTGTCCAAATGGACCGGTATCCCCGTTTCGAAAATGCTG
>JASBRL010000008.1 GCA_030149475.1 Marinobacter sp.
CCCGCAGGGGCTCTCCCTGAAAGCCGGACTCCGCGTTGAGCCTTCTTGAAAGGCAACCAGCCTTCCTGCGAAGCCTCGCCTTGATTCCGGCTTTCAGGGAGAGCCAGAATTGCCAATAGACTTAATCAGAGGTTCCTTAGGATTTCCGCCACCATCGCGAGGTGTTGGTCACGGGGCTGAAGGGCTATGGTGTTGAAGTCCATCCCTATTGCCCGCCGCCACAGGCGGAGAATGTCAGGGTCAGCAGGGTGACGAGTGAGGTGAGGGAAAAAGCATGGATGGGTTGTGACAGTGTTCTCGCTGAAAGCCGGACTCCGTGTTGAGTCTCCGTGAAAGGCAACCAGCCTTCCTGCGAAGCCTTGCCTTGATTCAGGCTTTCAGGGAGAGCCAGAATTGCCAATAGACTTAATCAGAGGTTCCTTAGGTTTCGGCAGACTGCTTTTCGGGTGGTGTGCTTTCGGGTATTGGAAAACGGCAGGAGCTCTCAGCCACAACGCCCATTCCGCGCCACCGGCCCGGACAGCAACTGCCTGTGCTGGCCGGGCCTGTCGCCGCCTCCCTGCGGCTGTTCTGCAGCATGCCCGTTATGGCTTGACGGGGCTGCGAGAGGTTCTCTGGATATTCAGTGTTTCAACTGTTCAACCAGCACAGCCTTCATCGCCTTCGTGTCCAGAAAGTCGGAATCAATCTTTACAATGTGTTGGTCGTCCAGCAACAGGAAGGCAAATATTTTCCCGTTGTCTCCGGGGAAGTAATAAACCTCGTGTTCCCCGCCGCGCCACACGCCCGATGTACTCCCCACATCAAAGACCTTGCGGAAGCTTTCAACGGCCGAGATTTCGCAAGTTTTCGACGTCGATAGCTTTAGCACCTGCTGAAAAAAGGTCGGGTAGTCACACCCGCCGGTTCCGAGTCCACTTTCCCTGGTGAAGGCAATAAACTGATCGCCTGGTCGTCTGCTGTATTTGAAACCGAGAAAGTTGTCCTCGCCTCCGGCTGATCCGACCGCTACAACGTGCTCCGGAATATAAAAGTTGAGGCCGGAGTAGGAGACTTTAAGCGTTGAGGTGGTGGCGCAACTTGTGAGAACCAGCAGGCAGCAGACTGTGAGCAGAAAACGTCGCATATCAAAGCCCCATTAAAGCGAATTGGATTGCTGATTTATAGTTTCGGGCGACTTGCACTCTGCAGGCTTCATAAAGCGCCGTATCGCCTTCGGCCATCCGCTTCCCGATTTTCGCAACTTGTTTGACGACGTAGGAAATCCCGGCCTTGCCGGAGCTTGGCCTGGGGACCAGATCCATGGAGGTGGAGCAGGAACGGGCTTCGTTGAGGGCGTTGTAAACGACCTTTGCCGTCTGCTCGTTCACCGTAGCGGGCGTCGCGGTATCGTTTCCGAAGAAGTAGTTGATGACGGTTGCGATGTGCTCTCGTTCGTCGAGATTCATGCCAATATCCTTTTGGCTGTGGGTTGTTCCTTCAAAACGTTCAGGAAATTAGCATAGTGCACAGGTTGAAGCCACAAGCATGGCGCCAGGGGCAGAGAGAGACCGTCTGGCCCACAAGTGGTATCAGTTTCAGGGGGTAAGGCACCAACCGATAGTTGATGTGGCTGATCCACTTAAAAGTGATCTGATCTCTCGGGTCTTGAACTCTCAGGCACAACGCCCATTCCGCGCCACCGGCCCGGACAGCAACTGCCTGTGCTGGCCGGGGCTTTGGGCGCTTTAAGCGATCGTGCGCGCCGGTCAGTGCCCGCTGACCAGCGGCAGCCAGAATGCCAGTGCCAGCAGGGTCGCCAGCAACACGGGCGGGGTGATGATCAGCCCCACTTTCATGTACTGCCCCCAGCTGATGCGATATCCCGCCCGGGCCAGAACATGCAGCCAGAGGAGGGTGGCGAGGCTGCCGATAGGAGTGAATTTCGGGCCAAGGTCGTTGCCGATGACGTTGGCGTAGATCATCAATTCCCGCACGGTCGGCGTTACTTCGGCGTGATCAATGGCCAGCGCGCCAACCAGCGTTGCCGGCATGTTGTTCATGATCGATGCCAGCGCGGCCGTCAGGAAACCTGTGCCCACGGTTGCAATCAGCTGTCCCTGCTCGCCCAGCCAGGTCAGCACGCCCGCGACCCGCGGAGTGAGGCCGGCATTGCCCAGGCCGTAGACCACCAGATACATCCCCACTGAGAACAGCACGATCTGCCAGGGCGCATGACGCAGCACCCGCTTGAGGGAAATCACCCGGCCCCGTTTGGCCACGTACCAGCGTCCGGCAATCGCCATCAGGATCAGCGCTGCGAGGCCGGTCACCAGGGAGATTGGCAGCCCCAGCGGGGCGGTCACAAAGTAGGCCACCATCAATACCGCCAGTAGCGGGAAGGTCGCGATAAAGACCTGGTGGTCGCGAATTACCGAGGCGGGTTCGGCCAGGGCGTCGGTCGTGTAACGTTCGGGGATGTGCCGGCCGAAATAGCACCAGAGTACGCCCAGGGTCGCAGCCAGTGAGACGAGATTGACCGGCACCATCACCAGGGCATAGCGGTCGAATGGCACACTGAAGTAGTTGGCGGTAACGATGTTGACCAGATTCGAGATCACCAGGGGCAGGCTGGTGGTATCCGCCACGAAGCCGGTGGCAATGATAAAGGCCAGTGCCGCCGACGGGCTGAAATTCAGTCGCAGCAGAATCCCCATTACAATCGGCGTCAGCAGCAGGGCCGCGCCATCGTTGGCAAAAAAAGCAGCGATAAAGGCTCCCAGCAGGATCACCAGCGGAAATAGCATATGCCCCCGGCCGCCACCCCAGCGGGACACGTGCAGCGCCGCCCAGGCGAAAAAACCGGCTTCATCCAGAATCAGCGAGATGATGATCAGCGCCACGAAGGTGAACGTGGCATCCCAGACGATATTCCAGACCACCGTTACGTCCGGCCAGTGCACCACGCCGACTGCCAGGGCCACGGCAGCGCCACCGAGGGCGCTCCAGCCGATGCCCAGCCCGCGGGGCTGCCAGATAACGAGAATCAGGGTGATGACAAAAATCAATACGGCCAGCATGGCAGGCGTTTCCTACAGCAAACGTTGGTTGACGCGGTTTGAGACGTCCGCAGCGCTCTCTACCCGCTCCGAATAGCGATCGGTCAGGTAGCCACTGTGACCGCGGGTCAGCCAGGTGAACTTCACCAGTTCCTCGCATACATCGACCACCCGCAGGTAATAGGGGGAAGGCCTCATGCGCCCGGCATCATGTCTAGGTACCGACGACTGGTTGGGTATGGTCAGTATCCGCACCCAGCGCCCCGGAACCCGCAGCTGATTTACCGCATTGAAACTCTGGCTGCAGACTGTCCAGCAGTGGCTGGCACACGTCCGGCCGACCGCCGCAACAGTCCTGTACCAGGAACTGGACGGTGGCACGAATGGTGTCCAGATCTGCGCGATAGATGATCGACCGACTCCGGCGCTCGGACTGCACCAGCGCGGCCCGGGTCAGTACCGCAAGATGGGCGGACATGGTGTTGTGGGGCACTGCCAGCAACCGGGCAACCTCGCCGGCAGGCAGGCCGTCCGGCTCGTGCGCCACGAGCAAACGGAAGGCCTCCTGGCGGGTGCTCTGGGCCAGTGCAGAAAATACAGTGATAGCGTTGTACGTGTCCATATGTCCAATATTATAGACATATATTTGAGGTCGACGCTA
>JASBRL010000027.1 GCA_030149475.1 Marinobacter sp.
CCGAACTGGCCGACCCCATGTTGCTGGAGGAGAGCCGTAAAGCGCTGGACGAACTGACCGGTATCATGGGGTTGGGATCTATCTACGATTTCCAGCGGGGGTAGGGGCCGCTGACCGCGGGCGGGCAGGTCAATCTCCCAGCTAACACCCCTCTCCCGCCATGGGGGGAGGCGCTTGATCCCCTCTCCCCTCGCGGGAGAGGGTCAGGGAGAGGGGGAGGCGCCCGCGGCGCCCACCGGAGTCTGGCGTTGCCTGCTTCCCCCTCTCCCCCGGCCCCTCTCCCGCCAGGGGCGAGGGGGGTGTACGGCTGGCAGCGTGTGCTTGCTATATGGCCAGAACCTGCGTCATCCAGGTTGCCGGGTTACGCCCTGGACTGTTGGCGGACCAGCAAGCCGACCCGTTGTCCAACCGGTACATCCCGGTTGGGAAATACGATCGCCTCCGGCTCATCGCCGACGCGATAGGCGTGGTCACGGTCTTCCCAGATCAGCGTGCCCGGCGGATACTCGGTAAAGTTGGCGACGTCATCCGGCACGTGGAACTGGAAGTCCGCCCCGGTGTTGATGATTTCCTCTATCACCTCGAACACAGTCACGTTGTCGCCTTGCCGTCCTGCAGACGGCTCTGTTCCCTTCAACAAGCCACGCAGGCTGCGCTCAATACCTGAAAAGCGGGTGAGATCGTTCTGTCCAAACGGTTTGACCTGACCCAGTTCGATGGTCAGGCTTTCTGCCCCCAGAGTCGACGACGAGAAGGACGAAAAGGTGGTGCCGGTTTTGTGCTGCAGCAACAGGGTGTGCACGTTCGAGGCGGCGAGAAAGTCGAGCCCGTCCGGGGGAAACCGGCGACCGGCCACGAACGGGTAGAGCGCAAACTTCTCCCGTTTTGAGGGTCGTATGGCTGTGTGCAAATCGTAGTGAACCAGCGTTGATACCTGCCTGGCGAAACGCCGGCAGGCGGCTTCCAGCTCGGCCGCCCGGTCCGCCTCCGGGCTGCCGGTGTAGGGTGCCTTCTGGTGCGCACCCTGAAACAGGCGGTTGAGATTGAAATCCACGAAGCGCGTGCCGGCGATCATCGCCGGAGGGTTGCCCAGGATCAATAGCGCCCGGCGCCGGAGAATCCACTGGCCGTCGAGTAACTCGGTGACCAGTCGGTTCAGTACCTCGATCGGCGCGGTTTCGTTGCCGTGAACACCGGCTGAGACCACCAGCCCCGGGCTGTTATCGTTACTTGCCGGGGCCAGTTGCAACAGGCCCGTTCCGGTGAGATCGACTCTTGCACCGTCCGGCAGCGTGACCGAACGTGGTTCGGGCAAGGTGGTCGGGTGGGCCAGGGTGAAGGTCAGCCAGTCCGGATGTGGCCCGAAGAGGGGGTGAGTTTGATCTGGCATCAGCCGTTGGCCGGTTTGAGGTGCCTCAGCAGGTGCCGTTCCAGCTTGCGGAAGCAGAAAATCAGAGTAAAGGTCAGGGCCATATAAATCAGAGCGACCGCGATGAAGGCGTCAAAAGGTGCGTAAAACCGGGAATAGATGTCCCGGGCGGCTCCGGTCAGGTCCACAATGGTCACTACGCTGGCAATGGCGCTGGCGTGCAGCATGAAGATAACTTCATTGGAATAGGCCTGTACGGCGCGGCGGGCAGCACTGGGCAGTACAATGCGGCGCAGGCGCTTGAACCAGGACATGCCGTAGGCTTTGGCGGCCTCGATTTCGCCCTGAGGCGTGGCAACCATGGCACCGCGAATGATCTCGGTGGTATAGGCAGCCGTGTTGAGCACAAAGGCCAGCAACGCCGGATAAAAAGGCGCCTTGAAAATATCCCACCAGAAGGTGTCCTGAATGCCGTCGATGACGCCGATACCGTAGTAAATCACATAAAGCTGTATCAGCAACGGCGTGCCCCGGAAGAGGTACGTGTACACCCAGACCGGACCGGAAATCAGCAGATTGCGGGAGGTTCTCATGACCGCCAGCGGCACCGACAATACCAGCCCGATGATCAGCGACAGGAACACCAGTTGAACGGTGGTCACCAGACCGCTCCAGTAGTGGAGAATTGTAGTAGCGGTAAAAATCTCGTGGGTGTTCAGCCAGTTGGTAATCATCTCAGGCATTGTGTCAGTCCCCCTTTACCACACCGGCATTAGCGCGTTTGTCGAGCCATTTGATGAACAGTTCCGAGCCCGCCGTCAGGAGCAGGTAAACCAGCGCCACAGGGATGAAAAACAGGAACGGTGAGCGCTCGGCCTTGGCGGCCTGTTCGGCGACCCGTACCATATCGGTCAGACCGATGATCGACACCAGGGCCGTGGTCTTGAGCAGTACCTGCCAGTTGTTGCCGACGCCGGGCAGGGCGTGTCGCAACATTTGCGGCAGCATGATCCGGCGAAAGGTATGCCAGGGCGTGAAGCCATAGGCGTTAGCCGCTTCAATCTGGCCCGAATCCACGGCCAGGAAGGCGCCGCGAAACGTTTCGGTCATGTAGGCGCCGAAGATCAGGCCGATGGTCACCACCCCGGAAATGAACGGATCAAACTGGAAAAAGAAATCAACGCCATAGGCGTCGTACAGCGCATCGGACAGGCTGTTCACCGCGACCTGCCCGCCATAATAGAACAGCAGCATCATCACCAGGTCGGGCACGCCCCGGATCAACGTGGTGTAGCCGGTGGCTACGGCCCGTAGCACCCGGTTGCTGGAGAGTTTGGACGAGGCGCCGACCAGCCCGAGGATCAGGGCGACCAGCAGGGACAGGAAGGCCAGTTCAACCGTTACGACCGCGCCATTGAGCAGAGAAGGGCCGTAACCTTTGAGATCGAGCATGGGCATCACCCGGTTTCAGCCCCGGGCCGGGCTGTCGATAACAGCTGGCCCGGAACGGTCTGGTTTACATTTTGACGTCGTACGCGAAGTACTTCTTCATGATGGTGTCATAGGTGCCATTGTTCTTCAGCTTCTTCAGCGATGCATTGATCTTGGCGGCCAGGTCCTTGTCACGCTTGCGCATGGCTACGCCGACACCTTCGCCGAGCTTGACCGGCTTGCCCACAACCGTGAAGCCGTCCTTGCTGAGGATGGTCTGCTCGCCGACCGGATAGTCTACGAATACCAGGTCGAGACGCTGGGCTTCCAGATCCAGAACCATGTCATCTGCGGTGGTATAACGCTTGACCTGGACGATGCCGCCCAGCTCATTGGTCACGTAGGTGTCCATGGTGGTTCCGCGCTGAACGCCAACGATCTTGCCTTTGAGGGCGTCCTTGTCGGTAACGTCGATGTTTGTACCTTTACGCCCAAACCAGGCCCCGGGGGTGTTGTAATAGGGCTCGGAGAACAGAACCTGCTCGGCGCGCTCGGGTGTGATCGACATGGACGACATAATGGCGTCGAATTTACGTGCCAGAAGCCCGGGAATCATGCCGTCCCAGGACTGAATAACGAACTCGCAGTTGGCCTTGAGGTCTTTGCACATGGCACGGGCCAGATCCACTTCGAAACCGGTCAGTTCGCCGTCGGGGGTCTTGTATTCGAACGGCTCGTAGGGCACGTCGAAAGCGATGCGGATATCTTTCCAGTCCTTCGCCTGGGTTTGGGCTGAACCTGCCATCAGGGCGAGTGCACAGCTTGCGGCTACGATCAGTCTATTCATGGGTTGCTTCTCCAGTTGTTTGCCTGTTGGTATTGTTCTGTGCCAGATCCGTTGAAGTGGCTTTGTTGAGTCTCCAGCGGGTAAGTTGGCCTCAATGGCCTCTTTCGGTCACCGGAGTTATCGTTAAGGAACCTCTGATCAAGTCTATTGGCAATTCCGGCTTTCAGGGAGAGCCAATAGACTTGATCAGAGGTTCCCCAAGATAACATCTGTAACCCAGTACAAGCACTGCTCAATTACGGTGTCCGCAACCCTCTTGCTCAGAAGGTTGGCGCGAGAAACTGCTTCATGCGTTCGGACTCGGGGTGGTCAAAAACTTTTTCCGGGGACCCCTGCTCTTCGATGACGCCCTGATGAAGAAACAGGACCTGGCTCGATACATCCCGGGCAAATGACATTTCGTGGGTAACCACAATCATGGTCCGGCCTTCTTCGGCCAGGCTTTGCATGACCCGGAGTACTTCGCCGACCAGTTCCGGGTCCAGGGCCGAGGTGGGTTCGTCAAACAGCATGACTTCCGGCTCCATGGCCAGCGCCCGGGCAATGGCGGCCCGCTGCTGCTGGCCACCGGACATCTGCGCGGGGTAGTAATCCTTGCGCTCGTAGATGCCGACTTTGTTCAGATAGGTTTCAGCCCGCTCAATGGCTTCCTGTTTGGGTACGCCCAGCACATGAACCGGTGCCTCGATGATGTTTTCCAGAACCGTCATGTGGGACCACAGGTTGAAGCTCTGGAACACCATCGACAGCTTCGCACGGATCAGTTCCACCTGACGGGTATCGGCAGGCACCCGTTCACCTTTGCGGTTGGTTTTGAACCGGATTGGATCCCCGTGCACGATAACATCGCCTGACGTCGGTGTTTCCAGCAAATTGATACAGCGTAAAAACGTACTCTTGCCAGAGCCGGAGCTGCCAATAAGCGAAACAACGTCACCTTTTCGGGTTTCCAGGGAAACGCCCTTGAGTACCTCAAGCTTGTCGAATCGCTTGTAGATGTCCCTGCAGATCAGAGGCGCGTTTTCCGCCATGGGTGACTCCTGGTGCTGTGGGGTGGTTGCCGGCCGGCGCTGGGTTCTGGCGAGCAGGTTTCAGTCGTTGTCATACAGAATAGATACATTTCCGACACTACACGAATTTGGGCGCCGGATGAATCGCCAGACCCTTCGAGCAGGGCCGGCGACTTTTTACGGATTATTGAGCCGAAAATCAACTGCGGTTCGGCCCGGAGCACGGGTGTGACTGTCCGATGCAGGGCGCCCTTGCATGAACCGGGTCACGTTAGCAGCAAGAAATCGTGGTGTGCGGCTTTAATTTGCGTAATATGCTGAAAAATGGAGATTTATTAAATTTCTCACTCGGTTCCGGATGGAGAAGCGTCGATGGCGGACGTGCAAAATGTAGTAGTCGAACGTGGTCTGTTGCGGGTGGTCGCGCGTCAGTTGTCGACGACGGTAGCGGGGCTGGCGACCACGGAAACCCGATATGATGTTGAAATACGCGGGCAGGAAATCCTTCACAGCTTTGTTTCGCTGGATGAGGCGACTCAGTTCCTGGATATGGTCGCGCCCCGCGACGGGCGCTGACGATCCTTATTTCCCGGGGAAGCGCTGATCCACGCTTCGCTCTGGTTCAAACGGGTTCCTGGTGTCGAAACCGATCCGGATAATGCTGTTTTCCTGTTGCTCAATGGCCTTCATGGATTCGCTGACGTGGCGCACGTGGGCCATGGCGACCCGCTGGGCTGACCGCGCCTGACCTTTCATGATGGCCCGATACAGGGACCGGTGATGCCGGTCAATTTGTTGCTTGAAGGTTTCCCGCGGGCTCAGGTTGGCGACAGAGGCCTGCACGGATAACAACATCAGGTTCTTCACGCTGTCCAGTACATGCACCAACACCGGGTTATGAGAGGCCTCGACAATCGCGAGGTGAAACGCGTGATCGTATTTGGCATTGGTGAGCGGATCGGCCGCGCACATGGTGTCAAAGGCTTTGGTGATCCGGTAGCGATCCCCGGCGTTGGCTCGCTCCGCCGCCAGGTAGGCGGCCTGGCCCTCCATTTGTTCGCGGACCTCCAGCAGGTCATAGAGTGTGCGTGCGTGATCGGAGAACAGGCGCATCAGTGGGCTGTCCTGTTCCGGTTCGGGCACAATCCGGGATACAAACGATCCGCGGCCATGCTGGGTTTCGATCACCCCGCGACCATGCAGTTCGTGCAGAGCCTCGCGCACAATCGATCGGGAAACGCCAAGCCGGACCGACAATTGTCGCTCGGATGGAATCTTGTCACCAGGTGACAGGCCGCCGTCAAGAATTAGTCGTTCCAGGCGCGCGGAAACAAGTTGGGCAATGGGTACTGTGTTAAAAGCCATGAGAACAGTTACTGGTCTGGCCAGCCCTCTGGAACGGTGTTGTCACTATCAATGTCCGGGGGCGTTACGCCCTGCCTGAATCCTAGCTCAGGGAGGCTTTGGATACACTAAGGAACCTCTTGATTAAGTCTATTGGCAATTCTGGTTTTCAGGGAGAGCCAGAATTGCCAATAGACTTAATCAGGGGTTCCCTAAAAAACTGGTCCTACCAGTTGCCAATTCTCTGGACTTAGGGCGCAACCACTACGACCATTCAGCGTGTGCTGGCAGAATCACGCCGATGACTCCGGTTGCAGTCGGCAGGTGGTCTGGCGTGATCTGACTCTAACAACAACAATGCTCGTGGAGACATTCGATGATCCCGAAAAAAACAACCCGTGACAGCCAGGGCGTCAGTCCTCGCCGGGGCTTTCTGAAATCGCTGGCTATTGCTGCCACTTTCTGTGGTGCTTCTCTGCTCGGGGCCACCCAGGCCCAGGCGGCCACCACCTGGAAGATCCAGTCCGTATGGGACGCCGGTACAGTAGGTTACACCCTCTTCGAAGAGTGGTGTAACTCCATGAAAGAAAAGACCAATGGCGAACTGATTTTCAAACCATTTCCGGCCAAATCGGTCGCGGCCGACAATAATGCGTTGTTCGAAGCGGTCCGTAATGGTGTGCTGCAGGGTATGAACCCGTTCACCCTGTACTGGTCCGGCAAGATCCCGGCGTCTGTGTTCCTGTCGTCCTATCCGGCCGGTCCGGATCAGCCTTCCCAGTGGGACATCATGTTCTACGACCTGGGTATGCTGGAAAAAACCCGCGAAATCTACAAGAAGTTCGGCCTGTTTTACGTCGGCCCGATCCAGCATGATGCCAATATCATTCACTCGAAGAAGCCGGTTAACAGTCTGGCGGATTTCAAGGGTATGAAGGTGCGTCTGCCGGGCGGCATGGTCGCCGAAGTGTTCGAGAAATTCGGGGTGGCGTCGGTCAGCCTGCCAGGCTCCGACATCTTCCCGGCGCTTGAAAAAGGCACCATTGACGCGGCGGATTACGTTGGCCCCGCTGTGAACTACGAGCTGGGCTTCTCCCAGGTGACCAACAACATCATCATGGGCCCTCCAGGGGTGATGTCGATTTACCAGCCGGTGGACCTGATGGATCTGACCGTCAATCTGCGGGCCTGGAACAAGCTTGATCCCAAGCTTCAAAAAATTGTCGAGAATGAACTTCGTATTTACTCCCAGAAGCATTACCTGACCATCCAGAAGCGGAATATTGCGGCGCTTGAGAAGTTCAAGCAGGACGGCACCAAGATTTCCCGTCTGAGCCAGGAAGACCTGAAGGAATTCCGTAAGGCTGCCATCCCGATCTGGTACAAGTGGGCCAACAAGGATAAGGACGCCAGAGCGATCTTTGATATCCAGCTCAAGTACATGATGAACCCGATCATGGGCTACGTGAGTCCGGAAGATATCAAGGGTATGAAGTAATACCCGACCTGGTTTTAAACATCCTGACAGGGAGAGCTCCGCTCTCCCTGTTTTAATGGCAGAGGTAGTAAAAGCATGTCTGATTTAGAGGGCTTCGGCTTTGTAATGCCGCACTGGCTGTACTGGGGCTGGCTCGCGGTCATGCCGTTGATCATGATGGCGCTCGATCGGCGGCGGATCAGGAAGCGGGGCGAAACCCCCGAAACCCATCCGGTCATGG
This sequence comes from Marinobacter sp., assembly GCA_030149475.1. Lineage (GTDB taxonomy): Bacteria > Pseudomonadota > Gammaproteobacteria > Pseudomonadales > Oleiphilaceae > Marinobacter. The sequence goes on from JASBRL010000027.1 coordinate 7,720, forward strand.
GTGAGCTCCAGGCCGAGGAAGATCCGGTTATCCGCTATCACCTGAAAGGCAACTGGTTTGTCCAGGCGATAGACTGGACCAGTGAAAAGTCCGGGGTTTTTGTATCCTTCTGGACCGTTAACGCAGTCTGCTTCTATTTCTTTGAAGTGGTGATGCGCTACATTTTTAACATGCCGACCATCTGGGTAAGCGAGGCGAGTTACCTGTTGCTGGGTATGCAATACCTGCTGGCCGGTGCGTTCGCCATGCTTCATGGCGCCCACGTGCGGGTCGACGTGATCTACAACTGGCTGCCTGAGCGTGGCCGGATTGGAATGGATATATTCACATCAATGTTTTTCTTCATCTTTTCGTTGGCGCTGGTGATTACTTCCTGGACCTTCTTTATGAATTCGCTTTCCATGCACGAAACCACGGTTGAGACCTGGGGCATCCAGTATTACCCGGTCAAGGCAATGATGTTCCTGGGCGCCGTGCTGCTATTACTGGCCGGTATCTCCAAGCTGATCAAGGACATCATGCTGTTTGTCCGCATGGGACAGGAGCGTGCAGCATGAGCACCACGACGTTGAATTCCGGCAATTTCAATCCCTTGCTGAGCAAGCTCGGCACCTGGCTGATGATCATTGCGACCGTGGCCTTCGGGTTCATGGTCCTGGTTGAAGTCATTAACATTCTGTTCTACGACCCCTACGGTGATGAGTACTTTCTGTTCCGCTTTGCGGGCAGCCTCTCGGACGTGTCGATCGGGCCACTGACCTATCTGATGTTCGGATCTCTGCTGGTACTGCTGATGATGGGCCTTCCGCTGGCCTTCGTGACCGGTGGGCTGGGTGTGGTGTTTGTTTACCTGGTCGGCGACAGCCTGATGCTGAACATTATTCCCAGCCGTATTTTCCCGATGATGACCAACTCGGATCTGGCGGCGATTCCGCTGTTCATTTTCATGGCCTCCATGCTTGAACGAGCAGGGCTGATCGAGGAAATGTTCAACGTGGTCTACAAATGGATGGGCGGCCTCAGCGGTGGCCTGGCGACAGCAACCATCATTGCTTCCACTATTCTGGCCGCCATGGTCGGCGTGATCGGCGCGGCGGTTGTGACCATGGGTATTATTGCGTTGCCGGCCATGCTCAAGCGTGGCTACGACCATCAGATTGCGCTCGGTTCGATCATGGCTGGTGGTACTCTGGGTATTCTGATACCCCCGTCGATTCTGGCCATTCTGTATGCGGTGGTGGCCCAGCAATCGGTGGGTGAGCTGTATCTGGGGTCGGTGGTGCCGGGCCTGATGCTGTCGGGCATGTACATCGCTTATGTGTTGATCCGTACCTGGCTTAACCCCTCGCTCGGCCCGGCAGTTCCAATGGAAGAGCGGGTGTCTTTCGCCAAGAAGCTGGTATTGCTGAAAGACCTGATCGCGCCGATTTTCCTGGTGATGCTGGTGCTTGGGCTGCTCTTTGGCGGCATCGCCACACCGGTTGAAGCAGCGGGCATTGGCTCTTTCGGCGCGATGCTGGTGGCCTGGAAACACGGTGCCATGTCTGTGGAAACCCTCAAGGATGCGTCCGTGACTACCGCGAAGGCGTCGGCCATGGTGCTGTGGATCATGTTCGGGGCGTCGGTGTTTGTGGGCTTCTACATTCTGCAGGGCGGCCAGGACTTCATTACCAGCACCATTCTGGGAACCGGCCTGTCGTCTTACGGCATTCTGTTCCTGCTGATGTTCCTGCTGGTGATTCTGGGCATGTTTCTGGACTGGGTCGGCATTCTGCTGCTGGCGGTGCCGATATTCGTTCCGATCGTAAACCAGTTGACCTTCGACGGGCTGTTCGGTCTGCCGGCCGTGCCCGGAGAAAGCGTGGTGCTGTGGTTCGGGGTGTTGTATCTGGTGAACATGCAGATGTCGTTCCTCAGTCCGCCCTTTGGTTATGCCCTGTTTTATATCCGGGGTGTCTGCCCGCCGGAGATCTCCATGGCGACCATCTTCCGGTCTTCCCTGGTTTTCCTGTTCCTGCAGGCGGTGGGCCTGACAGTCTGTATCCTTTTCCCAGCGGTCATTACCTGGCTCCCCGGCCTGGTTTACGGCTAACTCCTGAACCGGCATCTCGTGAGCGGGATGTCGGTTTGTGGTCGTCAGTGGTTCAGTTCCCGGCGGGAACTGAACCCGATTTTTCAAATCTGAATACAAAGGAGAAGCATCATGTTATCGGTTAATCGACTGGATCAGGCTGATGCACGGCTGCTGATTGACGGCGCGGCGGAAAAGGCCCGGGAGATTGGCGTGCCCATGTGCATCGCGATCGTCGACGAGTCCGGCAACCTCGTTGCGTTCGAGCGTATGGACGGTGGCAAGGTGACCAGCATTACCATCGCCCAGGACAAGGCCTACACGGCCGCCGCCGCCCGTAAGGCTACCCACGAATACAATCAGGCCTGCGTGCCGGGCAATCTGGTGTTCGGTATTCACACCTCGATGGGCGGGCGTCTGTGTGTGGTGGGCGGCGGCCTGCCTGTTGCCGTTAATGGTCAGGTTGTGGGCGGTATCGGTCTCAGTTCCGGTACCCCGCAGCAGGATATGGAATGCGCCCAGGCCGGTATTGATCACTTCCAGACACATCGCGCCTGAGTCACCATGGCCGGCGGTGGCCGGATGAGAGGAATGCTATGACAGACAGTGTTGCAACCGCAGAATCGGCCAGCCCCGGCAGGGCTGAACTGGCGGGGCTGTTCCGGGACTTCATCGATCCCGAGTACGTCATCGACGATGAGGAAACCCTGCGCCCCTACGAGTGTGATGGCATGTCGATGTATCGGGAAATGCCCATGCTGGTCGTGCTGCCGGAAACGGTTGAGCAGGTCCAGCGGGTCATGCAGATCTGCCATCGCTATGCCGTTCCGGTGGTCGCCCGTGGCGCCGGAACCGGCCTCAGTGCAGGCGCCATGCCTCACGCAGAGGGCGTCGTCCTGTCGCTGGCCAAGTTCAACCGGATTCTCGACATTGACCCGCTGGCGCGCACTGCCCGGTTGCAGCCCGGCGTGCGAAACCTGGCGATCAGTGACGAGTCGGCCCAGTTTGGTCTGTATTACGGACCGGACCCGTCGTCCCAGATTGCCTGCACGATCGGCGGCAACGTCGCCGAAAATTCCGGCGGCGTGCATTGCCTGAAATACGGCCTGACGGTTCACAACATCCTCAGTGTTGAAATGATCACCGTTGAGGGTGAAAAAGTGGTGTTGGGCAGTGAAGGGCTCGACAGCTGCGGCATGGATCTGCTGGCCCTGGTGACCGGTTCCGAAGGGCTGCTCGGCGTGATTACCGAGGTGACGGTCAAGTTGCTGCCCAAACCGGAAAAAGCCCAGGTGGTGATGGCCGGTTTCGACAATGTCCAGAATGCCGGTGACGCGGTCGGCGGCATTATCGCCCAGGGGATTATTCCCGGCGGTCTGGAAATGATGGACGGTTACGCGATTACCGCGGCAGAGGACTTTGCCCGGGCGGGCTATCCACGTGACGCCGCCGCGCTGCTGCTGTGTGAAGTCGACGGTACCGCCGAGGAAGTCCAGGAGCACATTGAGCAGGCCGAAAACCTGTTCCGGTCGTTCGGGGCCACATCCGTGCGGACCTCCCAGAGCGAAACGGAGCGGGCGTTGCTGTGGAAAGGCCGTAAATCGGCGTTTCCGGCCGTGGGGCGTATTTCCCCGGATTATTACTGCATGGATGGCACCATTCCCCGCGGGCAACTGGCCCACGTGTTGACCGAGATGCAGAAGATGTCCGAGCATTTCCAGCTGAGGGTGGCGAACGTATTCCACGCCGGCGATGGCAACCTGCATCCGCTGATCCTGTTCGATGCGAACGTACCCGGTGAGTTCGAGCGCACCGAGGCCTTTGGCAGCAGCATCCTCGAACTGTGCGTCGAGGTGGGTGGTTGCATCACCGGCGAGCACGGTGTTGGCATCGAAAAAATCCGGCAGATGGCGGTGCAGTTCCGCGATGAGGAACTGGCCCAGTTCAACGCCCTGAAAGCCGCGTTTGATCCGGCCGGTACGCTCAACCCGGGTAAGGGTGTCCCGACACTGCGCCAGTGTCAGGAGTACCGCGCCATCAAACCCCAGCCACAACCAATGGAAGCCTGATATGGCGGATCAGTCCAAACAGCTCCAGGACCAGATACTGGCAGCCCGTCAAGCGGGCACGAAACTGAACATCACCGGCGGCAACAGCAAAACCTTCATGGGTCGTGTGGCCGAGGGCGAACCCCTGATCGTCGGTGAGCATACCGGCATTGTGAACTATCAGCCGGTCGAGTTGGTGCTGACCGCCCGGGCGGGCACCCGCCTGGACGATATCGATGCAGCGCTGGCCGAGCACAACCAGATGCTCTACAGCGAGCCACCCCGATTTGGTGGCAGCGCCACGCTCGGCGGCACGCTCGCTTGTAATCAGTCCGGGCCTGCCCGACCCTGGACCGGTTCAATCCGCGACCAGGTACTGGGTATCCGCCTGCTTAACGGCGCCGGCGAGCATCTGCGCTTTGGTGGTCAGGTGATGAAGAATGTGGCCGGTTACGATGTCTCCCGCCTTCAGGCCGGCGCCATGGGCACTCTGGGCGTGATCACCGAGGTCAGCCTGAAAGTACTGCCGCGCCCGGCCGCCAGCGTGACCCTGGTGCAGGATATGCCGCTGGAGGACGTGGTCGGGTTCATGAATGCCCGGGCCGCTGAACCCAAGCCGCTGACTGCTGCCTGCTGGCTGGATGGCAAGCTTTACCTGCGTCTCTCGGGCGCGCGGTCGGCGGTTGATGCCACCGCCGACAAATGGCCGGGCGAGATCCGGGAGCAGGGCGATGCCTTCTGGCGCCAGTTGCGGGAGCAGGAGCTGGAGTTTTTCCAGGGTGATGCGCCCCTGTGGCGCTTCTCGGTGAAGTCCACCGCCGCCAATCCCGGTCTGGATGGCCCGTGGCTGGTTGATTGGGCGGGAGCTCAGCGCTGGTACCGCGGCGACGCCAGCCTGGCGGACATGGAGGCATTGGCAATCGCGGCAGGCGGACAGGTCAGCCTGTTCCGCGGCGGCGATCGCCAGGGCGAGGTTATGCATCGCCAGCCCGACGCACTCAAGCAGATTCAGCAGCGCCTCAAGCGCTCTTTTGATCCGGATGGCCTTTTTAATCCCGGACGTTTATACAGCTGGATGTAATAGCAGGTAACTCATGCAGACCAATCTCGTTCAACAATTCAAGAACACCGCTGAAGGTCAGGAAGCCGAAGCAATCCTTCGCAGTTGTGTTCACTGCGGCTTTTGCACGGCGACCTGCCCCACCTATCAGGAACTCAACGATGAGCGCGACGGTCCCCGTGGGCGCATTTATCTGATGAAGGAGTTTCTCGAAGGCGGCGACGTGACCAGTAAAACGCGCGATCACCTGGATCGTTGCCTGACCTGTCGCAGTTGCGAGACCACGTGTCCCTCCGGGGTTGAGTATGGTCGCCTGATCGATATCAGTCGTGGCTTCATGGAGCAGACCGAGAGTCTCCAGCGACCGGCCCGCGAGCGTTTCATGCGCTGGGGGCTGCGCCGGGTGTTGCCCAATAGCCGCCTGTTCGGCTTTCTGCTTGGCCTGGGACAATTCTTCCAGCCGGTATTGCCGCCGGCCCTGAAAACCAAAGTTCCTCCCAGGCGCACGGCGGGACGCTGGCCGACCGGGCATCATAATCGGGTTGTGATGGCACTGGCAGGCTGCGTTCAGCCCTCAGCAACGCCGGGCACCAACGCCGCTGCCGCGCGGGTACTGGACCGACTCGGAATTACCCTGGTGGAAGCCCCCGAAGCGGGTTGCTGCGGTGCCGTCAGTTATCATCTGTCGGCCCACGATGAAGGTCTGGAGTATATGCGTCGCAACATCGACGCCTGGTGGCCGGCTATCGAGGCTGGAGCGGAAGCCATCATCATGACTGCGTCCGGTTGTGGCGCCATGGTCCAGGACTATGGCCACCTGCTGCGCGATGATCCTGTCTACGCCGACAAGGCCCGCAAAGTCAGCGAGTTGACCAAAGACCTCGGCGAGTTCCTGCTGGAGCAGGATCTGTCACCCCTCAAGCTTGAGCAGAGCCCTGGCAAGGTGGCGTTTCACTGTCCCTGCACCCTGCAGCACGCCATGAAGCAGAACGGCGTTGTCGAGCAGGTGCTTCGCAAGGCGGGCGTCGATCTGGCCGAGACCCGGGATAAACACCTCTGTTGCGGCTCCGCAGGTACCTATTCGGTGCTGCAGCCGGAGCTCAGCCAGAAACTGCTGAGCAACAAGCTCAAGGCGCTGACCGTCGACCAGCCGGACCGGATCGTGACCGCCAACATAGGCTGCCAGTTGCATCTGGGCACCAAAGCCGAGGTGCCGGTCCAGCACTGGATCGAACTGCTCGACGCCTGAACAAACGCTGGCTTGGTTTACGGCCAGGCCAGCGTGATTACTCCGCCTCTTTGGTAGTGTTCCCGCGCCAAAAACGCTACCCAAGTACCATTGCCTGGCCGATTGGCGTCTCTGTAGCCTACAGAAGGACCAGTTTAACGTCGACGTTACCACGGGTCGCGTTGGAGTAAGGGCAGACCTGATGCGCCTCCTCAACCAGAGACTTCTTGGTGTCCTCGTCCAGGCCTGGCAGGTCCACCTGCAGCTCTACTTCAATGGCAAAACCCGCGCCTTTGGTGTTTTCACCGATACCCACTTTGGCGGTGACCTTCGGGTCGCTGCCGAGTTTGATCTTCTTGCTGCCGGCCACGTGCTTCATGGCGCCAATAAAGCAGGCTGAGTAGCCACAGGCAAACAGTTGCTCGGGGTTGGTGCCCTCGCCGCCAGCGCCGCCAAGCTCTTTCGGCGTGCTCAGTTTGAGATCCAGTTTTTCGTCGGATGATACGGACCGGCCGTCACGGCCACCGGTAGATGTTGCCGTTGCGGTATACAGAGCGCTCATAGGATCAACTCCTCGTTGATTGGTTTGCGATCAAAGAATGACGATAACAGTAATCGCGATAAGATAATGTTGATAAAAAAGCCGGTGATCCGACTTGTTATTAAATAGTATCGCAATAACTGTTATCGCGCAACCGGTATCACTGGGCCTGAAGATTCTGGCGCAAGTGGTCCAGTCGCTCCTTCAGGTCCAGCAACTCGGAATCTGCCAGGCCACATGCCTCCGCGACGCAGTGATTCACGGTGGCTGCCTGGTCCCGCAGTGCCTGTCCCTTATCGGTCAGGCGGATATCCAGCTGGCGTTCATTGTCAGGCAGACGGATACGCCGAATCAGCCCGTCGTCTTCCATGCGTTTGATCACCGGGGTGAGCGCTCCCGATTTCTGTCGCAGGCGAGCGCCGATATCTTTAAGCCCGAGGCCATCCTGCTCCCACAGAATCAGCAGAATCAGGTACTGGGGGTAGGTGATGCCGAGTGGTTCCAGGTAAGGCTTGTAGAGCTGGGTCATGGCCAGCGAGGCGGAATACAGGGAAAAGCAGAGCTGGTTGTCCAGCAGCAGGCGTTGGTTGTCGGGCATGGGCTGTTTGCTATCGAGGGTCGTCATTCGATAATGGTAGCGTTAATGGCCCGGCATTGCACAAGGGAAACCGGAGGGGTAACCGAATTACTCAGCGCTTCCCAGGGCTCTTATGGTATGACCGCCATTTACCCCCAGTCAGGCCATGCTGGCTGAAGGCGTATAACAGTTCGTCTGCTCACCCGTTGTCTGTTCTGCGACAACGGCCGGCGTTGCCTGTCCGTTCAGCAGAAAAGCTGCCAGGTGATGATGCAGCTCAGTGTTAACCTGCTCCAGACTGGCGATGACGGTCAGCACCGAGCCCATCTGTGTCTGCATCTGTTCGCCACCGGCGGTTACCCTTTCAATCCGCTCGCTGATATCCACCGCAACCGCAGACTGTTCCTCGGTGGACGTAGCCACATCCCGCAGCATGGCCGTGACTGACTGGATGGAGTGATTCATCTGTTCGAGCAGTTCACCCATGGCATTTCCGGACGCGACACCCGTAGCTACGGCACTGCGTGCCTCTTCAAGACTGCTGTGCACACTGCGGGTGCTCGTCTGAACGGTATTGACGATCGAGGTGATATCCGCGGTCAGTGACCGGGTCCGGTCTGCCAACTGCTTGACCTCATCGGCAACGACCGCGAAACCCCGGCCATGGTTGCCGGCCCGGGCGGCCTCGATCGCCGCATTCAGTGCCAGCAGTGAGGTCTGTTCGGAAATGTCATGAATGGCCCGGGTGACCGAGGCCACCTCGGTGATGGCTTTGCTGAGTTCGTCGACCAGGGTTCCACTGGCGGTCACGGTGGTGTCAATGGACTCCAATGCGTTCCGGGTCGTGTCACCCATGGCGCTGCCCTGACCGATGATCCGTTCACCATCGGCGGCGGTGTCGCTGGCCCTGGCCGATTTTTCCGCCACCTCACGAAAGCTGAGACTCAGTTGCTCGAGTGCTTCTTGCATTTGCTGTGTTTCGCTTGCCTGTGTCCCGATGTGGCGGTCAGTTTCAGCGGTCACCTGTTGTAGATGGGTCACTACCGCGTCGTTCTGGTCAGCGGCAGCGCGAACAGATTTTAACGTGGTCGCGAACAGGTCGAGGAAGTGATTGACCGCCCCGCCGATGGTGCTGATCTCATCCTTGCCCCGGTCGTTAAACCGGCTCGTCAGATCCCCTTTGACCAGTCGCTCTGAATGCCGCTGGAACGTCGATACTGATCGCTTCATGCGCACAACAACGACACTGACCAGTACCAACAGCACTGCGGCTGTAGCCGCCAGCGCTACCAGAATGCGCTGCCGCAGACTGCGCAGGTCGACCACAATACCCTCTGTCAGGCTGTTGCCGTAGGCTGAGGCCATGTCAATCGCTGTGTTAAACGACGCCTGCAAGGGAACGAAACGGGACTGGTAGACGCTCTCGATCATGCCCAGTGCCGAGGCGGGATCGGTCTCTGCCATTTTGCTCAGGGCCAGGCTTTGCTGGTAATAATCGGCCCACGCCGAGGCAGTCGTCTCGATGGCCTGGATCACCTTCGGCTGATGGCTGGCGGCAAGCGCCGTTCGGGCAGCCTCAAAGCTGGCCTTCAGATCGTCGTTTACCTGCGTCAGCAGCGTTGCTGTCTCAGGCATGATCGGGTCTGCCTTGATGGTTGTAGTGGCCCGTGCGAGGGCCCGTGACAACGTCTGCGTTACCCTGGCCGCGCTATTTGACTGCAGCGATTGTTCCATTACACGGTCTGAGCCGAACAGAGCCAGCAAGCTGATAAGCAGGGCCAGCAGCATAGACAGAGTCAGCAGCAGTATAACCTTCAGACGGATAGACAAGCGACATCTCCCGGTCAGGACGCAGGCGCTAACAATACGACTGTCTCATGTCATTTTTGTGACAGAGATTTATGACAGAGTTGTCAGGCGGATGGATGGTTCAGTGCGCGACCCGGGGTATCTCCGGGTCAGGCAGACTGGTTACAATAGCCCCGGATCAGGCCGTTGTTGCCACCGGTGCCTGACGGATAGATGACGGAAAGAGAAAGCCGATGATGAAGGTGCTATTGAAGGGTATCGCGATGTCGCTGCTGCTGGGGGCAATGGCTGGCTGTAGCCGGCCGGAAACGCCCCTGGAAACCACAACAGCTTTCTGGAAGGCCATGGTGGCTAACGATGCGGGCGACGTGGCAGATCTGTCAACTCTCTCCGGGGTGTCGGGATACGATGGCTACGCCCGTACCTGGACCGACACCGTACCCAGCTTCGGCCGGGTGGTGATGGATAAGGATCAGGCTACCGTGGTCACCGAGCTGCCGGCCGGTGCTGCTGCCAACGACAGGCCGATGACCATCACCACCTATCTGGTTCGCCAGAACGACCACTGGCTGGTGGACTACAAGCGAACCGGTGAGGCTGTCATGCACCCGTCGCCCCTGAGCGGGCTGATCGGCCAGCTCAGTGACCTGGGGGACCGGATTACTGCCAGCTTCAACCGCTCATCTGACGATCTGAGCCGACAGATGAACGAGTTTTCCCGGGAGTTTCAGGCCTTTTCCGCCCAGGCCGGTCGTCAGGCCGAACAGGCCATCGAGAAATATGCTGAGGCGCTTCAGGCGTTCATGAAAACGCTCGAACGGTCCGTGCAGGAAGCCCTGAACCAAAACCGGCAGGCCCCGGCGGCCGATCGTCAGGCACTGCAACAGACCGCCGCCAGCCTGCATCAGAGCCGTGCCCGGCTTGACGATCCGGATTTCCAGACACTGGCTGACAGCTCCAGCGCCCTGGCACAAGCCAGTGACAAACTCGCCCGATTGAGCGATAAGGCGTTTGACCACTATCAGCCCGAGTGGAAAGCGACGCTGCAGGCCATTCGTGAACGCACTGATGCGTTTTTTAAGGAGTTGAGAGCCAGCCTGCAGGATTAAAGTCAGCCAAAAACAACCACTTGGTTGTCTGGTCTCGCACGCTGCTTGTTCCGGGCCGACCATAGGCCGTAGGGTAATGTCATTAACATAACAGGTAAGGGCGGACATGAAAGATCTGGATCAGCACAAGAAGATTGCCGTACTGATCGATGCGGACAATGCGCAGCTCACCAAACTGCCGTTGATCATCGAGGAGTTGTCCTCCCATGGCCACGTTGTCATCAAACGGGCCTACGGCGACTGGTCCATCGACTCCCTCAAGAACTGGAAAACCCAGCTCAACGAACTGGCCATCCAGCCCGTGCAGCAATTCGCCTACACCCGTGGCAAAAATGCGACCGACGCCTCGCTGATCATCGATGCCATGGACCTGCTGTATTCCCGCAAGTTTGACGCCTTTGCACTGATCTCCAGTGACAGCGA
>JASBRL010000030.1 GCA_030149475.1 Marinobacter sp.
CTGGATAGAACTGAAACCGGTAATTACGAGGCCAATGGTGAAAATTATCACCACAACTCGAATCATATCAGGCTTACGTTCCATTAAGGCTGTTCTCCGGGGGCAATCACCGTTAAAGCGATGGAAATCAGTGAACTATTACGGGGTTCGTAGAAACTGCTAAAAGAGTAACACGCATCTGCTTTTTTACAATTTTTGACAGGTTAAAATCCGGTAATGTGCGTCGCCACCCAACCTGTCTGAGCGGGCGGCTCACAACCTGTCAGGGCTGGCCGTTCCCTGCGCCGAGAAACAGGCGGTAGGCTTCGTTATCGGTCACGTTTTCGTAGCGGAACCCGACCTTGTCCAGCATGGCCTCGAAGGCATCCGTCTCGTCCCGATCGACCTGCGCGCCCATCAGCACCCTACTGTAGGCCGCACCGTGGTTGCGATAGTGAAACATCGAGATGTTCCACCGGGTTCCCAGCGACATCAGGAACTTGAGCAATGCGCCCGGGCGCTCAGGAAACTGGAACTGGTAGACCTGCTCGTTACCAACCGTCGGCGCGTGCCCCCCGACCATGTGGCGAATGTGCTGTTTGGCCAGATCACTGTCGGTCAGGTCGACCACCGCATAACCGCCCTCACGAAGTTCCTGCACCAGCTCATCACGACCATGGCCGCCGGCAGCTACCTGGATGCCCACGAAGATCCGCGCCTCCTCGGTGCTGGCAAACCGGTAGTTGAACTCCGTGATACTGCGCTTGTGCAGGGCATTGATGAAGGTTTTGAAGGCCCCCGGCTGCTCGGGAATAGTGACAGCCAGAATGGCCTCGCGCTTTTCACCAATTTCGGTACGCTCGGAAATATAACGGAGGCGGTCAAAATTCATGTTTGCACCGCTGAGAACGGCGGCGAGATTTTCATCCTCAATGCCTTCCCGGGCCACGTATTTTTTGAGCCCGGCCACAGACAGGGCACCGGCGGGCTCGGAGATGGATCGTGTATCGTCAAAAACGTCTTTGATCGCCGCGCAGATCTCATCCGTGGAGACAGTGATCACCTCATCCACATGGTCCTTGCAGATATCCCAGGTATGCTCGCCGATCTGCTTGACCGCTACGCCGTCCGCGAAAATACCGACCTCATCGAGAACCACACGCTCACCCGCCGCCAGCGCAGCCTGTAGGCAGTTGGAATCCTCCGGTTCGACACCAATGACACGAATTTCCGGGCGAAGGTATTTGATGTAGGCGGCCATACCGGCGATCAGCCCGCCGCCACCCACCGGGATGAAGACGGCTCGCAGGGGCTGGGTAAACTGCCACATCATTTCCATGGCGACCGTCCCCTGACCCGCGATCACGTCCGGGTCGTCAAAAGGCGGGATGTAGGTGTAGCCGTGCTTCTCCACCAACTCGCGGGTGTGGGCCGCTGCCGCATCAAAGGCATCGCCCTTGAGCACCACCCTGGCACCGTGACCGCGCACCGAGTTGACCTTGATCTCCGGCGTGGTCTGCGGCATCACGATGATGGCCTTGATACCAAGCTTTTTGGCCGCCAGCGCCACACCCTGGGCATGATTGCCGGCTGAAGCGGTGATGACGCCCTTCGCCTTCTGCTCTTCCGACAACTGGGCGATGCGGTTGTAGGCTCCCCGGATCTTGAACGAAAAGACCGGTTGCAGGTCTTCCCGTTTGAGCAACACCCGGTTGTTCAGGCGTTTGGACAGACTGCGAGCGTCAGTCAATGGCGTCTCGATGGCCACATCGTAGACCCGGGCATCAAGGATTTTTTTGATGTAGCGTTGCGGCATAGTCTCTCGATCCAGGTGAAGACACGGCGGGCCGGTTCAGCCGGAATGGCCCGACAATGTTGAGGGAAAACCCACAGTGTAGAAAGATTGGCGCCCTGTCGTCTATAACCACACCGGTCAGCAGCGTATAATCGCTTGCCGGGCAGGCACGGGCCGAATACACCCCACCAACGCGGAGCAGACACCATGAATCAGGATGAAATGAAGCAGGCCGTGGCCAAAGCCGCACTGGACTACATTGCGCCAAGGCTCGACAACGACAGTATTGTGGGGGTGGGCACCGGCAGCACCGCCAATTTTTTCATCGACCTGCTGGCCGGCATCACATCCCGTTTCGACGGTGCGGTCGCCAGTTCGGAGGCAACAGCCGAACGCCTCCGCGGCCACGGCATTCCGGTGTACGAACTCAACAACACCAAAGCCCTGGAATTTTACATCGACGGGGCCGATGAGACCAACAAGCGACTGGAACTGATCAAGGGCGGCGGCGCTGCCCTGACCCGCGAAAAAATCGTGGCCGAAGTCGCAAAGACCTTCATCTGCATTGCCGACGAATCCAAACTGGTGAACGTACTGGGCGACTTCCCGCTGCCGGTCGAAGTCATTCCGATGGCGCGCAGTCACGTCGGCCGCGAAATCGTCAAGCTCGGCGGCGACCCGGTCTACCGTGAGGGCGTGGTCACGGATAACGGCAACATCATCATCGATATCCACAATCTGGATCTGTCGCGTCCGATCATGATGGAAGAAAAGTTGAATCAGATCGTCGGCGTGGTCACCAACGGACTGTTCGCCCGTCGCCCCGCTGACCTGCTGCTACTGGGCTCGGCCAAAGGTGTCGAGAGTATTGCCCGCAAAGGCATCTGACCGGCGGTTCTGGAACGGCCTCACAAGACATACCAAGCGCTTGCTTGGTAACGCGGGATCGGAGACACTGGCACCGTAACGATCCAACTCAGGTGGCTGCCCGTGTCCGACTATTTCAACGAAACCCATGCCCTGGCGCGCCAGACGGTGCGCCAGTTTCTGGCGGCCCATGTAACGTCACACATCGATGACTGGGAGGAAGCCGGCGAGTTTCCGCGCTCTCTGTATCGCCGGGCGGGTGACGCTGGCCTGTTGGGCATCGGCTTTCCAGAAGAACTTGGCGGCACCGGCGAAGGCGATATCTTTCTCAAGGTGGCGGTATCCGAGGAGCTGATGCGCTCTACCTCAGGCGGCCTGGTGGCCAGCCTGGGCTCGCTCGATATTGGCCTGCCGCCGCTGGTAAAAGGAGGACCGGAGGAACTTCGGCAGCGGATTGTGCCCGCAGTCCTTCGGGGCGAGGCCATTGCTGCGCTGGCCATTACCGAACCCGGCGGCGGCTCCGATGTCGCCAGCCTCCGTACCCGCGCCGAGCGCCATGGCGGCGAATACATTGTCAACGGCAGTAAAACCTTCATCACCAGTGGTCATCGGGCCGACCATTACACGGTTGCCGTTCGCACCGGCGGGCCGGGCCACGGCGGCATCAGCCTGTTACTCATAGACCGCGACACGCCCGGTTTCACGACCGGCCGCAAACTGCGAAAAATGGGTTGGTGGGCCAGTGACACCGCAGAACTGTTTTTCGAGGATTGCCGGGTGCCGGCCAACCGCCTCATAGGCGCCAAAAACGCCGGCTTTATGGCGATCATGGCCAATTTCCTGCAGGAACGACTGATGCTGGCGATCATGGGTTACATGACGGCCCAGCTCGCCCTGGAGGCAACGCTCGATTACACCCAACGACGCCAGGCCTTCGGTCGACCGGTCAGCGCCTTTCAGGTGACCCGTCATACCCTGGTTGAGATGGCCACGCAAGTTGAGATCGCCCGCGAATACACCTATCGCTGTGCCGCGTTGATGCAGGCGGGCAAGCACCCCATCAAACAGGTAGCCATGGCCAAGAATTTCGCCACCGAGGTCTGCGAAAAGGTCACGCGGGAAGCCGTTCAGTTACACGGTGGCATGGGCTACATGCGTGAAAGCGTGGTGGAGCGCCTGTACAGGGACGGCAAGATCCTGTCCATCGGGGGCGGCACCACCGAAATCATGAAGGAGCTGATCGGCAAGCAGATGGGACTGTGATGACGTCCTGCGGAGAACATTGACCATTCATTAGCGGGTATTCACGATGAACGAGTTTCGATCAGCACCGGAACGCCGTATAATTGCGCCCACTTTTATTGATCGTTAACGTTGACCGCAAAGAAGGAACGCTCATGAATTTCGAACACATCCCTGCTGGCAAAAATCCGCCCGATGATATCTACGTTGCGATTGAAATCCCGGCGAACAGTTCTCCGGTCAAATACGAAATCGACAAGGACATGGGTGCGCTGCTGGTCGACCGCTTTATGGCCACACCCATGTTCTACCCGGCCAACTACGGCTTTATTCCCCACACCCTGGCCGACGATGGCGACCCACTGGACGTGCTGGTCATCACCCCCTACCCGGTCCAGGCCGGGTCAGTCATTCGCTGCCGCCCGGTGGGTGTGCTGAACATGGAAGACGAAGCCGGCGGCGATGCCAAGCTGGTTGCCGTACCTCACGATAAGCTCACCAAAGCCTACACGGACGTGCAGGACATCAATGACGTACCGCAAATGCTACGGGACCAGATCCAGCACTTCTTCGAGAACTACAAGACTCTGGAAGCCGGTAAATGGGTCAAGGTGCAAGGCTGGGACGACGCCGCTGCCGCACGCAAGGCCATTGAAAAATCGGTTGCCAACTAC
>JASBRL010000035.1 GCA_030149475.1 Marinobacter sp.
ACGGTTGGAGTTAGAGCTGTTCGGTGAACCCACCACCAGCATCAGGTCGCAGTCACCGGCAAGTTGCTTTACCGCATCCTGGCGGTTCTGGGTGGCGTAGCAGATATCGTCCTTGCGGGGGCCCTGAATAGCCGGAAACCGGGCCCGCAGCGCATCAATCACTTTGGCGGTGTCATCCATGGACAAGGTGGTCTGGGTCACGTAAGCCAGTTTCGTGGGGTCGGCGACAGACAACTGGTCGACATCAGCCTCATTCTCTACCAGATAAATGCGCCCGCCATTACGGCTATCATACTGGCCCATCGTACCCTCGACCTCCGGGTGACCGTGATGACCGATCAACACGCATTCGTGGCCATCACGACTGTAGCGCATCACTTCCAGGTGCACTTTGGTGACCAGCGGACAGGTGGCGTCAAAGACTTTCAGCCCCCGACTCTCCGCTTCCCGCTGCACAGCCTGGGACACGCCATGCGCGCTGAAAATCACCAACTGGTCATCCGGCACTTCGTGCAGCTCATCGACAAAAACCGCCCCGCGCTCACGCAGATTATTCACCACAAATTTGTTATGAACGACCTCATGCCGCACGTAGATCGGCGCCCCGAACACATCCAGGGCACGATTGACGATTTCGATCGCGCGATCAACGCCGGCACAGAAGCCGCGGGGGTTAGCCAGTCGGATTTGCATAGTCGATCCTGCCTGAGGTCCGTCAGTGGGCCGGCCGGGCCAGCACCACGTCGATAATTTCAACGTCAAATATCAGTGTACGCCCTGCCAGCGGGTGATTGAAATCAATGGTCACCTGGTCACCTTCCACACGCTGGACCACGCCGGGAAGTTCGCTCTGCCGGGCGTCAGCGAACGAGATCATCACGCCCGGCTCAAGCACCATGTCGGCGCCGAAATCCGAACGTTTGAACATTTGCACGTTACTGGGATTGTGCTGACCAAAGCCTTTTTCCGGCGGCACTTCAAAACGGGCAGTCTGGCCGGCGGTCATGCCGAACAGATACGCTTCAAAATTCTCCGGCAGATTCTCGTCGCCAATGTCCAGGGTCGCAGGCGATTTATCGAACGTAGAGTCGATCTCCTGTCCGTCCTCGAATTTCAGGGCAAAGTTCAGAGTCACCCGGGTGCCTTTATCAACCGCGAACTGACCCATCAGGCATTATCTCCTCTGTTTGATTCCCCCGCGGGCTTGCGAAACATATCAACGATCATCATTACCGCCCCTGATGTTATCGCCGAATCCGCCAGATTAAAGGCCGGAAAATGGTGATCTCCCCAGTACACGTGAATAAAATCAACGACATAACCGTGGACGACACGATCGTACACATTACCCAGCGCGCCGCCGAGGATCAGTGCAATGGCCACAGCCAACCAGGTTTCGTGACGACTGAGCGTTGCCAGCCACCGGATCAGTACCACGCTGACCACCATTGCAAGCGCCACAAATACCCAGCGCTGCCACCCGGATGCCCCTGCCAGAAAGCTGAACGCGGCACCAGTGTTGTGCAACAGTGTCAGGTTGAACAACGGCATGACCGGGAGTGGCTCGCCATAGGTCAGCATTGCGCTGGCCAGTACCTTACTGCCCTGATCCACCAGAACCACTACCAGCGCCAACCAGAGCCAGCGCAGGCATGAACCACCGGATGCCCTATCCGCCACGGTCTGATTCATCAGGCGTATACCCGTACTTCGCCCGGTCCTTCGACGTTGTCCACACAACGACCGCAAAGATCCGGATACCGGGTGTTTTTACCCACATCGGCACGGTGGTGCCAACAACGCTCGCACTTGGCATTACGGGCCGGGACCACTTTCACGGCCAGACCATCAAGCCCACTGGGCGCGGTGTCGCCAGCTTCGTCGAGCGATTTGACGGTGGCTTCCGACGTAATCAGCACGAAACGCAACTCTTCGCCCAGAGCCTGCAGATCGACCGCCAGGGTCTGATCGCAGTACAGGGTCACTTCGGCGCTCAGGGAGCCCTTGATCTCACCCCGGCCCCGTGCATCTTCCAGGCATTTGTTGACCGCTTCCTTGACGCTGTAGATCCGCCGCCAGAATTCCCGCCCCATGGTCTCCGACGCCGGCAGTGCGGTCAGGCCGGCATACCAGGTTTCGTAAAACACGCTGTCACCACGCTGACCCGGCAGGTGCTGCCAGATCTCATCGGCAGTGAAGCTGAGAATCGGTGCAATCCAGCGCACCAGTGCTTCCGCCACATGGTACAGAGCCGTCTGGCACGAGCGACGCGCCAGGCTGTCAGCCTGGGTGGTGTACTGACGATCCTTGATGATATCGAGGAAGAAGCCGCCCAGGGTCGCTTCACAGAAGTTGTACACTTTCTGGTAGATCTTCAGGAAGCTGCAGTTCTGGAAGTCCTCGCTCAGTTCATCCTGTAGCGCCAGCGCGCGGTCCACCATCCAGCGATCGAGTGCCAGCATGTCCTCAGGTGCCACCAAATGCTGCGCCGGGTCAAACCCGTTCAGATTGCTGAGCAGGAATCGCGCGGTATTCCGGATCCGCCGGTAACCATCGGCGGTCTGCTTGAGAATGTCCCTGGACACGGTCATCTCGCCACTGTAGTCGGTCGCAGCGACCCACAGGCGCAGGATATCCGCACCCAGCTCATTCATGACCTCCTGGGGGGCTATGACATTGCCCACCGATTTGGACATCTTCAGGCCCTTGCCGTCCACGGTGAAACCGTGGGTCAAAACCTGCTTGTAAGGGGCCACTCCATTGATCGCGATGGACGTTTTGAGCGACGACTGGAACCAGCCGCGATGCTGATCAGACCCTTCCAGATACATGTCCGCCGGAAACTGCCCCAGCTCAGGCCGCTTGCGCAGTACCGTGGCATGGGTAACCCCGGAATCGAACCAGACATCCAGGGTGTCTGTTACTTTCTCATAAAGCTCGGCTTCTTCACCAAGCAGGTCCGTTGCGTCCAGCTCGTACCAGGCGTCAATACCGCCCTCCTCGACCTGCTGAGCCACCGCTTCTATCAGCCGATCAGTCTGCGGATGCAGTTCCTGCGTCTGCTTGTGAATAAACAGGGCAATCGGCACACCCCAGGTTCTCTGCCGGGAGATACACCAGTCCGGCGACTGTTCGAACATGGCCTCGATCCGGCTCTGCCCCCAGCCCGGTATCCAGCGCACGCCCTTGATCGCTTCCAGGGCATCCCGGCGCAGATTGTTCTGATCCATACTGATGAACCACTGGGGCGTAGCGCGATAGATCAGCGGGGTTTTGGTCCGCCAGCAATGCGGATAGCTATGGCGGAATTTTTCCGCGTGAACAAGTTTACCTTCGCGGGTCAGTGCCTCACAGACCGGTTCGTCCGCCTTATAGACGTGAATACCGGCCAGTTCGCCAGCGGCCCGGGTGTAGGTGCCATCCGCCTGCACCCTATTGAGGGTGCCAATGCCGTACGCCTTGCCCACGACAAAATCCTCCACTCCGTGGTCCGGCGCGGTATGCACGGCGCCGGTACCGGCGTCAGCGGAGACATGATCACCGAGTATCAGCGGCACCTGTTTGTCGTAGAACGGATGTTGCAACGCCAGATGCTCAAGTTCTGCGCCTTTACACGTGGCCAGTATCTGGTAGGTCTGGGCGGACCAGCGCTCCATGATGCCTTCGACCATATCGGCGGCGAGAATCAGCCGTTCGGGACCGGGCCCCAGGTCCGCCTGCACCAGCGCATAGTCAAACTCGCCATTCAGGGAGACGGCCTGGTTGGCCGGAATGGTCCAGGGCGTCGTGGTCCAGATAACGACTGACACATCGCCCTCGCCCTGATCAGTACCAAACGCCTGGAGGGCCTTCCTCGGCTCGGACACGGTAAACCGTACGTCGATCTGGGTGGACGTCTTGTCCTGATATTCGACTTCCGCTTCGGCCAGCGCGGACTGGCCGACCACACTCCAGTAGACCGGCTTGTAACCGCGCATCAGGTGGCCATTGGCCACGATCTGACCCAGGGCACGAATAATATCGGCCTCCACTCTGGGGTCCATGGTCAGATAGGGTTTATCCCACTGCCCCATCACACCCAGCCGGATAAAATCCTCCTTCTGCCCGGCAATCTGTTTGGTCGCGTAATCACGACAGGCCTGGCGGAAAGTTTTGAAATCCACTTTCACGCCGGCTTTACCGATCTCCTGCTCGACCTTGTGCTCGATTGGCAGACCATGGCAGTCCCACCCCGGCACGTACGGAGCGTCGTAACCCATAAAACTGCGGGACTTGACGATCATATCCTTGAGAATCTTGTTAACCGCATGCCCGATATGAATGCTGCCATTGGCGTAGGGAGGGCCGTCGTGCAGAATGAATTTCTCCCGTCCGGCGCGCGCCTCACGCAGCTTGCCGTAGACATCCAGGTCCTGCCAGCGCTTGAGCATCTCGGGCTCACGCCTGGCGAGATTGCCGCGCATGGGAAAGGCCGTTTCCGGAAGGTTCAGGGTATGCTTGTAATCGCTCATGGGGTCTCTTCGGGTGCTCTGTCGTCAATCCTGGGGATCAGTCGGCATGCCGGGCTCGCTGGCCGGACAGCCAGCGGCGCGCATCGTTCATGTCTTGCTCAATCTGGGCTTTCAGGGCTTCAATGGATTCGAAACGCACTTCGTCTCGCAGCGGATGCCGGAAGGTGACCCGCAGACGCTGCCCGTATAGTGTGCCAGCAAAGTCGAACAGGTGCACTTCAAGTGACGGCCGGCGACCATCTACCGTGGGCCTCAGCCCGATATTAGCCACCCCGTCGTAACGGTCATCCCCATCAGTAATGACCGACACCACATAAACCCCTCTCAGGGCGGAGCGCTGAGCCAGCCGTATGTTAGCTGTGGGCGCACCGATTTCACGACCAAGCTGCCGACCGTAAACGACCCGCCCTTTAATCGTGAACGGCTTACCCAGCAGTGCCTCAGCAAGCGACAACTGGTTGCCCGCTAGCGCCTGACGGATACGAGTACTGCTGACTCGCTCACCTGACACCTCAACGGTGCGGGTATTTTCAACGCCAAATCCGACCCGGCGTCCGACCCGGCGCAGCAGTTCGAAATCGCCGGACCGGTCACAGCCAAAGCGGAAATCATCGCCAACCACCAGATGCTGAACGCGCAGGCCCTTGATCAGCAAATCTTCAATAAAACCCATGCCCGAGTATTGCCGGAAACTGTCGTCAAAGCGTATACACAGGATTATCTCGACGCCGAGTTCCGCCAGCGCTTCCACTTTCTGTCGAAAACCCATTACCCGGGGTGGCGCCTCAGCGCCCTGAAAAAACTCCCGGGGCTGAGGCTCGAAAATCATCGCCACAGAGGGCAGCGACCGTGCCCGGGCCTGCTCTTTCACCTGTTCAATAATGGTCTGATGCCCCAGGTGTACGCCATCAAAATTACCAATGGTCGCCACGCACCCTTCCCCCAACGGGGAATCCGCCCGGTTTGACAGCCGCTGCAGGTTAGTCAGGCCTCGAATCAACCGCATTGAACGCTAACACTCCGTCGCAGGTTGGGGAACCTCTGATCAAGTCTCTTACAGACTCCGGCGAGAAAACACGCGATTGTAACCCATTTGACCCATGGCGATAAGGGACAAACAACTTATCCGGACTGGCTGCCGCAAACCGGGATGACAAGGAAGGCGCTGCCTTGCTACTGCACCTTTCAGGTCTTGCGGACACATACGGAAGCTCATCAGCGGTTCCCGGGAAACGGTCATTCAGCGAAGCCGGAAGTGCCGGAGTCGCACCCCCGCCAGGGCGAGCGTCACAAAGTAGACCAGCCCACCTCCGACCACGATCAGTGCCATGTCCGCAGACCGCTGCATCCCGCCGGCCAATACCCAGTGGTCAAACGGCCCACGCAGGTACAGAATGACCGCCGCCAGCGCTATATTGGCAACCGCCAGTTGCCCGCCGAACCGAAGCCAGCCAGGCTGGGCCTGCCACGCCCCGTCCCGACGCAGTATCCACCACAGCAGCCCGGCATTGAGCCAGGCCGACAGCGATGTCGCCAGAGCCAGACCGGCATGGGCCAGAGGCACCACCAGGATCAGGTTGAACACCATATTAGCGACCATCGCCACGATGCCGATTTTAACCGGTGTGCGGGTGTCCTTGCGGGCAAAGAAGCCCGGTGCCAGCACCTTGATCTGCATGAAGGCCAGCAGCCCCACCGCATAAGCCACGAGGCTCCGGGCCGACATCATGACATCGGTCTGGGTTACCTCACCATAGTAGAACAGCGTCGCTATCAGCGGCTTGGCCAGCAGAATCAGCGCCAGCGCGGCCGGCAGGCCAATCAGCAACACGGCACGCACCGCCCAGTCCAGCGTGGCACTGAACTGGGCCGAGGACGCCGCAGCGTGTTTGCGCGACAGATTCGGCAAAATTACCGTGGCGATGGCAATGCCGAAGACACCGAGCGGTAACTCTGACAGGCGGTCGGAATAGTACAGCCAGGACACGCTCCCGGTTTGCAGGAACGACGCCAGAACCGTATCCAGCAGCAGATTGATCTGACTGACCGATACCCCGAAAATTGCCGGCGCCATCAGTCGAAGGACCTGCCTGACCCCCTCATGCCGGTAGTCCACCGTTGGCCGAGGCAGCAGCCCCAGCCGCATCAGGAACGGCAACTGGAAAAACAGCTGCAAAGCGCCGGCGACGAAAACGCCCCAGGCCAGCGCCATCACCGGCGTGCTCATTAACGGGGACACAAAAATGGCCGCTCCGATCATCACCAGATTCAGCAGCACCGGGGTAAACGCAGGAACGGCGAACCGGTCATAGCTGTTCAGGATGGCCCCGGCAAAGGCGGTTAATGAAATCAGCAACAGATAGGGAAAGGTGATTCGCAGCATGTCGCTGGCGAGGGAAAATTTTTCCGCATCATCAAGAAAGCCCGGCGCAAACAGGCCGGTCAGCACCGGCGCGCCCAGCATTGCCACCAGCGTCACGCCCAGCAAAACAATACCGAGCGAGCCGGCAACGGCGTTCACCAACCGGTTCACATCGGCAAGGGATTTCTGCTCCCGATAGGATGACAGTACCGGCACAAACGCCTGGGCAAACGCGCCCTCGGCGAACAGGCGACGGAGAAAATTCGGTATTTTAAATGCTACAAAGAAGGCATCTGCGCCGGTGCCGGCGCCAAAATAGCGCGCGATGACCATGTCCCGGATCAATCCGAGCACCCGTGACAACAGGGTCATCAGCCCCACCAACCCGGAGGAGCGCAACAAGCCCGGCGCGGGAGCCGGTTCCGACCCGACAGACTGATCGGAGGTCTTGGTATCGTGTGACATAGAAGTGGTCGGAGCCCACACTGAAAGAAGAGAATCTGGTGCGCCCGCCATAAGCAAGCGCCGGGCATCTGGGGACACGCGTATCCGCAGACCGGCGGAGTTTATCACACAACGATCCGGCGATCGTATAAACCCGGTCTCTGCGTCGAGGAGTTGATCACCGTTCCCTTGACATTCAGGGCCTTTGGCGGCATAGTTCCGCGTCATTTATTTCGACGCGCTGGAATTTGGCGCGCACGCGAATTTTCAGCAACGAATTCAAGATTTTCAGGAGTTACACGGTGGCAAATTCCCCGCAAGCCAAAAAGCGCGCACGTCAGAACGAAAAGAACCGCAAGCACAACGCCAGCCTGCGTTCCATGGCGCGCACGTACATGAAGAAAGTCAGTGCCAAGATCGAAGCCGGCAACTACGAAGAAGCCCAGGCGGCTTTTCAACAGTGCCAGCCCATCATCGACAGCATGGTGAACAAAGGCATTTTCACCAAGAACAAGGTTGCTCGCCAGAAAAGCCGCATGGTTGCCCGCATCAAAGGCCTGAAGTCAGCCTGAGCATTTCCGCGCCTGCGCAAAAAACCGGCTCCGGGAGCCGGTTTTTTTATGCCTGCCATTCATCTTCGTGAGACGCCCGCTCAGACGATCACCAGATTGTCCCGGTGGATCATTTCATCATCAGAAATATAACCCAGCACGTCAGCAATGCGGTCACTGGAACGCCCGGCGATCGCCCTCGCCTCGTCCGCATCGTAATTCACCAGCCCGCGGGCAACCTCCCGGCCAGACACATCAGTACAGGACACCATCTCACCGCGACGAAACTTGCCAGAGACGGACTTGATCCCCACCGGCAACAGACTTCGGCCGCCCTGACAGAGCACACGAACAGCCCCTTCATCCAGCATAAGCTGACCACGGGTCTGCAAATGACTGGCCAGCCACTGTTTGCGGGCCGCCATCCGACCCTGGTCCGGTAACAACAGCGTACCCAACGCCTCACCACGCCTCAGCCGACCCAGCACCGTATCGAGACGCCCGCCGACAATGATCGTGAACGCACCGGAACGGGCTGCCAGTCGGGCCGCCCTTACTTTGGTCTGCATACCGCCCCGGCCCAGCACCCCGGCACCGCCAGCCGCCATGGCATCAAGTCCGGAATCACTGGCCTGACGCTGCACCACCAACCTGGCATCCGGGTTGTTGCGGGGATCGCAGTCAAACAGGCCCTCCTGATCCGTCAGGATAATCAGGCCATCAGCCTCAATCAGATTGGCCACCAGAGCACCCAATGTATCGTTGTCGCCAAAGCGGATTTCATCCGTTACGACCGAGTCATTTTCGTTGACAATGGGAACCACCGAGAAGTCCAGTAGCGCCCGCAGGGTACTGCGACCGTTCAGGTAGCGCTTGCGGTCAGACAGATCATCGTGGGTCAGCAGAATCTGGGCGGACCGGAGCCCATGGCGCTTGAGCTGCGCCTCCCAGGTCTGCACCAGACCCATCTGGCCCACGGCCGCCGCCGCCTGCAGCTCATGCAACTGCGCCGGACGGACGGTCCAGCCCAAACGACTCATGCCCTCGGCTACCGAGCCGGACGACACCACCACCACTTCAACCCCGTCAGCAATCAGGCCGGCAATCTGATCCACCCAGCGGCCCAGGGCCTCAACGTCCAGACCCCTGCCGTCGTTGGTCAGCAGCGCGCTGCCGATTTTTACAACCAGCCGGCGTGCTCGGGCTACCTGGGAACGTTCGCTCATACCCACCTCTGCCTATTCGGGCGCGTAAACGACTTCGACGCCATCCTCATCATCGTCATCGTCGTCATAACCATCATCAGCCTCGCGTGCGTCTCGCCGGGCCTGCTTTTCAGCGGCAATCCGGGTGCGGGCTTCCTCGTCCATGCGACGCTGACGCTGAGCTTCCAGCTCAGCCACTTCAGGATTCTCGGCCTCTTCCTCGGCACGCCGCTCAATCCAGCGCATAACGGCCTGACACAGGGGTCGGGTGCCGTCACCAGACAACGCAGAAATGCGGAACACCGGTCCCTGCCAGTCAAGGGCATCAATGATGGCCTGACAATGGGCGTCCTGCTCATCCGCTGCCAGCATGTCAACCTTGTTCAGCACCAGCCATCGCTCACGTCCGGCCAGTGTCTCGCTGAACCGCTCCAGTTCTCGCTCGATTGCCCGCACATTGTCAGCCGGCGACGACTCATCAAAAGGCGCCACATCAACCAGGTGCAACAGCAGACGGGTGCGAACAAGATGCTTCAGAAAGCGAATACCCAGCCCCGCACCGTCCGCCGCACCCTCGATCAAACCGGGAATATCTGCAATCACAAAACTCTGGTGGGCCTGGACGCTGACCACCCCCAGGTTGGGCACCAGCGTAGTAAAGGGGTAGTTGGCAACTTTGGGCCGGGCCG
Source organism: Marinobacter sp. (assembly GCA_030149475.1). Taxonomy (GTDB): domain Bacteria; phylum Pseudomonadota; class Gammaproteobacteria; order Pseudomonadales; family Oleiphilaceae; genus Marinobacter. Next base: position 9,763 of record JASBRL010000035.1, read on the forward strand.
CCGAAACAGCACGGATAAACGTCGATTTGCCGGCATTGGGCAGCCCGAGCAACCCCACGTCGGCAACAACTTTCAATTCCAGACGCAGGTTTCGGAATTCGCCTTCAGACCCCTTGGAGGTTTGCCGGGGCGCACGATTCACCGACGACTTGAAACGGGTATTCCCGAGGCCGTGGAAGCCGCCCTGGGCCACTTTCAGGCGCTCGCCCGGGTGAGTCAGATCGCCCAGCACTTCGTGGGTGTCCCTGTCAACCACGGTGGTGCCAACCGGCACCGGCAACACCAGGTCCTCGCCCTTGCTGCCAGAACAGTTGCGGCCGCTGCCTCCCTCACCGGTCTGGGCCTTGAATTTGCGCTGAAAGCGATAGTCGACCAGCGTATTCAAGGCTTCGGCGGCTTCCAGATAGACCGACCCGCCGTCACCGCCATCGCCGCCATCCGGACCACCACGGGGTACGTATTTTTCACGCCGGAAACTGAGGCAGCCGTGACCACCCTTACCCGCTTCCACCTGAATGGTGGCTTCATCAACAAATTTCATTATTCACCCGCCGGGGAGCAGCGCACGGCAACGTTGCCGGCGCGTCTGCAAATCATACAAAAAAACCAGGCCCAACAACCAAAAAAGCCCCGCAAGCCTCAGAGAAGCACTGCGGGGCCTTTCGGTTCGTCAGAACCGGAGATCGTCAGCTCAAGCGGCTGGAACGATGCTCACGAACTTGCGGTTCTGAGGACCTTTGGTCTCGAACTTGACCTGACCGTCTGCTTTCGCAAACAGGGTGTGGTCACGACCCAGACCCATATTCGAACCGGCGTGGAAACGGGTTCCGCGCTGACGAACGATAATTGCACCAGCGGTCACGGTCTCGCCGCCAAAGCGCTTCACGCCAAGTCGTTTCGACTCTGAATCGCGACCGTTACGGGTACTGCCTGCTGCCTTCTTGTGAGCCATTGCTAGCCTCCTCGTGTTCGGGGGTTAACCGAGAGCCTCAGCCCTTGATACCCGTGATCTTGACTTCAGTAAACCACTGACGGTGGCCCTGACGTTTCATGTGGTGCTTACGACGACGGAACTTGATGATCTGGATCTTGTCCGCACGACCGTGGCTGACCACTTCAGCCGTAACCCTGGCACCGTCAACGACCGGGGCGCCAACCTGAACCTTGTCGCCATCTGCAATCAGCAGAACGCGATCAAATTCGACATTGCCACCGGTTTCGACTTCCAGCTTTTCCAGCTTCAGCGTCTCACCTTCAGTGACCCGGTGCTGCTTGCCACCGCTTACAATTACTGCGTACATGGAGTTTCTCCGCTAAATGACCCATCCCTGCTCTTATCCACCTGGTTCTAAGGGAGGCGCTCTGGCGACCCTATAGCAGGGAGCGCAGGTTGGGATGAGTTTGGGCGCGTAATTGTACGAAAAGCCGCTGTGCATTACAAGCCAAGTTGACACCGGTGTGAGCAATACCTAGCATTGCCGCGACCTGCCACCTTTTAACCTTAGGAACCTCCTCGGAGGTCCCTTACCAACTGGATTCAGCCGCATGACAGCGCAGCGCATCTACGACACCGTCGCGAACGATTTTTCCCGCGTCAATGACCTGATTATGCAGCGGCTTGCATCGGACGTTCCGATGGTAGAGAAAATCGCCCAGTACATCGTCGACAGCGGCGGCAAACGATTACGCCCGCTGCTCGTTTTGCTCACCGCCAGGGCAACAGGCTATGAGGGTAATGACCACCTGAAACTTGCTGCTGTCATTGAGTTTCTGCACACCGCCACACTGTTACACGATGATGTGGTGGACACGTCGGATCTGCGCCGGGGCAAGGCGACCGCGAACGCCCGGTGGGGCAACGCGCCCAGCGTGCTGGTAGGCGACTTCCTATACTCGCGGGCTTTCCAGATGATGGTTGAATTGCAGAGCCTGCCCATTATGGACGTGCTGTCAAAGGCAACCGCTGTTATAGCCGAAGGCGAAGTTCTGCAACTGGTGAACGTCAAGAATCCGGGCCTTACCGAGTCGCAGTACATGACGGTTATCCATAATAAAACCGCCATGCTGTTCGAAGCGGCCGCGCACACCGGCGCACTGCTCGCGCACGCTCCGGAACCGGTCGCCCGGGCCATGAAGGAGTATGGCACGCACCTGGGGCTCGCATTTCAACTGGTAGACGATGTTCTGGACTATCGCGGCGACGCTGCCGCTATGGGCAAGAACGTCGGCGACGACCTCGCTGAAGGCAAGGTGACACTGCCACTGATTCAAGCCATGCTGAACGGCGATGAGGCCACCCGCCTGCTAATCCGCAAGGCAATCCGCCAGGGCGGACTGGACGACCTGCCGGCCATTGTCGACATTGTGGAGCAGTCGGGTGCGCTCGACTACACGCTGACGAAGGCTCGGGAGCACGCTGATCTGGCCAGGGCGTGCCTGAACTCAATTGCGGCCTCTGCGCAACGCGATGCGCTGAACGACCTCACCGAACTGGCGGTCGCCCGGCTTGGCTGAACAGCCTGCTCCGGTCCGGCAGCGTCAGTCAGAGCGGTGCCGGACCCAGCGATTCACGGCCATGGGGCGCGGAAAACTCAAGCCGGGGCCCGACGGGGACAATCTGGGTCGGGTTGACGGTTCGCTGACTCACATAGTAGTGCCGCTTGATCTGCCCGATGTCCACCGTCCCGGAAACACCATCCACCTGATACAGATCTCTCAGATAGCCTGACAGATTGACAAACTCTGCCAGTCGGTTCCGGTTGCATTTGAAGTGGCTGTAATAGACCGCATCGAACCTTACCAGGGTAGTAAACAGACGCCAGTCCGCCTCGGTCAGCCGATTGCCAACCAGATACCGCTGCCCGGCCAAACGCTGGTCAAGCCAGTCCAGGGACTCAAACAGCGCCTCGTATGCCTGTTCATAAACGGCCTGGGCCGTTGCAAACCCTGCCTTGTAAACCCCGTTATTCACCGTGTCATAGACTCGCTCATTCACCTCGCCAATGTCCTGACGCAGTTCGCGGGGATAGAAATCCAGGTCCGCCCTGACCCCGGGCAAGTCGTCAAACGCCGAATTCAGCATGCGGATGATATCGGCGGACTCGTTGCTGACGATAGCCCCCTGCTTTTTGTCCCATAAAACCGGAACGGTCACCCGACCGGTATAATCCGGCGCCACGCGGGTGTAGATCTGATGCAGGAAATCCGCGCCGTGAATGTGGTCCCGGTGTTGTGCATCGTCCCGGCGGAACTCCCAACCGTTTTCAAGCATGTCCGGGTGCACCACACTGACGCCGATGTGTCCGGTGAGTCCCTTCAGGCTCCGGAAAACCAGCGTGCGATGCGCCCAGGGGCACGCCATGGACACATAAAGATGATAGCGCCCGCTCTGTGCTTCAAAGCCAGCATCGCCGGTCGGGCCGGGCGAACCATCGGTCGTGACCCAATGCCGGAAGCGGGCCTTTTCACGCTCGAACTTACCACCGGACTTACTGGTATCATACCAGCGGTCTTGCCACTGCCCGTCGACCAATAATCCCACACGCACCTCCCCGTTCAAATCGTTTGCGCAGACATCGCATGACGTACAATTGCCTGATGTATTCATGAAGACAGTTGTATTCCTGACTATGAAAAGGGTAACGTCTGGGACTGCCAACCCTCAAACGATGATTTCTGGCCATCTATTTCAGAAAATTCGAACATGCATACAGCCATCACCATAGACGCACTCAAAGTGCTCGACGCCATTGACCGCCGCGGCAGCTTTGCGGGAGCGGCCAGCGAACTCTTTCGTGTGCCGTCCGCGGTCAGTTACACCATCCAGAAACTGGAAGACGACCTGGGCGTGGCGGTTTTTGACCGAACCGGACACCGTGCCGCACTGACGCCGGCCGGCCGCTACCTGCTGGCGGAGGGGCGTACCCTGCTGGACGCCATGGATGCCCTGACGCATACGACACGCCAGGTCGCCCAGGGCTGGGAAACACGACTGAAAATTGCGATCAATACATTATTGCCCGGCGAGGCACTCTACCCGATTATTCGTTCGTTCTATCAACTGAACGTGCCGGTGGAAGTCCAGCTCCTGGATGAAGTGTTCGCCGGTGCCTGGGATGCCCTTCAGAGCAGGCGTGCTGACCTGGTGTTCGGTGCCGACCAGATCAGCAAGCCCGCCGGCTCCTACACCACCCAGATTCTGGGTGAAGTACCGTTTGTCTACGCCGTCGCTCCGGATCACCCGTTGGTCGAGGCCTCTCAGCCGCTGACGGAGGACCTGATCGCGGAATACCCGGCTGCGGTTGCGGCCGATAGTTCGCGTAGCCTGCCGGCGGGCTCCGCCGGCATTTTCCGGCGCCAGCCAACATTGACCGTGAGCAATATTGAGCAAAAAATTGCGATCCAGCAGGCGGGACTGGCGGTGGGATGGCTGCCTGAGCCGCGCATCCGCGAGCAACTGGACGCGGGCACCCTGATTTCCCTGCCGGTCAGTGAACCGAGGCAACCCATTATTCTTCAGCTCGCGCGCCACGCGGAGGATCAGGGCAAGGCGCTGATGTGGTTCTGGAAAGAGCTCAGCCAGCCGGGCCGGTTTGCCCGCTGGCTCACACCCGTGACCCGGTAACCGGGCCAGGATTCGACTTGCAGTACTGTTTCAGGGAGCCCGCAATGCGGCAGTTAACCGAGCTGGACGCTTCGTTTCTTTATCTCGAATCCGATACCGCGCCAATGCACATCGGTGGCGTCTACCTGTTTAACGGCCGAGACCGCGACGCACCCCTGGCCTACAGCACGTTTGTCGCCTATTTGCGTAGCCGGCTGCATGTGGTGCCGTTTTTCCGTCAGCGTCTGCGTAACATCCCCCTCCGGCTGGGCCGTCCGTACTGGGTAGACGACCCGGACTTCAGCATTGAACGACACCTCACCTACGTCAACCTGGGCCAGAATGGCAGGATCGAAAACCTCATGGCACTGGCCTCCCGCATTCTGGAAGAGCCATTAAAAAGAGACCGTCCACTCTGGCACATTACCTTTGTCGACGGTTACCGGAGTGACGAAGGGGACGCCGCGAGCCAGGGATTCGCGCTGATCGTACGCCTTCACCATGCGGCCATTGATGCCTTCAGCGGCGAGGAAATCATGGGCAAATTGCTGGAGTACTCGCCTGAAGTGAAGCGGATAGCGCCGCCTCAGCCCTGGCACCCGGAACCCGCACCCTCCGATGAGCGGGTCTTCCTCCAGGCGAGCGCCAACCTCGTCCGCCGTCCATTCCAGTTTGCGTCACTGGCCGGCAGCGCCCTCGAAGCCACCGCCAGGGGCCTGATACAGAAGCAGTTGCGCAAGCTTCCACTACCCTTCCCCGTGTTTTCAGCACCTCACAGCCCATTCAATCGCCAGATTACGGGCAACCGCAGCATTGTCGCGACCCGTGTCGACCTCTCACGCCTCAAGGCGATCAAAGCCAGGCTGGGCGACGTCACGCTCAATGATGTCGTGCTCGGGCTGTGTGCGGAAACTCTGCGAAGCTACATGGCCATTCACGGGGCGGACCTTGGCCGGCCGCTGGTCGCGATGACCCCGATTTCAGTACGTTCCAAAAGCCTGCGGCGGGCGACCGGCAACCAGATGTCCGCGATGTTGCTGAACCTGGCCACCGACGAGCCGGACCCGGCCCGGCGCATCCGCAGGATACATCGCAACGCCGTCGCGTCCGAGCCCTATCAGGAAGCCATTTCCGCAGACCGTCTGACCGAACTGGTACCCTCAACGATGCTGGCACTGTCCGCCCGACTCTACTCGGAATTGCAGCTGGCGCAGCGCTATCAGCCAGTATTCAACCTGCCCATTACCAATGTGCCCGGACCTCAGGTTCCGCTGTATCTGCGCGGTGCGCGACTGGTTCGCCAATACAATACAGCCCCGTTGTTCGACAGCCTGGGGCTGGTTATTGTGGCGGTAAGCTACGAGGGTGCACTGACCCTCAACTTCACATTGTGCCCCGACATCGTACCCGACGGTGAAAAACTGCAGTCTCTGACAATAGAAAGCCTGACCCGCATAGAAACCGCATCCAGCGCCCTGGAAGAAGAGGGCGTTGACGATCCGCCCATGGACCAACAGGACCCGTCCCTGTCTGACGAAATACTGACCCTGATGGAAGGTGTTATTAAAAAATCGTTCCAGAAATTCCGCAGTTGAGGAAGTGCTGATTAATTTCCCGGAGAGCACCACGGACAGGCAACAACGTACGGATGGGGGACGTACGCTTGAGGTGCCTCGAAAAACCGGAACAGATACGCATCCGCGTGTGCATGGCTGCATCAGGCGCGTTCGCCGCAGCATGGAATATTATAAATTAAATCAATGAACTGCGTGAAATTCAGGCGATTTATTGCGGATTTTGTAAAAAATTGTTGAATTAATTGGCGATTGATTTAACTTTGTAAGCTCAGATATGTATGAAATAACGGCCTGTTTTCTGTTCCTCGCGTCGGCCACAGGAGGCCTCATGGACACGCAAATCCGTACCGGTGAAGCTGGCCCGGTTCCCTTTCGCAGCAGCCGATTTTTCTGTGTCGGCGGACAATGGTATTTCACCACGCGGGAAGGTTTCGACAGCGGCCCGTTCGCTTCACGGAGCCGGGCGGAGATCGGCCTGAAGCGTTTCCTTCATGTCGTCCAACTGCTGCCCGAAGAAGCGCGCGTACATTAGCCACGCCATAGGGCAATGGCTTTGGCCGGGTGGTCTCAGATCATCCCGGGTAAAAGCCAGTAGTCAACCAGCGCCAGACTGCCGAGAGCCATTAATCCCGCCAGCACATCGTCAAACATGATACCGATTCCACCGGGCATCTGCTCATCAAACCAGCTAATGGGCCACGGTTTGAGAATGTCGAACAGCCGGAACAGTAAGAACGCGATCAGAACCCCCTGCAGGGTGTCCGGATGAAAGCCCAGGACGATCCACATGCCGACAAACTCATCCCAGACAATACCGCCATGATCGTGCACCTTCAGGTCCCGGGCGGTGCGACCGCAGAGCCAGATCCCGACCACAAAGGCCAGTCCGACCAGTGTCCAGTAAAGCGCCGGCGGTAACCAGAAAAACAGGAAATACAACGGAATTGCGACCAGACTGCCCCAGGTTCCCGGCGCTCTCCGGGCCGCGCCACTGCCAAAACCAAAGGCCAGCAGGTGGACCGGATCCCGAAGGAACCCCGGCGGCAGTACCTGCTGGGGAACCTCTGTCTCGTCCGGCGTGGGCGGCGTTACCGACATGCTCCACCTCCAAAATGATCGTAACCGCCCGCGGCAACGCACCGGTCGCCGTTCGCATCCCGGCACCATAATCCGGGCTCCGGCAATACCTCGCCAATCACCGTAACCCGATCGACAGCGCTGACCCGCTCCAAACCTGCCCACTCTGTCGGTGGCAGCGTAAAACACAGCTCATAATCGTCACCCCCCGAAAGCGCCAGCTCAAGCGCCCGATCCGGCGCGAGCACCTGCAACGGGGCTGAAAGCGGTAATTTCCGGGCATCTATCCGGGCACCCACAGCCGACGCGGTCAGGATGTGCTGCAAGTCAGCCCGCAGCCCATCTGAAATATCAATCGCCGCCGTGGCGCGCCCGCGCAAAGTCTGACCCAGACTTAACCGGGGTTGCGGGTGATGGTAGCGGGATAGCAACCACTGCACATCGCACGAATCATTGTCACTATCCAGCCACAACAACGCCGCGGCGGCATCACCCAGAGTGCCGGACACACACACCAGGTCGCCCGCGCTGGCACCAGACCGGGTTAACGCCGAGCCGGCTGGCACGGTGCCATGAGCCTGAATACTGATCGTCAGGGGCCCCCGGGTGGTGTCACCGCCGGCCAGTGTCAGGCCAAAGGCCTGCGCGGCCTGCCGCATACCCTGCGCAAACCCGGTCAGCCAGTCCGGCTTTGCGTCTGGCAGGGTCAGCGCCAGGGTAAAACACACCGGATCAGCGCCCATGGCCGCCAGATCACTGGTCGCAATCGCCAGACTGCGCCAGCCCAGAAAAACGGGATTGTAATTCAGGGGAAAGTGAACGCCCTCAACCAGCGTGTCGATCGAAAACACCAACTGGCTGCCGGGCTCAACGATCTGCACGGCACAGTCATCACCCAGCCCCAGCGGCAGCAGCGGAGATGCCGTCGCTTCCGCCACGGGCTGGAATACCTGGCGAATCAGATCAAATTCACCCATACATTAACGAGGGCGGGTTTCAGCCAGCCGGACCCGGCGACTGAGCTTGTCCAGGATACTGTTGACGAACTTGTGGCCTTCGGTGCCCCCGAAGCGCTTCGCCATTTCGATACCTTCATTGATCACGACTTTGTAGGGCACATCAATCCGGTGCTTGAGTTCATAGGCCCCCAACCGGACGATGGCCAGCTCGACCGGGTCCACTTCCTGTAGTGGCCGATCAAGGAACGGCTCCAGCGTACGGTCCAGGTCAGCCTGCTCACGATGCACACCGCGCAACAGATCCCGAAAATAGGCGGAATCGACATTGCTCATGTCATTGTCGACCATAAACTCCGCCTCGATATCGGCAATCGGACTTTTGCTGAAGTGGCGCTGATAAAGGCCTTGCATGGCCAGAATGCGCGCACGGCGACGCTCACCGGCCTTCGGCTGCCCGGAACCGGGCTGCGGCAACGGTGTCTGGTCAATCGGATGCCCGGTGTCGTCAGATTCCGTCATCATTCACCCAGCTTCCTGAAAAGACTGACCATCTCAAGGGCTGTCACCGCAGCTTCGGCACCTTTATTGCCGGCCTTGGTCCCTGAGCGCTCGATGGCCTGTTCAATGGAGTCAACGGTCAGAACACCGAAACTTACCGGCACGTTGGTCTCCAGACTGATCGCCCCCAGGCCACTGGATGCCTCACCGGCCACGTAGTCAAAGTGCGGCGTGCCCCCACGAATGACCGCGCCCAGTGCGACGATCGCATCGTACTGGCCGGTTTCGGCGACACGCTTGGCCGCCAGCGGCATTTCATAGGCGCCCGGCACACGCACCAGCGTGATCTGGTCATCGCTGATTCCGTGGCGTCGCAACGTATCGATCGCGCCCTCCACCAGGCTTTCTACCACAAAACCGTTGAATCGGCCCACCACCAGCGCAAACCGGCCCGAGCACTGGGTAAAATCACCTTCGATTACTTTGATATCCGCCATTTCGGGCTCCTGTCATGGCCTCGCCGTCGGGCCAGGATGATTTAATTCGGGTTATAGGGCACATACTCGACAACCTCAAGCTCGAAGCCCGAGATGGCGGAAAATTTGATCGGTGCGCTCAGCAGCCGCATCTTTCCCACGCCAATGTCCCGCAGGATCTGCGATCCGGTGCCGACGGTAAAGTAGACGCCGGAACTGCCCTTGGCGGCCGGGGCACGACCTTCATCAAAAAACTCGTGGATCCGGTCTTCCAGATTGTAGCGGTCTTCTGCACTGTTCAGCAGTACCACCACACCCGAGCCGGAGCTGGCTACCGCCTCCAGCGCATGGCGCAGAGGCCAGCTACTGGAGCCCGCACGGCGAGCACCCAGCAAATCACGCAGCGTATCGGTAATATGAACGCGCACCATCGCCGGCACATCGGGACGGATATCCCCCATGACCATGGCCAGGTGGGTCGCACCCTGGATGTTGTCCCGGTAGGTGCGCAGATTGAACACACCGTACTCGGTGTCGAGGTCGTATTGCTCAACGCATTCAATCGTGCGTTCGTTGAGCGTGCGGTAGTGAATCAGATCAGCAATGGTGCCGATTTTCAGGTCGTGAGTGGCGGCAAAGGCCTCGAGATCCTCCCGCCGCGCCATGGTGCCGTCGTCGTTCATGATTTCGCAGATGACACCGGCTGGCTCACAACCGGCCAGGGCAGCCAGGTCACAGGACGCTTCAGTATGCCCTGCGCGGCTCAGAACGCCACCGGGATCGGCCATCAGAGGAAAAATATGCCCCGGTTGCACCAGATCCTCAGCCCTGGCATCCCGGGCCACAGCCGCCTGAACCGTGCGCGCACGATCAGCGGCGGAAATCCCGGTACTCACCCCTTCAGCCGCTTCGATCGACAGGGTGAATTTGGTCCCGAATCCAGAGGCGTTCCGATCCACCATCAGCCTCAGGCCCAACTGGTCGCAACGCTGGTGTGTCATCGGCATGCAGATCAGTCCGCGCCCGAAGCGCGCCATGAAGTTGATAGCCTCCGGCGTGCAAAACTCCGCGGCCATCACCAGATCGCCTTCATTCTCACGATCCTCGTCATCCATCAGGATCACCATCTTGCCCTGACGAATGTCCTCTATTATCTCTTTAACGCTGTTCAAAGCCATAAATTTCAATACCTTGTCAGCCCGGCTTTCGCGAGCAGAAACCGTCCATCAGTTACCAGGCGCAGCGCCCCACACCGGCTGCGTACCTGTCACATTATGAGAACGCCAGAATCAGGCGTTGATCTGTACCAACCTGCCGTCGATCCCGAACGGTCCACAGCACCCGCTCTGACATGGCCTCCAACGGCAGGGCCACGGTTGGCCGCCCCTCACTACCCAGAAAAACCGGCGCCTGGTAGAGCCAGAGTTCATCCAGCAAACGCTCCGAGACAAACGCCCCTGCCAGTCTTGGCCCCGCCTCGACCAGCAGTTCATTGATACCCAACTCGCCCAGCGAATCCAGCACCTGGGCCAGATCAACGCCGTCATCCTGCCAGCCCAGGCCGGTCATGTTGATGCCCAACGCCGCCAGGTCCTGCGCCGGCCCTGTATCGAACGCTCTGGCCGAGCAATAGATCTGCACATCGCCACCCTGAAGGATTCGTGCCTCCGGCGGTGTCCGTGCGTCCCGGTCAGCAATGACCCGCAGCGGCTGCCGTGACGGCTCCGTCGCCTCGCCAATATCGCCCAACTCGGAACGTCGGACGGTCAGCGACGGGTCATCCGCCAGTACGGTACCGACCCCTGTCAGAATGGCATCGCTCATTGCCCGCAAACGCTGTACATCCCGGCGGGCGGCGGCATCGGTAATCCACTGGCTCTCGCCTGAGGCCATGGCGGTTCTGCCGTCCAGGCTGGCGGCCACTTTTACCCGCACAAAGGGCCTCCCGGTACGCATACGCTTCATGAAACCGGGGTTCAGCGCTTCGGCCTGTTCAGCCAGCAGGCCTTCAGTCACCCGTATGCCAGCGTCCCGCAATTGCTGAAGGCCGCGTCCGGAAACCGCCGGGTTCGGATCTTGCGTCGCGGCATGCACATGCGCCACACCAGCTTCCTGCAATGCCCGCACGCACGGCGGAGTGCGGCCAAAATGACTGCAGGGTTCCAGCGTGACGTACGCGGTTGCGCCGCGAGCCTGATGGCCGGCCCGGCTCAGCGCCAACACCTCGGCATGGGCTTCGCCGGCACGCTCATGCGAAGCCTCGCCCAGTATCTGGCCGTCACGGGCAATCACACAACCGACCCGGGGATTAGGATGGGTCGAAAAGCGGCCACGCCACGCGAGCTGGATAGCCCGTGCCATCAGCGCAATGTCCTGGTCGGTCGTCATGACTGGCCTTCAGGTTTACCATTGTCGGCCAATACCTTGGCCACTGCATCGGTGCTGTCAGTCATGTGAACGGATAACCGCTCGATTTCTTCCTTGAATTCGTTGATGTCCTGAAAGCTTCGGTAGACCGAGGCGAAGCGAACGTAGGCAACCTTGTCGAGCTGGCGCAATTCAGTCATCACTTCTTCGCCCAGTTGCATGGACTTCACTTCGCGCTCGCCGGTTGCCCGAAGCCTGAACCGGATACGGTTAAGCGCGGCTTCGATCTCTTCAATGCTCACCGGGCGTTTCTCAAGCGCTTTCATGATGCCGTCCCGAAGCTTGTCCTCGTCAAACGGCTGTCGGGAGCCATCCTGCTTGACGACCCGGGGCATAACCAGTTCGGCGGACTCGAATGTCGTGAACCGTTCGTGACAGGACAGACATTCGCGCCTGCGCCGCACCTGATCACCTTCGGCGACCAGCCGCGAATCAATCACCTTGGTGTCCGCTTTACCGCAGAATGGACAATGCATATTCGGTGCTCCGGATGAACGCCGGACGGGCCGCCATCACGCGCCCGGCGGTTTCCTGGATGTCAGCCGGCGTATACCGGGAAGCGCGAGCACAGGTCAGTGACCTGCTTGCGAACGCGGTCGCTGGTTGCCTCGTCGTCTGGATTGGCCAGTATATCGCACATCCAGCCGGCCAGATCCCTGCACTCGGACTCGCCACAACCGCGCGTGGTAATCGCCGGTGTACCGATACGCAGGCCGGATGTTACAAACGGCGAGCGGGGATCGTTGGGGACGGCGTTCTTGTTGACCGTGATATGGGCCTTACCCAGCGCCGCATCGGCCTCTTTACCGGTGATGCCCTGCTTGATGAGGCTGACCAGAAACAGATGGTTTTCGGTACCACCGGAGATCACATCAAACCCGCGCCCCATGAACACCTTGGCCATGGCCTTGGCGTTCTTGACCACCTGCTGTTGATAAAGCCTGAAATCCTCGCTCATCGCTTCTTTGAAGCAGACGGCTTTGGCAGCGATCACGTGCATCAACGGACCGCCCTGCCCGCCCGGGAACACCGCCGAGTTGAGCTTTTTCTGCAATGCTTCGTCGTCGCAGGCCAGGATCAGGCCACCACGAGGACCGCGCAGGGTTTTGTGTGTGGTGGTCGCGACAACGTGGGCATGGGGCACCGGGTCAGGATAAACCCCCGCAGCAACCAGGCCGGCCACGTGTGCCATATCCACAAACAGGTAGGCGCCGACTTTGTCCGCAATCTCACGGAAGCGGGCAAAATCCAGGGGCTGAGAGTAGGCCGAAAATCCCGCCACGATCATTCCGGGCTTGTGCTCCAGGGCGAGCTTCTCGACCTCGTCGTAGTCGATCAGGCCGGTTTCCGGGTTCAGGCCATACTGGACCGCGTTGTAGATCTTGCCCGAAAAATTGACGCTGGCTCCGTGAGTCAGGTGGCCACCGTGGGCCAGACTCATTCCCAGAACCGTCTCGCCCGGGCTCAGCAGTGCCATATAAACCGCAGCGTTGGCCTGCGAGCCGGAGTGCGGCTGAACATTGGCGTAAGCGGCGCCAAACAGGGACCTGGCGCGCTCGATGGCAAGCTCCTCCACCACGTCAACGTGTTCACAACCGCCGTAATAACGCTTGCCGGGATAACCTTCCGCGTACTTATTGGTCAGCATGCTGCCCTGCGCTTCCATAACACGCGGGCTGGTATAGTTTTCCGACGCGATCAGCTCGATGTGGGTTTCCTGACGCTCGTTCTCGGCCTGGATGGCGTTCAAGACTTCGTCATCAAATCCGGCAATTTTCATATCACGGTTAAACATGGATGCGCGGCCTCTGTGTGCTTGGGTCTGCAGGCAGACTCTCGAATACGGCTGATTAAGGCGTCACTGAACAATATCCCGGATCGCGCTCCGTCCTTCAGAGCGATTTAAGCGTTGTTCAGAGACTACGTCATAAAAGGGCGGCTATTCTAGCGCATTACGGCCCCCTAAATCATCTTTTCAGGCAAGTCTCACCGTCGCTCCGCTTACCGCCGTGCTGATTGCCATAAAGGCCCAGTTTCGCTACCTTAACAGGCCTGTTTTGTAAGGTACCTCTGATCAAATTACGACACCAAACGAAAGGATCCTGCCAGCTATGGCCCAGTACGTATTTTCCATGAACCGGGTGGGCAAGGTGGTCCCGCCCAAGCGTGAAATTCTCAAGGATATTTCGCTCAGCTTCTTCCCCGGTGCGAAAATCGGCGTGCTGGGCCTGAACGGTTCAGGTAAATCCACCCTGCTCAGGATCATGGCGGGTATTGACCAGGACTACATCGGTGAAGCTCGTCCCCAACCCGGTATCAATGTCGGCTACCTGCCCCAGGAGCCAGAGCTTGACGACACCAAGACCGTCAAGGACGTAGTGGATGAAGCGGTTGCCGGTGTGCACGATGCGCTGGCCGAGCTTGACCAGGTGTATGCGGCCTATGCCGAACCAGACGCCGACTTTGATGCTCTGGCCAGGAAACAGGGCGAACTGGAAGCGTTTATCCAGGCAACCGACGGCCACGACATCGAGCGCAAACTGGAAGTGGCCGCCGATGCCCTGCGTCTGCCGGCCTGGGATGCCAGCGTCGCCAACCTGTCGGGCGGTGAACGGCGCCGGGTTGCGCTCTGCCGGTTACTGCTGTCCGGCCCGGACATGCTGCTGCTGGACGAGCCGACCAACCATCTGGATGCCGAATCCGTCGCCTGGCTCGAACGCTTCCTGCACGACTACTCCGGTACCGTTGTTGCCATCACCCACGACCGCTACTTCCTCGATAACGTCGCAGGCTGGATCCTGGAGCTGGACCGCGGCCAGGGCATTCCGTTTGAAGGCAATTACAGCCAGTGGCTGGAGGCCAAGGAAAAGCGCCTGGAAATCGAAGCCAAGCAGGAAGCCGCTCACCAGAAAACCATCAAGCACGAGCTGGAATGGGTGCGCAGCAATGCCAAAGGCCGGCAGTCCAAGAGCAAGGCCCGCCTCGCCCGCTTTGAGGAGATGAGTAGCCAGGACTTCCAGAAACGGAACGAAACCAACGAACTGTACATTCCGCCGGGCCCTCGTCTGGGGGACAAAGTGATCGAGGTTGATCACGTCAGCAAGTCCTTCGATGGCAAGCTGCTCTATGACGACCTGTCCTTCACCGTACCACCCGGTGCCATCGTGGGGATCATCGGTGGCAACGGGGCGGGTAAATCCACCCTGTTCCGCATGGTGGCCGGCCACGATCAGCCGGACAGCGGTGAGATTTCCGTGGGCGACTCCGTGAAACTCGCCTACGTGGATCAGATGCGGGATCTGGACGGCGACAAAACGGTGTGGGAAGAGCTCAGCGACGGCCAGGATATCATTCAGGTCGGCAACTACCAGACCCCGTCCCGGGCTTACGTCGGTCGCTTCAATTTCAAGGGCGGCGACCAGCAGAAACGGGTCGGCGACCTGTCCGGCGGCGAGCGCAATCGTCTTCACCTGGCCAAACTGCTCAAGGAAGGCGGCAACGTTCTGTTGCTGGACGAGCCAACCAACGACCTCGACGTGGAGACCCTGCGGGCACTGGAAGAGGCCCTGCTCAACTTCCCGGGCTCGGTCATGGTCATTTCCCACGACCGCTGGTTCCTGGACCGGGTCGCAACCCATATCCTCGCCTTCGAGGGCGACAGTGAAGTGGTGTTCTTCGAAGGCAACTTTACCGAATACGATGAGGACCACAAACGGCGCAAAGGCGACTCGGCGATGGTTCCCCAGCGCATGAAGTACAAGAAGCTGGCCTGATCCCGCCGGTTACACCCTGACCACCCGGAGGTGGGGCCGGCCAGGCTTCGCCTCTGCCTCTGTGTCTGCGCTGGCAACGACAGCCACAGCCGGCAACATTACTCTATATAAGTGACCCCTGCCCATGGCGAAACCCAGAACCGCGTTTGTCTGCACCGAGTGCGGCGCCGATTACTCCAAATGGCAGGGTCAGTGCACGGCCTGCCAGGCGTGGAACACCATCAGTGAAGTGCGCGGCATCAGTGCAAACACCAAAGGGGCCCGCGGCGCCCGTTTCGAAGGCTTTGCCGGCAGCCTGTCGCAAATTCAGAGCCTGGACGACGTCAGTCTGGCAGAGCAACCCCGCATCAGTACCGGCATGCAGGAGTTTGACCGTGTACTGGGCGGCGGTCTGGTGGCCGGATCAGCGGTGTTGATGGGAGGCCATCCCGGCGCCGGCAAAAGTACTCTGCTGCTGCAGGCGGTCTGCCATCTGGCCGCCAGCGTTCCGGCGCTGTACGTGACCGGCGAGGAATCGCTTCAACAGGTGGCCATGCGGGCCAAACGACTGGGATTACCCACCAAGGACCTGAAAATGCTCTCGGAAACCAGCGTGGAACGCCTGCTCCAGGTGCTGGAAACCGAGGCGCCCCGCATTCTGGTGGTGGACAGTATTCAGGTGATGCATGTGGCAGACATCGAGTCCGCACCGGGCAGCGTCTCCCAGGTCCGGGAAAGCGCGGCGTTTCTCACGCGATTTGCCAAGCAGACCGGCACCATTCTGTTTCTGGTCGGCCATGTGACCAAGGACGGCAGCCTCGCCGGCCCCAAGGTGCTGGAGCATATGATCGACTGTTCCATTTTGCTGGAAGGCTCCAGTGACAGCCGGTACCGCACATTACGGGGCATCAAGAACCGCTTTGGCGCCGTTAACGAACTGGGGGTGTTCGCGATGCTGGAGCAGGGACTGAAAGAGGTGAAAAACCCCAGTGCCATTTTCCTCAATCGCAGTGAGGAAGCCGCACCGGGCAGTGTGGTGATGGTGGTCTGGGAAGGCACTCGCCCGATGCTGGTGGAAATTCAGGCCCTGGTGGATACCGCCCAGGGCGGTTACCCTCGGCGAGTGGCGGTCGGTCTGGACCAGAACCGGCTCGCGATGCTGCTGGCGGTATTACACCGCCACGGCGGTCTGCATGTGTCGGATCAGGACGTCTTCGTCAATGTTGTCGGCGGGGTCAAAGTCAACGAAACCAGCGCTGACCTGGCATTGCTGGCGGCGATCGTCTCGTCGTTCCGGGATCGGGCTCTGCCGCAGGATCTGGTCATTTTCGGGGAAGTCGGGCTGTCCGGGGAGATTCGTCCGGTGCCCAGCGGTCAGGAACGCATTTACGAGGCCGCCAAACATGGTTTTACCCGCGCCCTGGTACCCAGGGCCAATGCGCCGCGTAAAGGGATAGAAGGCCTGAGCGTGATTCCGGTTGCCAAGCTCAGCGAAGCGCTGACCGCTCTGGAAGAGCTGTAGCGCGCGCCCGAATTATGACTCTGCGGCAGACCATCATAACTCGATCAGGTGAACGAACTCCCGATCCAGTAACGCCTGATCACCCAGGTTCAGCTCCACCAGTCGCCTGAGGTGAGCGGCGCTCTCCAGATCGATGTACTGACAGTGAAACCCCAGGTGATGATCCTCGATGTGTCGCAACACCACCGCCATGACGATGCCCGTTTCGTTGTCACCCAGATGAACAATCACCTCGCACGGCTGCCTGAGCGGAACACTCCAGCCTTCCGGGCGTTTAACCAGCACACCTTTCAGCGATATATCGATAATCTCGCTGGTCCAGACCTGATCCTCCCAGTGCAGCTCGCAGGGCGCGTCAAATCCGATACGATGGAAACGGCGTTTTTCGCTGATCGACACGACCACAACGAACTCCTGATTACCGGTTTGTGGAGCAACACCAGGCGCCCGCAAGCGGCCTCGGCACGCCGGGACGGGGCCCGCATTCCCTACCACGACTATAGCCCGATACCCGGATTCTGACTACCGCGCAGCTGAACGCTCAGCCAGGGCGAGCTCACTCCGGGCAAAGCGGGTGCCGCATCGATTCAGCGGTGGTACTCCGGGCTTAACTCGACGACAGCCTCGATAAACGCACCGGCATGGGCAGGGTCCACATCGGGGGTGATACCGTGACCCAGATTGAAGATATGCCCGGGTCCGGAACCGTAGCGCCGCAGAATATCCGCCACCTCCTGGCGAATACGGGCGGGTGGCGCAAACAGCATGGCGGGGTCCATATTGCCCTGCAACGCAACCCGGTCGCCTACCCGGGCGCGAGCATTGCCGATATCGGTGGTCCAGTCCAGACCAACGGCATCGGCACCGGAGTCGGCGATCGATTCAAGCCACTGGCCGCCGTTTTTGGTGAACAGTATCACCGGCACCCGACGTCCGCCGTACTCTCGAATCAGGCCATTGACGATCTTTTTCATGTACCGCAGGGAAAACTCGTCGTAAGCCCAGGTACTGAGTACGCCACCCCAGGTATCAAAGATCTGCACCGCCTGGGCCCCGGCGCGGATCTGACTGTTCAGATAGTCCGTCACCGAACGGGCGAGGTGATCGAGCAACCGATGCATGACCGCCGGCTCTGAGTACATCAGACGCTTGGCTTCACGAAAGTCCCTGGACGACCCGCCCTCGACCATGTAGGTCGCCAGGGTCCAGGGGCTGCCGGAAAAACCGATCAACGGTACCCGGCCGTTCAGTTCTTGCCGAATGGTCGATACCGCCCTCATGACGTAATCCAGGTCGGTGTCCGCCGTCAGCGTCGGAAGTGCATCCACGTCCGCCGCACTGCGAATCGTCCGGCGGAATTTCGGACCCTCGCCGGTCTCGAAATACAGGCCCAGCCCGAGGGCGTCAGGGATAGTCAGAATGTCCGAGAACAGAATGGCGGCATCCAGTGGATAACGCTCCAGCGGCTGCAGAGTGACTTCGCAGGCCAGGGGCGTATTCTTGCACAAACTGAGGAAGTCTCCGGCCCTGGCGCGAGTGGCGCGGTACTCCGGGAGATAGCGCCCGGCCTGACGCATCATCCACACAGGCGTGCGATCCACCGGTTGGCGCATTAGCGCTCGTAGCAATCGATCATTCTGGAGTTCGGTCATAAATGCGGGTCTTCCCGTTGCGATCCATGGCCCCCGATGTACGACACCACGGGCAGGTTTGGACCGGTCAATGGTACATCGTTATGGGACAAAAAAGGCGACCAGCCTGTAACGTGTTGGCGGATCGCCCGGGCTTCAGCAATGCCGGGGATCAGACGTCCAGATAGTCGAGAATACCTTCTGCGGCCTGACGGCCCTCCCAGATGGCCGTCACCACCAGGTCAGAGCCCCGCACCATGTCCCCACCGGCGAAAATCTTGGCGTTGGAGGTCTGGAACGGAAACTCGGCCTGCTCCAGCGCGGAAACCCGCCCGGAATCGTCGGTATTCACCTCAAGTTCATCGAACCAGTCAGCCGGACTGGGGCGGAAACCGAACGCCACCAATACCGCATCGGCCGGCACAACTTCCTCACTGCCGGGGATCACTTCCGGGCGCCGGCGACCATTCTCGTCCGGATCGCCCAGGCGGGTCTGGACAAATTTGACCCCTTCCACCTGATCTTCACCGATGATCGCAATTGGCTGCCGATTGAACAGGAACCTGACCCCCTCTTCCTTGGCGTTGGTCACTTCCCGACGGGAGCCAGGCATATTGGCCTCATCCCGGCGGTAAGCACAGGTGACACTGGCAGCCTGCTGACGAATCGACGTCCGGTTGCAGTCCATGGCCGTGTCGCCACCACCAAGCACGACGACGCGTTTGTCCTTGACGTTGATAAACTCATCATCCGGTTTGGCGTACCCCAGCCGGCGATTCACATTGGACACCAGGAACGGCAGGGCGTCATAGACACCCGGCAGGCCCTCGCCCGGGAAGCCACCTTTCATATAGGTATAGGTGCCCATGCCCATGAAAACCGCGTCGTAGTCATCGATGATGTCCTGCAGCATGACATCCTGGCCAACTTCCGTTGACAGGCGGAATTCCACGCCCATGTCCTCGAAAATCTGACGGCGGCGGGTCATGACATTTTTCTCGAGCTTGAACTCGGGAATGCCGAAGGTAAGCAGCCCACCGATTTCCGGATACCGGTCGAACACCACCGGCTTGACGCCGTTGCGCGCCAGAATATCGGCACAACCCAGGCCAGCCGGTCCCGCGCCGATCACCGCTACCTTCTTGTCAGTCCATTTGACGTAGGACAGATCCGGACGCCAGCCAAGGGCAAACGCGGTGTCAGTGATGTATTTTTCCACAGAACCAATGGTGACCGCGCCATAGCCATCGTTCAGCGTGCAGGCACCCTCACACAAACGGTCCTGAGGGCAGACCCGGCCACACACTTCTGGCAGCGAGTTGGTCTGATGGCACAGTTCCGCCGCCTTGAGGATATTGCCCTCGGACACCAGTTTCAGCCAGTTGGGAATGTAGTTGTGAACCGGACATTTCCACTCACAGTACGGATTGCCGCATTCCAGGCAACGGTGAGACTGACCGGCAGCCTCTTCCTGGCGGAACGGGTGATAGATTTCCCCGAACTCTTTCTTCCGCTTTTTTGCCGGTACCTTTTTCGGGTCAACACGCCCGACCTCGACAAACTGGAAGTCGTTACTCAGTCTTTCTTTCATCGTGTAGCTCTCGTTAGCGCAATTTCGTGGCTCGCCGCTCAGCCCCCCGCGGTGAGATGAGGAGCAGCAGCGCGCTTTCAACCCGTCAGATCGTCACGGTGCCGGCCTACTCGGGCCGCCCGCGCGTGCTCGCCAACAGACTGCGCAGACTGGCGGCCTTGGGTTTGACGAGCCAGAAACGACCGATGTAGTCGTCGAAATTGTCAAGAATATGCCCGGCCCACTCACTGCCGGTTTCAGCAACATGTTCCCGGATCACCCCACGCAGATGGTTGCGATACTGCTCCATGTCTTCGCTGGAAATCCGCTGAATCTCTACCAGTTCGTGGTTGTATTTGTCGACAAAGGTGTTGTTCTGGTCAATCACGTAGGCGAAGCCGCCGGTCATGCCGGCCCCGAAATTGTGTCCGGTTGTCCCCAGAACGGTGATCAGGCCACCCGTCATGTATTCACAACAGTGATCACCAACGCCTTCAATAACCGCCCTGGCGCCGGAATTACGAACGCCAAAGCGCTCACCGGCCGTGCCAGCGGCAAACAGCTTGCCACCGGTCGCCCCGTACAGGCAGGTGTTGCCGACAATCGAGGTTTCCTGGGACCTGAAGCTGCTATCGGCCGGCGGCCGGATAACCAGCTTGCCACCGGTCATACCCTTACCCACGTAATCGTTGGCATCACCCTCAAGATTGAGATTAAGGCCGTCCACGTTCCATACGCCGAAACTCTGGCCCGCCGTGCCGGTCAGATTCAGGGTGATCGGGGCATCATGCATGCCACGATTACCATGTATCTGGGCAATTTCACCGGACAGTCGTGCCCCGATCGAGCGGTCACAGTTGGTCACCCGATACGCCCACTGACCACCGGTCCTGTTGGCGATGGCGTCGGCCGCATCGCTGACCATACGCTCCGCAAGAGCGCCCTGATCAAAGGGGAGGTTGCGCTCGACCTGACAGGTGTGTGGTTTGTCCGCCGGAATCAGATCGTTGCTTAACAGTCTCGACAGATCGAGCTTTTTCTGACGTGGCGTATCGCCGGGCAGGCGCTCGAGCAAATCCGTGCGGCCGACCAGTTCCTCCAGCGTCCTGACACCGAGTCGGGACATCCACTCCCGGGTTTCTTCAGCGACAAACCGGAAGAAATTCATCGCCATTTCCACGGTGCCCTTGAAATGTTCATCCCGCAGATACTGATTCTGGGTGGCCACGCCGGTGGCACAGTTGTTCAGATGACAGATCCGCAGGTATTTGCAACCCAGCGCCACCATCGGCGTGGTGCCGAAACCGAAGCTCTCCGCACCGAGGATAGCCGCTTTGACCACATCCAGACCGGTTTTTATACCGCCATCGGTCTGCAGGCGGACTTTGCCCCGCAGATCGTTGGACCGCAATGCCTGCTGGGTTTCACTCAGGCCCAGCTCCCAGGGCGAGCCCGCGTAACGAATCGAGGTCAGCGGGCTGGCCGCAGTACCACCGTCGTAACCGGAGATGGTGATCAGATCGGCATAGGCTTTTGCGACACCGGCAGCAATGGTGCCCACACCGGGTTCTGACACCAGTTTGACCGACACCAGGGCTTGCGGATTGACCTGCTTGAGGTCAAAAATCAGCTGCGCCAGATCCTCGATCGAATAGATATCGTGATGTGGCGGTGGTGAGATCAGCGTAACCCCGGGCACGGAATAGCGCAGCCGGGCGATCAGGTCGTTCACCTTGCCCCCCGGCAACTGGCCACCTTCGCCGGGCTTGGCGCCCTGCGCCACCTTGATCTGCATGACATCGGCACTGCGCAGGTACTCTGCGGTCACCCCGAATCGACCTGACGCAACCTGCTTGATCTTCGAGCGCCGCTCGGTGCCGTAGCGGGCCGGGTCTTCACCCCCTTCACCTGAATTGGAGCGGCCACCCAGGGTGTTCATCGCCATCGCCAGGGCCTCGTGCGCTTCCGGCGACAGCGCACCCAGAGACATCGCTGCCGAATCAAAGCGCGGGAAGATGGCCTCAACCGGCTCCACCTCGGCAAGATCGACGGCACTGATGCCCTGACGGAACGACAAAAGATCCCTCAGGGTCGCCACAGGACGCTCATTGACCAGCGCGGCATACTCGCGGTACTGACCATACTCGCCGCTGCTGACCGCCTCCTGCAGTGTGCGGACCACATCCGGATTGAAAGCGTGATATTCCTGACCGTGGATGTATTTCAGCAGACCACCGGGCGATATCGGTTTGCGGGGTTTCCAGGCCGTACTGGCGAGCAGTTCCTGATCCTGCTGGAAGTCAAAGAATCCGGCACCCTGAATGCGACTCGGCACGCCTTTGAAACACTGGTCAACCACATCGTCCGCGATACCAACCGCTTCGAACAACTGCGCACCGCGGTAAGAGGTGATGGTGGAAATCCCCATTTTAGACAGGATTTTCAGCAAACCCTTGTTGATACCTTTGCGATAGTTGTTCTTGGCCTCGATCGGATCCATCAGCACTTCGCCGGTGCGAATCAGATCGTTCAGCACCTGGTAAGCCAGATACGGATAGACCGCGGTGGCGCCAAAACCGAACAGCACCGCAAACTGGTGGGAATCCCGGGCCCAGCCCGTTTCCACCAGAATATTGGCATCGCAACGCAGCCCTTTGGCGACCAGATGGTGGTGCACCGCACCGGTGGCCATAAGCGTACTCGCCGGCAATTCCTCGGGCTTGAGGTCCTTGTCTGTCAGAACCAGCAGCACCTTGCCATCGCGTACGGCCTGCTCCGCCTGCTCACAGATCGCTTCAATGGCCTTTTTCAGTCCCAGTTCCGGCCGGTAGTTCATCGAAATCTGGGCCACTTCGAAACCAGGACGATCATTGGTGACCAGGCGCAGGAACTTGGCCGGAGACAACACCGGTGTCGACAGGATAATCCGGTCCGCGTGTTCCGGTGTTTCCTCAAACACATTGCGCTCGGCACCGAGGCAGGTTTCCAGCGACATCACGATGGATTCCCGCAGCGGGTCGATCGCCGGATTGGTTACCTGCGCGAACTTCTGACGGAAATAATCTGCCACATGACGGACCCGGCTGGAAAGTACCGCCATCGGGGTATCGTCGCCCATGGAGCCCACCGCTTCCTGACTGTTTTCCGCCAGCGGCCGCAGTACCTGATCACGCTCCTCGTAAGAAATCATGAACATTTTCTGGTGGACCAGTAGTTGGTCCGGCTCAAGCAGCTTGAATTCCGGCGTATCCTGATTCAGCGTCGCCTCAACCCGCAGCCCTTTCTCGCGCAGCCACCGCTTATAGGGCTGGCTGCTCTTGAGCCGGTCATCAATGTCTTTGGTGTGCAGGACCTCACCGGACTCCGTGTCAATCGCCAGCATCTGCCCCGGACCCACGCGCCCCTTGGCCACGACGTCTTCGGGTTTGTACCCGTAAGTACCAATTTCCGACGCCAGGGTGATGAAATCGTCCTTGGTAATGACATAACGCGCCGGCCGCAGGCCATTGCGGTCCAGCATGCAGACGGCATAGCGCCCATCCGACAGAACCAGCCCGGCCGGGCCGTCCCACGGCTCCATGTGCATGGAGTTGTATTCATAGAACGCCCGCAACTCGGAGTCCATGGTGTCGACGTTCTGCCAGGCCGGTGGAATCATCATGCGCGCAGCACGGAACAGGTCCACGCCGCCCGCCAGCAGCACTTCCAGCATATTGTCCATACTGGAAGAGTCCGAGCCGGTCAGGTTCACCAGCGGCTGAAGGGTCTGAAGGTCCGGCAGGTCCGGTGAGCTGAACTTGGACGCCCGGGCAATGGCCCAGTTGCGGTTTCCGTCCACGGTATTGATTTCGCCGTTGTGCGCCAGATAACGGAACGGCTGGGCCAGCGGCCATTTCGGCATGGTATTGGTCGAAAAGCGCTGATGGAAAACACAGATGGCCGTTTCCAGCCCGGGATCTGCCAGGTCCGGATAGAACGTGGTCAGGTCCGCAGGCATCATCAGGCCCTTGTAGGACAGTGTCTTGTGGGACAGGCTGCAGATGTAGAACTCGTCATCGTCAGCAAGGTCTGACTCGGCATGCCTGCGCCCGACAAACAGGCTGATGGCAAAATCGCGCTCCGTCTTCCCGGCAGGCTCAACGAAAACCTGTTCGATTTGCGGCAGGCAGTCCAGGGCCATCGGGCCAAGGCACTCGTTGCTGGTCGGTACTTTGCGCCACCCGACGACCTCAAGCCCCTGATCTGTCAGGCGGCGCTCAATGGCGGCCCGGCCTGCCGAGGCTTTTGCTTCGTCCTGGCTCAGAAAGATCTGACCCACCGCAAACTGATCGCCCAGCGCTTTGCCGAGCGAAGCCTGAGCCGCTTTGCGCAGGAAACCATCCGGCTTCTGGATCAACAGACCACAGCCATCACCGGTCTTGCCGTCCGCCGCGATGCCGCCACGGTGGGTCATGCAGGTCAATGACTCGATGGCAGTTTGTAACAACCTGTGGCTGACCTCGCCCTTCATGTGGGCAATGAGGCCAAATCCGCAGTTGTCCCTGAATTCACCGGGATGGTACAAACCTGTCATCATAAGCGTTCTCTCGCGTAGAAATTCTTTTTCAATCAAAGGTTTAAAATCACACGATCTATAAGCATACCCTTTGACACTGAAAATGGGGCTGGTCATTCTACACACGTAGAAGTACCTACTCAAATGAATGAGTAGTGCGGGACATTCGACGACCGGCCCACTCGGCCAGATACCGGCATGAAGGCGCCTGTTTAAGACACTTTCCAGCCCAGCCAGTTCCAGCCGAGCCAGCTTTTCATGACCTGTGAAATGATTCAGAATTCGTCTAAGGGTCAGTAAAGCTGGCGCGCAAAGCCCCGTCAACCGTATCGGACGCAGCCATTCAGAGCGTCAGCCCTGCCAGTTGCATCATCACCCCGTCAACGTCCGGACAGCTCCGGTATGCCTTACATGGTATTGATCGGACGAATCCACGAATCGTGCTCCCGAAGAGACTTCGGCAGGCCTGCCATGGCCTGGCGCACCGCCGTTCTGGTAGATTCACGGCCATAGAATACCACAAACCAGTCCCGCCCTTTCCTTGCAGTCCGCGTATAGTGCAAGTTCGCGATGCCGGGGTACTGCTTCAGGAACCGGACCGCGGTCGATTCTTCGTACCCGGCAATCAACTGGGCCGTGTACCCCGTCTCGCCGCGCAACGTCTCAGGGGGTACAAACCGGTCTGCCAGTGTCGGTCTGTAAGCTGGCCCGGAATCCGCTACGACCGGCGCGGGCGCCCTGGAATTCTGGCCGGAGTCCGCAGTCGGCTGATCAGGAGCCGGCTCTGCCGACGCTTCTGTGACAGCTCGCGCGCGGTCATTCCCCGCGCTGCCTGATGCGGGGGCATTCGTCGGTAAAACGGCGTTCTCGTTCTCCACACCCGTTCCGGATACCGGCGTATCAGTCTGGTCAGCGACCGGCGCTTGCGCAACGGCCGATGAGGGCTCACCGTCAGCAGGTAACTCCGATTCTGGCGGGTTGCTGACCGTGGCCGGCACCTCACTCGAAGGAGCCGAACTCGTGCCTGAATCCGCCAGGCGGGAAACGGCCCCGGCGTTTGAGCCATTGTCGAAGTGATCCGGGCCGAGCGTAATGGTGGAGCGGGCCTGTTCGGAAACGGGAGCACCCTCCTGATCGACTGGTGCAGTGACGGCATCGTATTGCCGGGCAACCAGCCACCAGGAACCGCCCAGCAACAGGGCTATAATGGCAGGCCATTTCAGCCCGGACCATAGGTCCGCTCGCCCGGGCCGACCGGACCTGGTTGCGGCAAGGCCCAGCCAGACCGCCGGCGTTACCCGTTTCAGACGACCAAAGCTACCCTGACTTATTTCGGAGATCTGCCTGACGTTGCTGGCCGACAACAGCTCACTGACTTTCCCGCCAGCTCGCTGAACCCGGGGTTCCAGATAGGCGACGACTTCACTCTGTACCAGCGGCCGCAAATGAATCTGGTGGACCACGGAACCACCGGGCAGCCCCGCATCCTTTTCAGCATACTCCACCAGTGAGTCCTGCCCGGCCAGAACCGGCACGGCACACTGACCGGCGTCCGCCGCCTGATGGGCCGCCAGCACAAGACGGATCAGCTCGGGTGGAACCCGGTCAGCATTATCAACCAGCAGCACTAGCCGGCGGCCTTTACGGGTTGCCGATTCGCTCCAGCGGAAAAAGCCGAAGATCGCATCCTGCGGCGATTGGCCCTCTCCGAGCCCCTGGTACGCAATACTCAACAGATGTCGGGCGAGGGCCTGAGGACTGGTCAAGGCGCCAGCCTCGAGCGGATGGAACGCCAGACGCGCCGATTCGCTGCGAACCAGTTCTGCCAGAATCCGTGTTTTTCCAGAACCTTTGGCCCCGGTCAGCAGCAACGCCATATCACCAAACCCACACAGGTGCCGCAGCGATTCAAGCGCATGCTGCCGTTGTGCATCCGGGAAAAACGGCGAGTCCATCGCCAATGGGTCCTCCCGCAACCCATAACGCTGCTGGAGCCGCGGGAACAGTTCGCCCGCATCAACACCCGTCATTGCTCCGTCAGCATTGCCCATGACATCGCTCCCTGCCCATGTATCATGGCTGTTTGAGACAGAACTCGGCCAGCGTTTCCTGCAGGCAGCGGTGATCAAACTCACTGGTCACCACCGCCTTGCCCAACGCCTGCAGCAGCACCAGTCGCAATGAGCCATCGACATTTTTCTTGTCAACCGCCATCAACTCCATGAATCGATCAGGTGACATCCCCTCGGGAGGGGTCAGGGGCAGACCAGCCCGGCGAACGATGGCGAACAGCCTGTCCCGGTCCTGTTCATCGATCCAGCCCAGGCGAGCCGAGAGATCTCCTGCCATCAGCATGCCCGTTCCGACCGCCTCTCCGTGCAACCAACGGCCGTAACCTGCATGGGTTTCGATTGCATGGCCAAAGGTATGTCCGAGATTGAGTGTCGCACGCACGCCACCCTCCCGCTCATCAAGCGCGACCACGTCCGCCTTGCACGCGCAGGAACGATAAATCGCTTCCGCCAGCGCCGCCGACTGCAAGCCCAGGAGGTCTGTCAGGGTGGACTCAAGCCATGCCAGCAACCCGGCGTCCCGGATCAAGCCGTATTTGATGACCTCCGCCAGGCCTGCCGGAAGCTCCCTTGGAGGCAGTGTGGCAAGCGTTGCCGTATCGATAAGCACGGCTTCAGGTTGGTGAAAGGCCCCCACCATATTCTTGCCCAGCGGGTGGTTAATACCGGTTTTTCCTCCGACCGAAGAGTCGACCTGCGACAACAGTGTGGTCGGGATCTGAATAAATGGCACACCCCGTTGATAGGTTGCGGCGGCAAACCCGGTCATGTCACCCACCACCCCACCGCCGAGTGCGACCAGCGTGGTTCTTCGGTTATGGCGACGGGTCAGCAACGCATCGAAAATCAGGTTGAGAGTCTGCCAATCCTTGTATTGCTCGCCATCCGGCAAAATCACCCAGTCAACCTGCTTGCCGGGGAAGTTGCGGCGGGCAGCTTCCAGATACAACGGAGCCACCGTCTGGTTGGTGACGATCATCACCTGCTGACTGGCCACGAAAGGGGTCAGATCCCGCGAACCGAGCACGCCCTGGCCAATGATGATGGGATAACGTCGAGCCCCCAACTCGACACTGAGTTCGCGCACCTCTTCATGCATGCTTGTGATTCTCCTTCCGGACCTGGCGTCGATGTCGCGGTGTCCTGGGACTGATACGATTAATCAACTGCCGGACCACCAGCCGCGGACTCTTGCGGTCGGTGTGCATGACAATATCAGCCAATTGGCTATACAACGGATCCCGCAGCGCAAACAACTGGCGTAACACGGATTCCGGATCTTCATGCTGTAACAGCGGCCGATTGCGGTCCCGCCGCGTCCGCTCAACCTGTTGTTCGATAGATGTTTTGAGGTAGACAACCAGCGCATCCTGCTTCAGAACAGCGTGGTTTTCCGGCTTCATGACAGCACCACCGCCTGTTGCCAACACAATCTGGTCCTCCGTGGCCAGTTCGGACAACATGGCCGACTCACGGACACGAAACCCGGCTTCACCTTCAACGTCAAAAATCCACGGAATATTCGCTCCGCATCGCGCCTCGATCAGACGGTCGGAGTCGACAAAACGGAAACCCAGCTCTCTGGCTAACTGCCGACCGATCGTGCTTTTCCCGGCACCCATCGGACCGACGAGAACTATTCGCTTTGGCAACGACATGACCACTCGCTCTTCTCAAACCTGGCGGGTGAGAATAGCACAGGGAGCGTTTTTCCATAAGTTTGAGGCCCGGACGGAAACGAAATAAGCCGCCCGAAACCTGCAGGCGGCTTATTGTAAATGCATGACGAGCTGCTCCGTCAGAGTCGGATCAGTCGATCAAATCCCCCTTGAGAATTTTCGGAGTGATGAAGATCAGCAGCTCAGTACGGGTGTTGCTGTGAACTGTGCGCTTGAACAAGGCTCCCAGGTAGGGGATATCGCCCAGGAACGGCGTCTTGGTAATGGTGGTCGTCGCTTCAGACTGGAAAATACCGCCAAGCACCACGGTCTCACCATTGCCAACCAGCACCTGCGTTGTCACCTGGTTGGTGTTGATGGCTGGAACCCCGGCCGTTACCTGACCCCGGGAATCCTGGCTCACCACAAGATCCATGATGATTTTATCGTCAGGCGTGATCTGGGGCGTCACCTCCAGCGACAAAGCAGCCTCCTTGAAGGAAACGGCCGTTGCGCCGCTTGAAGCAGCGCGCTGGTACGGAATTTCCTCACCGGATTTGATCTTCGCGGTCTGACGGTCCGCCGTGACCACACGGGGCTGGGAGATCCGTTCGGCCTTGCCATCGCTTTCCAGCGCGGACAATTCGAGATCAATCAGAAAATCCTTGCCGCCAAAACCGATGGCAAATGAAGAGGCTCCCTCCCCGGTGACACCGAGGTCCACGCCAAGCGCGTTCGGGAACGTGACGTTACCGCTGTTGTTGATGGCGGCCGTACGGGCCTCCGTCAAGGTATCAAGCGAACCGCCGACCGTCAGGATGCTGTTGCCGTTCTTGTTGTATCCGCCGCCCCCCCAGCGAATACCCAGGTTCTCAGCCACGCTGGTCTGCGCCCGGACAATCCGTGCTTCAATGGATACCTGTCGAACGGCCACATCCCAGTTGGTCACAAGCCGGCGGATTTCTTCCAGCTTCTGGGACGTCTCCCGGACGCTGATGGTGTTGGTGCGATTATCCGAGGAAATAAAGCCGCGATCTGAAATCAGCTCCTTATCCTTCCTGATCAGATCAACAATGTCGGATGCCTTGGCGTAGTTTACCTGAATAATCTCCAGGCGGACCGGTGCCAGCTCGGAGATCTGCTTGTTGGTCTCCAACTCCAGTTTCTCACGGGCTGCGATCTCGTCAGCCGGAGCGACCAGCAGCACATTACCGATCTGGCGCTTGTCGAGCCCCTTGGTTTTGAGGATAAGATCCAGCGCCTGATCCCAGGGTACGTTCTGCAGTCGAAGCGTGATGCTGCCGCTGACCGTGTCACTGGCAACCAGGTTGAGACCGGTAAAGTCGGCAATCAGCTGAAGCACTGACCGCACTTCAATATCCTGGAAATTCAGTGAAAGCTTGTCACCCGAATACGGGAATTTGGAGGCCTGACGGCTTTCTGCTTCTTTCTTGGTCAGCGGCTCCACACTGACGGTAAACTCGTTATCAGCCTGATAGGCAATGTAGTCGTAGTTGCCTTCCGGGCGGATTTCCACCACGGCGTTATTCCCCTCCTTGTAGGTATCAATCCGACTAACCGGCGTAGCGAAATCCGTGACATCGAGGCGGCGACGAAGGTCCGCTGGCACCTCAGTATTGTCCATCACAAGTTTGATGTGGCCACCGACTTCGGTCAGGTCCACCGGGGTTTTCGAGCTGGGTAATGACACAATAACCTTACCCTCGCCATTCTCACCGCGACGGAAATCAATACCCTGCAGGCCGCCCGACTGGCCAGAACCGGCAGCCGAAACGTTGGCACCTGCGATCGACCGGCCGCCAGCCGACCGGGCAGCGCCACCGCTGGACGCTGTATCCGCATCGCCGCCAATGGTCAGAATGAGTGAGTCCTGATTACGGGTTGTGGTGTACGGCGCCAGTTCGATCAGATTGAAAATCAGCCGGGTCCGGTCCTTGGTTTCAACGACGGTCATACTCTGGGCGTTACCCGATCCCAGGGAGATATTGCGGGTCTTGAGAGCACTCCGGGTGTCACGCAAGTCAACAGCAATCCGGGCGGGCCGCTCAATGGTGTAACCGGTAGGCTGCGGAGGCTGCCCGTCAAACTTCAGGACGACCTCTGTCCGGTCACCGGGAATGGCGGTGAAAGAAACGTCCTGCAGGGTGACCGCACTGGCCAGACCGGACACCACTGCAAGCACTATCGCACTGACGCATACGGTAAGTTTTCTGAACATTGCTAGCCTCGATCCCAACCTGTTAAATTCATGCATTTTTCGATTTTTCATGTTGCCGCTCCTTAGCCCTCGTAGAGTGAAAGGGATCGGGGGCGTTCAACCCAGCCTCCCCGGCCATTGGGTACTATTTCGATCAACTCGATACGGGTTTCACTGATGCTGACAATACGCCCGTAGTTTTTGCCCATATAGTTGCCCTTGCTCACCCGATGAACTCCGCCGTCGCCATCGGAGATCAGCGCGAACATCTGACCACCACTGCCCGTCAGGGTGCCAACCATTTTCAGAGACTTGAGATCGTAACCTTCAAGTACCTCCCGGGGACGATCCAGGTCCGGCTTGACGTTGCTCTGTTGCTGCTGATCCATCATCGTCAGCTGTACTTCAATCGGCGGCTCAAAAGGTGAGCGCTGATCGGAGGCGGAATAGCTGAACGCCTCATAAGCCTTGAATTCCGGCAATGGTTCGACATAGCCTCTCGGCTTGGCCCGGGTCGCCTCCATGAACTTGTCAATATCGGAAAAGCCCTGATTCTGGGAGCACGCGGTCAGCAATGAAACCAGACAGACGGTCAGCCAGGCCTTTACTGCATGCTGTTTTGCCATGCTCATTCTCCAGCCCGGTAACGATAGGTACGCGCCTGAACCTGCATGTCCAGCACATCGGAGTCACCTTTTTTCGGTGAAATCGTGAAGTCATGGAGCGTCACAATGCGGGGCAGACTGGCCACGCTGCTGACAAACGACGCCAACTCATGGTAGGTCCCGGAGACCCGGATATTGATCGGCAACTCCACGTAAAAGTCCTTTTTCTGCTCAGGCTGAAGCTTCACTTCCTGCAGTGACAGGCCACTGCCCACAGCGGTGTTGGTAATGTCTTCGAGCAGACCGGGCACTTCGGTATCGCTCGGCAGTTGCTTCACCAGCGCACCAAAGGTTTCTTCCATTTCGGCCATCTGTTTCTTGAAGACGTCCAGATTGGCAACCTTGTAAGCCTTGGCTTCGTATTGCTTGCGCAGATCGGTTTCCGTCTTCTTCACCTGGTCAAGCCGGGCATACTGGTCTTTAACAACAAACCAGTAACCTCCACCCAATACCAGGCCAAACACAATCAACAGGACGATCGCCTTGACGGGCGCTGGCCAGATGCCCGCATTGTTGACATCCAGATCATTGATATCGAATTCATTCAGATTCTTCAAAGAGTCCGCGAGGCTCATTTTGCTTTCTCCGCTTCGGGCTCCGGCGTCTTCTGCTTCACCGACAGGGTGAACTGGCTGTAGCCAGCCCGGCGACTGTCAGCAGAGGACACGTTGGTCAGATTGGGATCGGTAAACCAGTCGGATTTTTCGAAATTCCGCATCAACGTGGATATCCGGCTGTTCGATTCGGCCATACCGACGATATCGAGCCGGTCTCCCGATTTTTTCAGGCTGGTGTAATAAAGGCCGTCCGGCAGTGTACGGACCAGCTCATCGAACACCCGGACGATGATCGGGCGCTTGCCCTGCAAGTCCTGAATCACCCGCATGCGGGCCAGCAGCTCATCGCGTTTGCGCTTCAGGTCTTCGATTTCCTTGATCTGCACATCGAGCTTTTTGGTCGCCGTCTGAATGTAGCTGTTACGCGATTCCTGGTACGCGATCTGCGAATCCAGATCAGACTTCCACAAAAACGCGAGGCCTCCGGCCACAATCAATGCCCCGACCAGCATCACCAGAAACTGCTGTTGCTTCTCCGCCCGGAGTTCTTCGCGCCAGGGTCTGAGGTTGATTCTGGCCATTAGTCAAAACTCCTCATTGCCAGCCCGCACGCAATCATCAGCGACGGCGCATCGTTGCCCAGCGCAGAGGCATTGACCCGGGAACCGACTGACATATCGGCAAAGGGATTGGCGACCAATGTCGCAGTGCCGGTTTTGTCTTCGACCATCGCGGTCAAACCCTGAATCGATGCGGTACCGCCGGCAAGAATCACGTAATCCACCGCGTTGTACTGGCTGGCGCCAAAGAAAAACTGCAGTGCCCGAGCCACTTGCTGGACCACCGCTTCGCGGAACGGCACCAGCACTTCCTGTTCATAGTCATCGGGCAGTCCGCCCTGCTTCTTGGCCAGCCCCGCCTCTTCCAGGGACAGGCCGTAACGACGCTGTATTTCCTCGGTCAACTGCTTGCCGCCGAAGAGTTGCTCACGGGTATAAACCGTCCTGCCATCAGCGAGGACGCTCAGCGTCGTCATGGTCGCGCCCACATCCACAATCGCCACAACCAGCTCTTCACCCTGAGAATCAAGCTGGGGTTCAATCAACTCGTAGGCGCGTTCAAGGGCATAGGCTTCAACATCGACAATCTTTGCAGTCAACGACGCAATTTCCAGCGCATCTTCCCGGATATCGACATTTTCTTTTCGGCAGGCAGCCAGCAGCACATCAACCTGGTCCGGATTGGAATCAGACGGACCCTGAACTTCAAAGTCGATGGCTACTTCGTCAAGTGGATAAGGAATATACTGATCGGCCTCAAGCGCAATCTGATCCTCCATTTCGAACTCATTGAGCCCGGAGGTCATCTGGATCACCTTGGTGATAACAGCCGACCCCGATACCGCGACAGCCGCCTGCTTCAGTCCGGTGCGCGACTTGTTCGCCACCCGCTTCAGCACGTCGCCTACCGCCTCGACATCGGTGATGTTTTTTTCGACAACCGCATTTGCCGGCAGCGCTTCGACTGCGTAGCTTTCCACTTTATAACGGTTGCCCTGCTTTGATAGCTCTAGCAGTTTTACGGAGCTGGAACTGACGTCCACGCCCAACACTGCACTGGATTTTTTTCCGAACAATCCGAACACGCGCTCACCCTATACCTGGTTACATGCACCCGGCTATATGTTTTTTATTTAAGAGAATTTCTGTCACTTTCCGTCTACAATGCCGGTTCACGATTTTTGAGAGGCAGCGCGGCGGCGAAGTGACCTCGTCCTTCCTAAAGCAATTTCTCAAATGATAGACCTATATCTAACAGTTGTCAGAAAAAATGTCCCGATTACTCCGAACATCCCGCGTACTTCTGTGGCTTCTCCTGGCCGGGTTAAGCCTGGGCATAATGATCACCGCAAGCTTCTACCTCTATTTACGGCCGGGATTACCCTCGGTTGAACAACTGACAGACATTCAACTGCAGACTCCGTTAAGGGTCTTTAGCGCGGACAACAGATTAATAGCAGAATTCGGTGAAACGAGAAGGGCACCAGTCACAATCGAACAGATCCCTACAATTCAGTTACATGCGTTCCTGGCGGCCGAAGACTCCCGTTTCTATGAGCACATCGGCGTGGACTTTAAAGGCCTGCTGCGGGCTGCCATCGAACTGGTTACCACCGGCGAGATCCAGTCCGGAGGCAGTACCATCACAATGCAGGTTGCAAAAAATTACTTTTTGTCACGCGACCGGACGTTTATCCGCAAGTTCAACGAGATACTTCTGGCTCTTCAGATTGATCGCGAGCTACCCAAAAACAAGATTCTTGAGCTGTACCTGAACAAGATCTATCTGGGCAATCGCGCTTACGGCATCGAGTCGGCGGCGCAGGTCTACTACGATAAACACGTCAACGAACTCAGCCTCGCGCAAATGGCCATGCTGGCGGGGCTGCCCAAAGCACCCTCGGCCTACAACCCCATCGCCAACCCCCAGCGTGCGCTGTCGCGGCGAAACTGGATCCTCGGGCGCATGCGGGATCTGGGCTATATCACGCCGGATGCTTTCACCCTGGCCTCTGCCGCTCCCGTGACCGCCAGCTACAACGGCCCGTCAACCGATCTGGATGCCGACTATGTAGCGGAAATGGCGAGATCGGAGATGGTGCGGCGGTACGGTGACGCGGCCTATACTGATGGCTACAAGGTCACCCTGACCGTCAACAGTGAACGCCAGCGCGCGGCCACAAAAGCACTGCGTGATGGCCTTGAAGCGTACGATCACCGTCACGGCTTCCGCGGTCCCGTGGGTCAGATCAATAAAGCGACCCTCGAATCAGGCGACCTGAATGACGCCCTGTCACATTACGCTCGCGTTGAGTCGCTTTATCCGGCGGTGGTCACCGGCATCAAGGACAATCAGGTCAGCCTTTACGGCCGCGAGCTGGGCCGGGCCACCATGGCTTTCGAGACCATGACCTGGGCTCGTCGCTATAAGACCGAAAACCTGGAAGGCCCCGAGCCCCAACAGCCTTCGGACGTGGTAGCGCCCGGCGACGTGATCTACGTAAAACCACTGCCGGTTGTCGATGAGAACAACCCCGACCCGACCCGGATGCCGGATCAACCCGATACGCCCCGTGCCGTCGCCCTGTCGCAGGTCCCCGACATCCAGGGCGCACTGATCGGCCTGAACGCAAAGACCGGGGGCATCCAGGCGCTGACCGGCGGCTACAGTTTTGACCTGACCAAGTACAACAGAGCCATTCAGGCCAAACGTCAACCGGGCTCCAACTTCAAGCCATTTCTGTACCTGTCAGCCCTGGAGCAGGGTCGTACTGCGGCCACACTCTACAACGACGCGCCCATTGTGTTCGATGATATTGACCTCGAAACCACCTGGCGCCCGCAAAACTCTTCGGGCCAGTTTGAAGGACCGACACGCCTGCGGGTTGCCCTTTACACCTCCCGTAATCTGGTTTCAATCCGGCTGCTGAGGGACATTGGCATCCAGACCACGCTGGACTACCTGAAGAAACTGAAAATCCCCACTGACAACATGCCGAAGAACCTGTCGCTGGCACTTGGCAGCGGAACCCTGTCCCCCATGGAGGTTGCCCGTGGTTTTGCGGTCATCGCCAACGGCGGCTATGACGTAACGCCTTACCTGATCGAGAGTATTCGCAACAGCAACAATGAGCTGCTCTACAAGGCGCCCGAGGTCATTCTGTGTGATCAGGATTGCGACAACAATACAGCTGACACCCACAACAACGGGAGCTCCGGGCTGTCACCCGAAGTGCAACCGGCGCCCATAATGGCCAAACGACTTGCTGATCCGAGAGCTGTTTTTATCATGCACTCGATACTGCGGGACGTCATCACCAAGGGAACCGGCCAGCGGGCGCAGGCGCTGGACCGGCCCGATGTAGGTGGCAAAACCGGAACCACCAACGAACAACGAGACACCTGGTTCTCGGGCTTCAACAACGATATTTCAGCCACCGCCTGGGTCGGCTTTGATCAACCGACACCACTCGGACGCGGTGAGTATGGCTCAACGGCGGCCCTGCCGGTGTGGCTTGAATACATGAAAACAGCCATGAAAGATCAACCCATCGCCTACATGCCGCAACCCAACGGTATCGTCAGCGTTCGCATTGATCCCAAAACCGGCAAGCGGGCCCGACCCAGCCAGACCGATGGCATCTTTGAGTTGTTCCGCGAAGAGAATGCGCCACCGCCCCTGGAGAACAGTGCCACCGCTGCCACGCCCAAGGATGACAGTGGCAACAACCTGTCCCAGGAACTGTTCTGACGATTACGACCGACGAACACCCTGCATAAAAAACCGGCGCAAGCGCAAGCCGTTCACCTAAGGAACCTCTGACTAAGTCTATTGGCAATTCTGGCTCTCCCTGAAAGCCGGACTCAAGGCGAGGCTTCGCAGGAAGGCTGGTTGCCTTTCAAGAAGGCTCAACGCGGAGTCCGGCTTTCAGGGAGAGCCCCTGCGGGCAAGTGTTGAGAGGCTCATTGGCCGCGTTACGATTCTTGGCAAGGGCGTCGGCCATTACCGGCGAACCGCGCCTTGCCACTGAGCCTCTCAACGCTTGCAGAATCGTCAATAGGCTTGATCAGAGGTTCCCTAGGAACCTCTGATCAAGCCTATTGGCCGCGACGGTTATCTGGCAATCCGACTTTAAGCTACCCGCCGACATGAGGGTAAGGGGACCGGCCGGTCATCCGGTGACGGGATGACCGGAGACCTCGAGTTCAGAACGAGGCCAAACCGTAGTATGGTGTTCGTCGTATGAACAGATTCCCGCAGTCAACCCCGAACGACAGATAATGGAGCGCACAATGAGTCATGTAACCCTGGATGGCAATCCACTTGAAATCGGCGGCACATTCCCCGCCTCCGGCGACACGGCGCCCCCCTTCACCCTGACCAGTCAGGGGCTGGAGGAAACCACACTCGAC
>JASBRL010000042.1 GCA_030149475.1 Marinobacter sp.
CAGAGATAACCGGTTGAGAGATTATCGAATACCACAATGTCATGGCCCGCCTGTGCCAGTTGTCGGACGACATGACTGCCGATATAGCCGGCACCACCGGTCACCAGTACTTTCATAACTTACTCCTGATCAATCCCTGAAGTCGTCTTCCGTCGCGGCCGGTGCCGGGCACGACGCGCTGCAAAAAATCGGACAAAACCCGACTACACCGGTGTTCCAGCTTGCACTGCACATGTTACAGGGCTCCGGCGGCAGGTAAAGCGTGACATGGAAATAATTCAGCGAAGGCTGGTTCATTCCGACGGACCCGTGCCCGTCTTCAGAGCGCGCAGCAATCACTCAGGCGCTGATGAGCAGGCTCCTAAGGAACCTCTGATCAAGTCTATTGACGATTCTGCAAGTGTTGAGAGGCTCAGTCGCAAGGCGCGACTCGCCGGTCATGGCCGACGTCCTTGCCAAGAGTCGTAACGCGGCCAATGAGCCTCTCAACGCTTGCCCGCAGGGGCTCTCCCTGAAAGCCAGAATTGCCAATAGACTTGATCAGAGGTTCCCTAATGCTGCCCTAAGCTTGCGCCTGTTAAATAGCGGTTCCGAGCCCTCACCCTGTGTGTGCAACTCAGCAAACAGAGGGTCGAGTTCAATACGACATATGCCACGACGGGCGGGCCCCGAACCCTTGACGACGACCAATCCGGGTGAGGAATCCGCTGCGTTTCCTGAAACGAGCCTAATTTTCACGGAATCAAGTTGAACGAACATGCAACCATCTAACGGCAAGATCCTGATTACCGGCGGCACAGGTTTTATTGGCGGGGCCAGCGCGACACACGCTATTCAGAACGGGCAGGGTCCGGACCTGCTTTTCCTTGTGCGCGCGCCCGACCCCGAACAGGGTCTTGAGCGTATACGGGAATCCCTGGGGCTGTTCGAACTAGCGCCAGAGTTACTGCAGACGCTCAGCGCTGACCAGATTTTGCTGGGTGATCTGGCTTCACCGGATGTATTCGTCGACGATCCTCGTCTGGATAGCGTGACCCATGTCCTGAACTGTGCGGCGGTCGCTTCTTTTGGAGACCACCCGGGCATCTGGCCTGTGAATGTCGACGGAACCGTCGCCTTCGCTGCGAGGATGGCCAGAGTTGCGGGCATGAAACGTTTCCTGCATGTTGGAACGGCCATGGCGTGCGGTCCGGGACGGGTCTCTCCCGTGCACGAACTCTGGGAACTGGATGATGCCGAACACCTTGTGCAATATACCTCGTCAAAGGCCGAAGCCGAGCGGCAAATGCATAAAATTCCAGGGCTGCCCCTGGTGGTTGCGCGACCCTCCATTGTCGTTGGCCACACCACGCTTGGCTGCAAACCGTCCACCAGCATATTCTGGGTATTCGGAGCTTTCTACAAACTCCAGCACGTAATGTGCGATATCGACGATACGGTTGACGTGATTCCGGTCGATTATTGCGCCCAGGCGTTGATGACACTGTTACAGAAAGCAGACCTGGCCGCCGACCTTTATCACATCTCAGCCGGTGCCCGCAGCTCAAGCTATCGGGATATTGAAAATGCCTTCGCCGCGGCTTACGGAGAGGCGACGCAGGCGGACAGGTTTCGCCGTATAGAAGACAAGGATATTCCTGCGCTCGCCCCTGAGTTCAAGGCAAAACTCGGCATCCCCAACCGCCGCCTGCTGGTCAAGGCACTGAAGCTCTATGGAGGTTTCTCGGTGCTGAACTATCAGTTCGACAACCAGCGGCTGATAAATGAAGGCATGGACCTGCCGCCGGTATTTCCGTCCTACATCAAAGAATGCATCAATAGCACCAACGGTCTGACACTCATAGATCAGATGATGGACGACTTTAAATGAGCCTGGGCGCTGCTTGACCACCCTGCCGCGCTGTAACCTGTCGCTGGCCCGCGCAACGCTGCTCTATGACTGGCGAAAGTTTTTACCAGCGGCTCTTTCTGTGACATTTGCCGGGGTTTTGATGATGGTGCAACTGGGCCTGCTCATGGGCATGTTTGGCACGGTGACCGTACTGGTCGATTCAACGTCTGCAGACTTATGGGTCACCGCACCGGGAACCGACAGCGTCGATGACACGGCCGATATCGCAAGCCCTTTGTCTGCGTTGCTCGCCGTTAGCCCTGAGGTGATCCACACCGAGACCCTGCCTGTGCGCTATGCGGGCTGGAAAGCCGCCAACGGCACGCGGGTCACTGTGGCGGTGACAGGTTTGTCGCCGGACCCGGCGGCGCTGGCCTGTCCCGGACCGCTGCGGGCGCGACTGTGTGCCCTTCTCGCGACGCCCGGGGGTGTCGTCGTCGATCAGAGCGAGGCCGGCAAACTGGGCACAGCCGTGGGCGAGTATGCCGAGATAAATGGTCGCCGCGTCAGAGTTCTGGCCTTAAGTCACGGAATGCGCAGTATTGGCACCACCTATATTTTTACGTCGCAACAGACCCTGCGAGGACTGTCACTGACGCCACCGCAAAATCAGGACAAAACCAGCTTCATACTCGCAAGCCTGCGCCCGGAGGCCAATCTCCCTCTGGTGCAAAAAACGCTTCAGCGACTGATTGGACCGGAATCAGCACGAGTCTGGACTGGCCACCAGTTATCTGTTCATTCCCAACGCTGGTGGTTGCGCGAGTCCGGGGTAGGCGCGGGTTTTGTGTTTTCCACCCTGCTGGGTGTAATTATTGCTGTGGTCATCACCAGCCAGAGTCTGCGAGGCATTATCGTAAGTCAGGTGCGCGAGTACGCCACCTTTCGAGCCGTGGGCGTGCCAGCTTCCCGATTGGCCGTGATCGTGATTGAACAGGCGGCCTGGGTTGGTCTGGCCGGCACCATAGCCATGTGGCTACTGACGTGGCTGATTGCGACCCTGGCGCATCACCTCTACGTGCCATTTGACTTCAGCTTTGACGGCGCTCTGGCAGCAACCGCCCTTGGCCTGATTACCGCCGTGGGCTCCGGATTACTGGCGTTGCGTGAACTCTACCGTCTGCAACCCGCAGAGTTACTGCGATGACAATCACCCATCCGACACGGTCACCGATACTACGGGCACACGGCCTGAGCCATGCCTACGGCGAGGCAGCGACGCGTAGCGTGGTATTGAATGACATGTCAGTGCAGTTCTGGCCAGGCGAGCTCACTCTGATCATGGGTGCCTCGGGGTCAGGGAAATCGACATTGCTGGCCGTGCTTGGCGGCCTATTGCGGCCAGACAGTGGCGAGGTATGGCTGGCCGAAACAGCCGTATGGAAAATGGCCCCTACCGTTCTGGAGAAGCTGCGCTTCGAGCGCTTCGCGTACATCTTTCAGGGCTTCAACCTGTTTCCAGCCCTTACAGCTCTGGAACAGGTTGCAATGCCACTCTATCTGGGCGGGACGTCAAAGAAGCAGTCAACCGATCGCGCACAGGCCGCGCTGGTTGAAGTTGGTTTATCCGCGCACACCAACCTCAGGCCAACCGAGCTCTCGGGCGGCGAAAAACAGCGCGTTGCCATTGCTCGTGCACTCGTTATGGAACCTGCCGTATTGTTTGCAGATGAGCCTACCAGCGCCCTGGACAGCGTAAACAGCGACATGGCCATTCGCCTGCTGCACGGCATAGCGCGCAGCCACGATACCTGTGTTATTGCCGTAACCCACGATCCGCGCCTGATGCCACATGCCGAACGAATTCTGACCATCGGTGATGGCGCTATTCAGGACGCGCAACCAGTCTCGGAGCGTATCGCTGAATGAGCCTGAAACGAAAACTGTGGTGGCTACTGGCGCTGATTTCGATACTGGTGCCGGCCATAGTCTGGGTTACGCCGTTCAGTGCGAACGCGGAGCGCAAAACGGAACCCGTCCAGGCTGCTGCACATTCCGGAATTGTTGCCGCCGCGCCCGGCTGGGTTGATGTGCAGGGCGGTACACGCCATCTCAGCGCTCAAACCGACGGTATCGTTGTGACCGTGCATCCAGCCGACGGAAAACCCGTCGACGCTGGTACGGAATTGTTACACCTGGATGATCGCGAAACCCGGCTCGAGAAGAAATCAAACGCGCTCGATATCAGGCTTGTGGAAATCAAACGGAAAAATTTACAGGCCGATATCGAGTCAACCCGCGCGGCCATAAAGCGTCTTGCGCCGTTGGTAAAAATGAATGCAGAGCCTGCCGAACAGTTGCGTCAGGCGCAAGCTCGCGCCCGTAATCTCGATGCAGCATTACAAAGCGCGAACGTGCAGCTGGCTAACAATCGGGTGCGGGGGGAACAACTCGACCTTCAGCTTGAATCGCACATTATACGTGCGCCCGGGCGAGGGCGGATACTGCGCAGGGATGCTCATCCGGGCGAATCGGTACACCGCGGCACCCCAGTGATCTGGTTCGCCCCGGACGCCCCCAGGATCGTGCGGGCAGAGCTCGATGAGCGTCTTTTTTCGCAGGTCAGCGTTGGTATGCAGGCCGAAATAGAGAGCGAATCCGGCGACGGCCATATTATCCACGCCCGCGTGTCACGGATTGCCCAGGCAGTCGGTCCGGTACGCTCCCTGCCCGACAGGCAGAAAAGCGCCAAAGATGACCGGGTTGTCGAATGCATCCTGACGATTAGCGACTCCGACCTGCTGATAGGCCAGCGGGTTATCGTACGCATTCTGAAGGCTCCCTGAATCGCCATGACCCGCCAATCAATCGCCCTTATCATTATTCTTGCAAGCGTTACGATCAGCGGTTGCGCCTCCTTGGCAAATGACCAGGCCCTGACTTCCACGCC
Source organism: Marinobacter sp. (assembly GCA_030149475.1). GTDB lineage: Bacteria > Pseudomonadota > Gammaproteobacteria > Pseudomonadales > Oleiphilaceae > Marinobacter. The sequence continues at coordinate 4,782 of JASBRL010000042.1, forward strand.
ACCCCGCACCGGGCAGACAGACGCCAGGACAGGCGGTGTCGTCAGTGACAGGGCGTTCTGGCAGGGGTTTAACAGCCCGCAATTGTTAGCTCTTCTGGAGCGGGCCGACTCTGCCAACCCGGATTTCCGGATTATGGCGCATCGCCTCACCATGGCCCGGGACAATGTGCTGCTGGCCCAGGCCCGGCAAAAGCCCTGGCTGGGATTTGCCCTGGGCCCGACAGACACCACTGCGACCCAGCTACAACACCCTGACACGCGACAACCGGCGGCATTCTCGCTGGGTTTCAGTGCCCGCTATGAGCTGGATTTATGGGGGCGCCTCAGTAGCCTGACAAAGAGTGCGAAGGCAACCTACACTGCCGATGCCTACGACATCGAATCAGCGCGAATCGCCGTGATAACCCAGGTCGCTGAGGCATATTTCGACGTAGCACAAACCGTAGAACAGACCCAATTGCTGCGCCGACGACGGACGCTGGCAGAACGCCGTATCAAACTGGAAACCGCTCGACTGAATGCGGGAGAGACCACGGAACCCCGTCTCGACCAGGCCCGGGGAACACTGGAACTGCTGCAAAATCAGTTAGCCGAAACGAAACGCCGGCAACGCCGCAGTGAATATCGATTGGCTCTGCTGGTGGGTATGCCCCCCGAAAAATTCAGCATCCAGACCGGCCCTCTGCGCCAGCAGGTTTCGTTGCCACCGGTCCCCGCAGGACTGCCCTCAACGCTGGTGCAGCGACGCCCCGACCTTCTGGCCGCAAAATCCCGGCTGCAGGCCGCGCGGTATCAGGTTGCGGCGGCACATGCCGAGCAACTCCCCCGGTTCAGTCTGACAGCCCAACTGGGCGTTGCCACGGATGTACTGCATAACATTACCAGCGGCTTGGTCGGTTTGTTCGGCGTTGGTCCTGACATCACCCTACCGCTCTATGACGGGGGCTCAGGCAAGGCCAGAGTCGATCTGAGCCAGCAAGCGGCGGACATCGCACTACTGAGCTACCACAAGACCGTGCTGGCCGCTCTCAGCGACGTCGAAAACGCGTTAATGCTACGCCAGTCGGCACTCGGGCGACAGGCGCTTTCAGCAAGTTCTGGCGCCCGTCAGCAACATCAGTTGAACAGACTGAATGCTCGTATAGAGGCCGGCCTCAGCAGCCGCCTCGATGCGATTGCACTGCGCGACCAGCAGTTGGACAACCAATACCGGGCAATAGAAGACTATCGGGCACAACTGGATAGCCTGCTTGTTTTGTTTCAGGCGCTCGGCGGTGGCTGGCCACAAGCCGGCGTTCTTCCAGAAGAGTTGCATTTATGAATAGTTACAGAGGACCGGAGTTTCAGCAGGTAGAACAGATTCAGTGGCGTGATCTCGATGCGCAGGGTGGATTTCAGCCGCGCAAACGCCCCTTACTGGTCAAAGGCGCAGTCGACACATGGCCCGCCTCTGCGCGCTGGACCTTCGAAGACCTGGCACGACTGCGCCGGGCGGACGGCAGTGCGGTGGTTACCAGCTTTCAGAATGGACTGGTTGAGCAGGGCGTTACACGCGAACCGGTTATCCAGGAAACCGCTCCATACCTGCTAGAATTGTCAGAAAAGGCGGCTGAAATCCGGGCTCGGTATATTGACGACATAGGACTTCTGCCCAATCGGCGACAGCATTCGTCGGAAACGGCGGAACCGTTTTATCTGGACTGGTCCTATCTGGACACGATCAGGGCCGACAAGATCTATCTGGCACAGTGGAATATTCTGCAGGAGTTTCCCCACCTGCGTAACGATTTCGAAATTTCGAAACTCTGGCCCGGAACACGCTGGACCTGGGAATACACCTTTATCGGTCCGGCGGACACGGTAACGGGGCTGCACTACGACTTCCCCAACAATTGGTTCTGTCAGGTCAGTGGCGTAAAGGAGTTCCTGCTTTTCCCCCCAGATCAAAGTGGCTATTTATGTCAATCCCGGAAGTATGACTGGGGAGCCACTCTTAGCGACATTGATATTTCGCGACTCGACCAGCAACCGCGGGAAAGGGGCCAGTTTGCCCAGGCCAAGGGGCTCTATGCGCGGGTTGAAGCGGGCGACGCCCTGTTTATTCCGAGCAAGACCTGGCATTCGGTCGTCGCTTTGGAGCCCTCTATCAGTCTGGCCGTGTTCGGCCTGACCCCCTGGGAAATTGTCGCCGGCGGTATCCCCTCGCAAACCCGTAGTATACTGCATGCTCTGCATTTATACCGCTGGGGCAATTGCACCTGCCATAAAATGCACTCTCACTCTCCAGCCGGGCGGACAACTCCGTGAGCACGATCAATCCGTGGATTTTATTAACCATTGCGATTCTTGGTGAGCTCGCTGGTACGAGCTTTCTGAAGTACGCCAATGGCTGGGAGCGCCCCTGGGCGTGGGCAGGTGTCATTGGTGGCTTTGGAACAGCGCTCTGGCTGCTTGCACTGGTCATACAGAAAATGGACATCAGCGTGGTGTACGCCATCTGGAGCGGCGTGGGTATCGCCATGGTTGCGGTCGTCGGTGTCCTGGTATTTCACGAAACGATGAGCTGGATCAGGGTAGCCGGGCTACTCCTGACGATACTGGGCATTCTGCTGCTACACCTGGACACTGGTAGCTGAGTGATTTCACCCGAACCTTCAGGCAGTCAGTGACATGCGCATATTGCTCGTTGAAGATGACGCCATGCTCGGCAGTACGCTGGCAAAAATACTGGTGGACGACGCCCATGCCGTAGACTGGGTACGCGATGGCCAGAGCGCCAGGCAATACTGGGAGTCAACGGTTTATGGCATTGTCTTGCTGGACCTCGGTTTACCACGGCAGGATGGTCTGGAGGTCCTTCGAAACGCACGATCAAACGGCCGGGAGACCCCGGTGATCATTCTTACCGCCCGGGACGGGCTGGAAGACCGCGTCAGTGGTCTTGACGCGGGAGCAGATGATTACCTGCTGAAACCGTTCGAGTTCGAGGAACTTCTGGCTCGGGTAAGAGCCGTGTCACGCCGCCGTTCCGGCCAATCCCAGGCGGTGGTAGAGCATCTTGGGCTTTGCCTTGACCTGTCTGAACGAACCGGCCGTTTTAATCAGACAGAGGTAACATTTACCCGTCGTGAATTTGCATTGCTCACAGCTCTGCTCGAACGCCCGGGTCGCGTATGGACCCGCGAACAGTTAATAGAGCGCCTGTATGGCTGGAATGACGCGATTTCCAGCAATGCACTCGAATTTCAGGTTCACGCATTGCGACGAAAACTTGGTTACCGCTATATCAGTACAGTGCGCGGCATTGGGTATTTTGTTCCCAAGACGGAATCCGCGCTATGAATTCGTTGCGCGGCCGGATGATATTCCTGCTTCTGACTGTGCTCGTCATTGGTGGCTCGATAGCCTCTGCCGCATTGTATTTGCGGATGTCGGACGAACTCGGTTTTATATTTGACAGCCGGTTACAGGCAATGGGCAACAGCCTGGTGCCGCAGCATCTGTCCCGCGACGTATTATCAGCAAATCTGGAGGATGAAGATGACATCCTGATCCAGGCCTGGGATAAAACCGGCAGACTGACATTTTCATCCAGCCGCGACGACCGTGCGCCCATGCCAAAGCACCCCGGGCTAACCACCCTCTACACCAGTGACGGCAACTGGCGAAGCTACGCCCGCGCGGTTCAGGGTGGCTATTTGCAAGTGGCACAGGACTTGTCCTCGCGCGAGGAAATGGCGGCAGCTACCTCGGCACGCCTGTTATTGCCTTTGCTGGCTTTACTGCCACTGCTGGCCGCGCTTATTGCCTGGACCGTATCCCGTCAACTCAGCCCGCTACGATCACTGGTCAAACAATTAAAGGATATAGACGGCCACACGCCGACCAGAATCCGTCTGGAGGATACCCCCCTTGAACTCACTCCGGTGGTGCTGGCGTTAAATGAAATGCTGTCACGCCAGGCGGAAGCCTCGGCAAACCAGCGCGCCTTTCTGGCCGATGCGGCACACGAGCTACGCACCCCGCTTTCTGTGGTCAGCCTGCAGGCACAATATGCGCAACGCGCTCAGAATCCCGACGCTCGCCAGGAAGCCCTGACCAGTTTGGGAGCCGGCGTCGACCGGGCTACACGGCTTGTCCAGCAACTACTGGATCTTGCTCGCTCTGATGCTCGGACACCAACCGACCAGACGCATTCCGAGATTGATTTTAAAGCGCTGGTCAAAACAGTCATCGCCGAGCTGTATCCAATGGCGTTGGAAAAGCATATGGATATGGGACTGAACGAAGCGCCTGACTGCAGTGTCCGTGGCGAATACCAGGGACTACACAGCCTGGTCGTAAACGTGATCGATAACGCGATCCGTTATACACCTCCGGGAGGACGCGTTGATATCTCACTCCATGCAGTCAACGCCCACGTAGAGTTCGTCGTGTCTGATACCGGCCCCGGTATAGACCATGAATTACGACCCAAGGTGCTCAAACGTTTTTTCCGCGGCGACACCAACAATACCAACGGCACCGGCCTGGGTCTGGCCATAGCATCCCGGGTTGCGGAGTCGAGCGGCGGCTTTCTGACCCTGGAAGACGGTGACAACAATCGTGGCCTGAAAGTATGGGTGCGGCTACCCAGCGCAGCACCCTCCCACCGGCCAGGTGAATAATTGAAGGGGCGAACGATGCTCCGTGCTCCCGCAACGAAGGTGGATTTATGGAATATCTGATCAAGCGGACATTTGAAAAACTGGTCTCAAAAGGCTGTTTGCACGTGACGATGGCAAGCGGCACCGATTTTAAGGCGGGCGATGACACCGGCCCGCGTTCGGCGATACGCTTCACGGATAGCCGGGCACAATGGGCGTTCCTGTTTGACCCTGAACTGAAATTCGGCGAATTGTTCATGGACGGCCGGCTGCTGGTCGAACATGGCTCTCTCTACGACCTGTTCTGCCTGTTAATGACAAACGCAGCAGAGGCCCCGGAGAGTCGCTGGCTTGAGGCGGTAGACAGTCTGCGGTTTGCCCTGAGGCGCTGGAAACAACGCAACGACAGCAACCGCTCACAGAAAAATGTCAAGCATCATTACGATCTTGATGCGCGGATCTATGACCTGTTTCTTGATGCAGATCGACAATATTCCTGCGCTTATTTCGAGCATGCCGGGCAAAGCCTGGAAGCGGCACAACTGGCCAAAAAGCGGCACATCGCGGCCAAACTGTATCTCGAACCTGGCCAAAGCGTTCTGGACATCGGGTGTGGCTGGGGGGGCATGGGGCTGTATCTTGCCGATGTTGCAGAGGCCGGACGGGTACTTGGCATCACCTTGTCAGACGAACAGATTAAAATTGCCCTGACGCGGGTACGCGATCGTGAGCTTGATCACAGGGTTGAGTTCCGCATCGCCGACTATCGGGAGTTAAATGAACGTTTCGACCGCATCGTGTCGGTGGGCATGTTTGAGCACGTGGGCCTGCCCTATTACGACACCTACTTCAAGCGATGCCGAGAACTGCTTGAAGATGACGGCGTAATGCTGCTGCACACCATCGGAATTTCCAGCGCACCTGCTCATGCCGACCCCTGGATCGACAAGTATATTTTCCCTGGCGGATACGTGCCCTCATTGTCGGAAATACTGCCGTCCATCGAACGCGCCGGCCTGATCGTTACTGATATTGAGGTTCTGCGTTTGCATTACGCTGAAACGTTACGCGAATGGCGCAACAGATTCATGGCCCAGCGTGATGCCGCCGTGGTACTGCGTGACGAGCGTTTCTGCCGCATGTGGGAACACTTTCTTGCCTTTTGCGAGGCGGCCTTTCGCCATGAAACTCTGGTCGTATTTCAGATTCAACTGGCGACTCGCAACGACTCACTTCCCCGATGCAGGGATTATTTTTCTGATCGCGAGAACAAGCTGAAATCCAGGGAATCTCTGATCAGCGGTTCCCTGGATTTATCCTCCGTCGCCGCCGGTGCTGGCCACGACGCGCCGCAAAAAAATCGGACAACGCACGACTGCACTGATCTTCCAGCACACCTCCGACGGCAATCACCCGCCAGTTAAGTGTTTTTTCTTCCAGCGTACGGCGAACCGACACGATCGCGCCGGCCTTGGGCTCGAGGGCGCCAAAAACAACCCGTGACACGCGGCTGTGCACAATGGCGCCGACGCACATGGTACAGGGCTCCAGTGTTACGTAGAGCGTGGCCCCGGGTAACCGGTAATTGGCTTCCCGACAGGCTGCGTCACGCA
>JASBRL010000050.1 GCA_030149475.1 Marinobacter sp.
GCCCGCAGGGGCTCTCCCTGAAAACCGGACTCCGCGTTGAGCCTTCTTGAAAGGCAACCAGCCTTCCTGCGAAGCCTCGCCTTGAGTCCGGCTTTCAGGGAGAGCCAGAATTGCCAATAGACTTAATCAGAGGTTCCCTAAACCTGACCAGAGAGTTCCTGAGAGTCAAAAACCGCCAGCACATCCCGGAGTCGGTGTCCGATGTGTGAACAAGTAGCCGGGAGTGCGATGAATCGTCCGGATTCACGGGCGGTCAACGCGTTTCCGGGTTTGCCATCATCCATCCTGCACTCTATCGGTGCACAGTGTTGTGCTCCGCCCAACCTTCTGCCCTCAAAAAGTCCCTCCCTGCTTACTCGGAGAACAATAACCTCCCAGTTTGTATCGTAACTATATTGGTTTATAAGAGTTTATTTGGTTCAGGTCTGACGATTGCATTGTGCTGGTTGTGCGACGGGGCTCCCGAAAGCGCGAATAACCTCAAGGTCAATGACAGACCAATAGCCATGAGAAAGGTGATTCAATGAACAAACTGACTCTGACATCTGCAACCGGCATTCTGGCGCTCGCCTCGGGCTTTGCCGTCTTGCCCTCCGTCGCTGCGGCGGAGGTGACGGCGAACGTGGGCGTGGTAAGCAATTACCTTTTCCGGTCCGTATCCCAGACCAATGGCGCCAGCGCCGTTCAGGGCGGCGTTGATTACGCCAACGATTCCGGGTTCTATGCCGGCACATGGACCTCCAGTGTGGACTTTGGTGACGCAACAAATTACGAGCTGGACCTGTATACCGGGTTTTCCGGCAATGTCGAGAGCCTGGGGTACGACGTGGGTTACATTTACTACGCCTATCCGGACGCGCCCGGTTCCATTGATTTTGGTGAAATATATGGCGAACTGAGCTATCAGTATTTCGCGGCCGGTATTGCCTATACCACCAACAGTCAGGTCAGCGGCAATGGCGTATTCAATACCGGGGATATTTACTACCACGTTTCTGCAACGGTTCCGTTGTCCGAGCAGTTCAGTGCCAGCCTGTTGGTTGGCCGCTATAACTTTGCCGATAACAACAAACCGGGTGTCGGTGAGGCCAACTACAACAATGTGACGGCTACACTGACGAGGAATGCCGCGGATTTTGGCGAATTCAGCCTGAATGTTGACTATGCCGACATTCAGGCCTCTGACGCTCTTGGTTCTGTTAATTCCAATGACCCGAAAGTGTGGGTGGGGTGGTCAAAAGCGTTCTGACGAACCATCAGAACGTGATCTGGATGGCCACCGGGCGGCGCGCTAGCGTGGAAACAGCACGCAGACGCGCAAGCCGCCCAGAGCGGATGAGAGGAGTTGGATCCGGCCATCGTAGCTATCCACTATTTCCTTGACGATGCTCAGGCCCAGTCCGTGACCGTCAGCTTGCTGGTCGAGTCGAATCCACCGTTCCAGCAGGCGCTCCCGGTCCCCGAGCGGTATGCCCTCGCCATCATCATGGATGTCAATCATCAGTCCATCCGCTGATTCGTTCAGTTCAAGGTGTACGGCCGACGCAGACCATTTGCCTGCGTTTTCAAGCAGGTTTCCCACCGTCTCACTGAAATCCTGATCATCCACAGGCCACCAAAAATCAGGCTCGAGGGCTGACGAGAACCTGAAATGCCTGTCCGGAAACGTTCTGCTGACCAGGTCCAGAAGGTCGCTGGCGAGTATGGCAACCTGGGCATTGTGATTGACCTGGGGGCCTGAGACGTCCCGTCTTCGCATCTGCGAGTCCAGTGTGCTGTGTAACGCCTTGAGCTGCTGAGCCATGTAGGTGCAATCATCCTGGCTGATGTCGGACGCATTGTTTTCGAGTATTGCCAGTACTGACGCAAGCGGTGTTTTAATACTGTGTGAGAGGTTTGCCGTGGCCCGGCGGGAGCGACCGAGGCGGTCATCCAGAACTTCAAGCAGGCGGTTGAATTCAGCCACCAGGCCGGAAAACTCAAGGGGCACTGCGTCGTGCAGGCGGCTCCTCCGTCCCGAGTGTAGCTCCGCCAGGTCTTTTCTAACACGGGCTATGGGTGACAACGCAAAATCAACCGCTACATAAGTGAGACCGCAAAGAATAACCAGCAGTAAAATGGAGAGCACGGCGATGGATACATGAACGCGCTGCCATTGCGCGAGGTTGGCAATTTCCATCTCCGTCACAACCAGTACGGCGTCCTTGCCGTTGACCTGAAAGACGCGCCGGTATCCCATCAGTCTTCGCTGGCTACCCTCCGGGTAGACGGTTCCCGAGACATTTCCGGACAGCAGCGGAGCAACCCTGTTCCGCTCGATGCCCGCGGAAAAAAACCGCTGTTGGCCGATTCGGAAGGAGAACGCATGCTGGAAGATCAGTTCCAGTTGCTCAACATTCTCCACCGCCCTGGTAAGGTCCGGGTAGGATTGTCTGAGCAGCTTCTCCAGTTGCACCGATTCCTGGCGGAGTCTGTCCTGTCTCAGGTCGAGTGACAAATGTTCAAGCAGCACCCCGTGTCCAAGCCAGACCGCAAGCATGACGACAACGCTCACTGGCAGGAGCCAGATGAGCAATCCCAGTCGGATGGAACGTCTGAACAAGCAGTGTCTCCCACCCCGGCCGTGGTTGCCGGGTTCCCCAGGTACCAGTATGAGGGCAGGTCATGTTGGAGCGCCCGGTCTGCGGACCTTTCGACACCTGCCTGCAGAGTTGTTTTCCGAAGACCGGACTTCACGTCATGCCACCTTGATCAGCTGCCAGTCCTGCCGCAAATCGTTGCCGGATTGACGGCTGTCCGGGGTGGCAGCACCGCCAGCAGGCCTTGCCAATGGTCCCGGTTTTCAGGGCATGCCGTGCGAATGGTCTGAATCAATGCGCTGGTTTATAGTCGCACAGATTGGCGGGAGGGGCACGGGATTGTTTTGGCGTACCCGGATTGTCCGGGTCCCCCGGGTAGGTCGGAGCGTCCAGAACCTGAGTTGATGTGTCGGAGGAAAAGAGCTATGCGGATACTGCTGGTGGAGGATGAGCAGGTTTTCGCCGGAAAGCTGGTCGACTGGCTTACCCGGGCGGACTATGTGGTGGATCACGCGGCCACCGGCGGTGCCGCGGAGGCGCTGTTGAAATCCGAGTCTTACCGCGTGATTGTCCTGGATATAGGCCTGCCGGATATTGATGGCCTCAGCCTGCTACGCCAGTGGCGGAGGAATCACCGTCTCGAGCCGGTGCTGATACTGACGGCGCGCTCAAAATGGATGGAGCGGGTCGAAGGTCTCAGAGCCGGCGCTGATGACTATCTGCCCAAACCGTTCCATTTCGAGGAACTTGTCGCCCGACTCGATGTCATTGTCCGGAGGTCAGAAGGGCGGCTGTCGTCCCGGCTTTCCGCCGGCGGGTTTGTACTGGCGGACGAGAGTCGATCGCTGACCTGTCCGGATGGCAGCGAACACACCCTCACGGCCACGGAGTTCCGTCTGATGCGCTGCCTTATATCGCGTCCTGGCCGGGTGTTTTCCACCGGTGAGTTGATTGATGAACTGTACAATATTGACCGTTCACCCACGCGGAACGTTGTTCAGGTCTACATTACCCGGTTGCGAAAAATCGTCGGCAAGGAGCGAATTCGGGTACTTCGGGGCCAAGGCTACTATTTTGACAGATCAGTGCAAAATGTCCGGGAGCCTGACCGCTGACCGCTGACCGCTGACCGGGAGTGATGCTGTAATCATATCCGGGCGTTGCGGCCGCCTGTGTTGTGGTCTTCCATCCCGAACGCCGCGCACTGCAGCCATTTCCAAGGCCTGCTGATCCCCCGTAAATGCGGGCTGACCGGGCGCTCTTTCCGGGCACCGGAAATTCAAACTATATTAAACTTCGTGTCTTAGACTGCCGCCTCTTTCAATTCAGGAAGATACCGGGCTGCCCGGTGTTACACGAAACAGGCAAATGTCTATGAGAAGCACCGTCCGAATTTGCATGATTTTCTCTGTGCTTGGTCTGGTGACCAGTGCTCCCGCTTTGACCTGGGCCGGGCAGGGCGCCTCGCTGAAGGAGTACAAGGCACAGCAGGCGTCCGCGACATTGACGCTTTCGCTTAAGGAGGCACTCTCTACGGCCTACCAGAACAACCCGTCGCTTGCGCGGCAGGGTGCGCAGATCAGGATGTTCGAGGGGGACGTGCAGCATTCCCGGCGGATTGTGCCCGCCAACCCGGAACTGGGGCTTAGCGGCGGACGGCGCTCCAGTGGTTCCCGGCAATCGACAGACTATGGCATACGGCTCTCGCAGGAATTCTGGACCGGTAACAAGGCCGAACTGAGCCGGCAGGTCGCAACGGGTACGTTATCTTCGGCGGAGCTTGACCTCGAATTTCTCCGGCTGGCCGTCAGTGCCCGGGTGAGAGCCGCTTTTTTTGATGTACTGCTCGCCCGGGAGTCGTTGGAAACGGCGGGCAGAACGGTTGAGCTCATGACGGAAACCAGCAAGCTGATGCAGGTTTCCGTCGCCCAGGGCAAGCGGACAAAGCTGGAACTGAATACTGCATTGATTGGCGTTGCCAGAGCCAGGAACCAGAAGGCCGCGGCGCAACGGCAACTGGAGGAGGCCAGACTGGCGCTGAGTAATGTGCTGGGTATCGATCCTCAGCAGTCTCTTCGCGTGAAAGGCAGTATATCCCTGGACCTGCAGAGCCTGCCTCGCGAAAACGAGGTGATAAAGATTGCCCTGAAGCGGCGGAGTGATTTGCAGGCCGCTATGGCGCGGGTTAACTCGGCCGAATCAAACCTTGATCTTGCGCAAAGTCAGAGGATTCCCAACCTGAATGTCTTCGGTTTTTACAATCATGAAGGCAGTGAAAACATCATTGGCGGTGGCATTTCCGTTCCGTTGACGAGCTTGCACCGGTTTGGTGGCGAGATAAAACGGGCCAGCGCCGAACTTGAAGCCGCGCAAATTCAGACTGACCAGTTGCGGCTCGACATTAAAATTGGCGTGTTAAGAGCCATGTCCCGATATCGTGCGGCCCGGGTGCAGCTTGAGCAGATGAGCAAAGCCATTCTGGGTCGTTCCGAAGAAACCCTGTCGCTGATGCAGACTGCCTTCCGGGCCGGCAAAGTCAGTACCACTGACGTGCTGGCGGCGCAGGATAATCTGATTACCGTACGGAAGGAGTACATCAGTGCCCAGAGTAACTACATTGCTGCGATAAGGGCGCTCGAAGTCAGCACCGGCGGTGGCATAGTCTTGGCTGCCGGCGGCGGTCGATAGTGCCCGGCATCCGTTCGGTCGCCCACCCAGATTCACAACCCACTTCCCTGAGAGCTTGAATATGTTGCAATTTATCAGGACTTTGTCGCTCGCCTTGTTATTGGCTGTTTGTTGGATTCCGGGCTTTGCTATGGCCCAGTCGGAGAATGCCCAGGGCGCCGAAAGCGCGTCTCCGGGCAAAGAGGTACATCAGGACGCTTCCGCTGATCAGCGTAATGGAGAAAAAGGGGCAGTGCACCTGACCGAGGAACAGCAGAACCTGCTTTCTATCGGCGTATCCCCGGCATTGTCGGGACGAGCAGATGAGCTTGTAAAGGCGCCGGTGGAGATTATGTTCGTGCCGGATCTTGTGGCCAGAGTCGGTCCGCTGCTTGAGGCGAAAGTCTCGAAGGTGTTGGTGGACCTGGGCGATACGGTTTCGGCTGGCGACACCATTGCCATCCTGGACAGTGTGGCCCTTGCTCAGGCGCGGGCACGCATGCAGTCGCTGGCAGCCCGAAAAACAGCCGCTGAGGCCGAGTTCAGGCGGGAACGGTCCCTGCAAAAGCAGGGTATCTCCAGTGAAGAGGAATTTCTGGCTGCCAAGGCGACGTTTCTGACAACCGCGGCGGAGCTGAATGCCGCTCGCGAGGAATTGAAAGCGTATGGTGTATCGCCGTCCGGCTCCGCTGAGTCCGAACTGGCCAGCTATTCGCTCAGGTCGCCGATCAGTGGCGTGGTCGAAAAACGGGATGTGGTTGTCGGTGAAACCCTGTCGTCGGCGGATACGCCCTTCATGGTTGTAAACAATAAAAGAGTCTGGGCGATGATCCGGGTTGCCGAGTCTGACATTGATCAGTTGGCGCTCGGAGATGCGGTCAGGATTCAACTGAAGTCGGGCGGTGACCGCGCTTACAATGGCAAGATCACCTGGGTATCCACGCAACTGGATGAGACCAGTCGCACCGTTCGGGTCCGGGCGGAGATTGACACGCCCGAAGGCCGCCTGCGGCCCGGAATGTTCGGGACTGCGCTGGTGTCCAGTCATGCCGGAGCGACGCCGGTGCCCCTGGTCCCCCGTGATGCTGTGCAAACGGTCGATGGCCGGGATGTGGTGTTTGTCCCCGGAGACGAACCGGGTGAGTTCCGGGCAACCCCGGTTCAGACCGGCGTTGAGGCAAACGGGCTTATTGAGATCAGGCAGGGCATCACTGCAGGCCAGCCTGTGGTGGGGGGCGGTGCGTTTGATCTGATGTCAGCACTTACCGCCAGCAATCGCAGCGCCAGCCACTGAGGTCAGACTATCCATGATAAACGCTCTCGTTAACTATGCCCTCGGGAATCGGTTACTGGTGATTGTCTTTGTAATTGGCATTTCACTGGCCGGATACTTTTCCTTTAACAAACTACCCGTCGATGCATTTCCGGATGCAACACCGACCATGGTGCAAATATTCACGACCAGTCCCGGGCTTTCACCGGTTGACGTCGAGACCCTGATTTCGTACCCCATCGAAGTCAGCATGTATGGTATCCCGGCCCTTGACCGGGTTCAGAGTACGTCGATATTCGGGCTCTCCCGGGTGACGGTGTACTTCAAGGATGGCACGGATGTCTACTTTGCCCGCCGCCTGGTTATGGAGCGGCTTGCCGAGGCCGTGCGGCAGATTCCGGCCGGGATGGGGGAACCGGAACTGGGACCGATTACCACCGGTCTCGGTCGTATCATGATGTATTCGCTGGTCGAAGAAGACGGGGCCAACAAGTACAGCCTTGAGGAAAAGCGCACCATTCAGGACTGGATTGTAAAACCGCAGCTGAGGACCGTCCCCGGGGTGACCGGGGTGCTGTCCATTGGTGGCTACGTCAAGCAGTATCAGGTCAATATTGACGCCCGCGCACTTCAGGCCCGGGACCTTACAGTCGCCGATGTCAGAAATGCCGTCGTTGCCAGCAACCGTAATGTCGGCGCGTCCTTTATCAACCGGGGCGGTGAAGAGTATATCGTGCGCGGTTACGGCTGGGTCAGCCCGGGTGACGAAGGGCTCAAAGATCTGCGTGAAATGCTGATCGCTGAGCGAGAGGGCACGCCGGTTTACCTGGACGATGTGGCTGATGTCAGTCTCGGACCAGCGATTCGCCGTGGTGCCGAAATATCCTCGGGTGAGGAGTCGGTCGGTGGCTACATCATGAAGCTGATCGGCACCAACACCAGTCAGGTCCTCAAGGATGCCGAGGCCAAAATAGCGGCCATCAATGAGTCCCTGCCTGAAGGGCTGTCGATAAAACCCTATTACTCCCAGGCTAACCTGGTGGACAAGGCCATTGGCACGGTTGAAAAAGCCTTGTTGGAAGGTATTGTCCTGGTGGTCATATTCCTCTATCTGTTTCTTGGTAATCTGCGCTCGACCCTCATCGTTGTTGCGACGCTTCCGCTTTCAGTGCTGGTGGCATTCATCGGCATGAGGCTGGCCGGGCTGTCGGCCAATCTGATGAGTCTGGGGGGGCTCGCGATCGGCATCGGGATGATGGTGGATGGCGCGGTTGTAATGATCGAAAACATTTTCCGTCATCTGGAGGAGCGCTCGGCGGAAAATATCAGCATTATTCGCCTGGTGGGTGAGGCCGGACGTGAAGTGGCGCGGCCGATCGTCTTCGGCATCGGCATTATCATTATTGTTTTTCTGCCACTGTTTACGTTGCAGGGCGTAGAGGGAAAACTGTTCTCGCCGATGGCCTACGCGATTTCCTTTGCCTTGCTGGGGGCATTGTTGCTGGCGCTGACGGTGGTGCCGGTGCTGAGCTCACTGCTGTTCAAAATGGGTGTTTCACATACCGAGCCACGTCTCGTTCGCTGGCTCAGTGCGGGGTACAGGCCGATTGTGGCAACGGTTGTCCGGGCCCCCCGGTTGGTGATGGGCGTCGCCGTGGTGTTGTTCCTGGGGAGTCTGACCCTGTTTCCTTTTCTGGGCAGCGAATTTGTACCGACACTGAGGGAAGGTACTTTCCAGATTCGTTCAACCTTACCCCCCGGGGCAAGCCTTGATTCCGCCATCAGTTATAGCCGGCGAATTCAGCAGGTGCTGACTGAGTTTCCAGAAATTGCCGGGAGTTATGCTCGTGTCGGACGGGCCGAGGTCGGTGGTGACCCGGAGCCGGTAAACGTGGTTTCGACAATGGTGGTGTTGAAACCGCTTGATGAATGGCCAAAAGGTGTCGGTTACGAGCAATTGCAGAGTCAGATCGCCGAAACGGTGAGCAAACGGATTCCGGGGCTGGCCAACAATATATCGCAGCCCATTCAGTTGCGTACCGATGAACTGCTGTCCGGTGTTCAGGCCCAGCTTGTGGCCAGTATATTTGGCGACGACCTTGATGAACTTGGCAGAATCGGTAAAGAAGTGGCCGCGCTGGCCAAAAAGGTCCCCGGGGCGACAGATGTTCGTGCCCAGCAAATGGCGGGTAAAAACCAGATCGTCATCCGGCCCGACCGCGATGCCCTCGCGCAGTATGGCATCCGTATTGATGACGTAATGAATGCGGTTGAAATCGGCATTGGCGGTCAGAACGCGGGCCTGGTGTTTGATGGTGTACGCCGTTTCGAAATTTTTGCGCGGTTGGACGAGGCGTTCAGAGGGTCTATCGATGCGATCCGTAATATGCCCATGCGGGGCTCGAACGGCGAGATGATTCCCCTGTCACGAATTGCCAGCGTGGAGTCCTATGTCGGGCCCAAAAAGATTTCCCGCTCCAACGCCAGTCGACGACTCTATGTACAGATGAACGTGCGTGGTCGTGATATGGGTGGCGTGGTTGCCGACCTTCAACAGCGGATTTCACAGGAAGTGGATATGCCGCCTGGTTATTTCGTGGAGTTCGGTGGCCAGTTCGAGAACCAGCAACGGGCGATGGCACGTTTACAGATTGTGGTGCCGATAACGCTGGGGCTGATTTTCCTGCTTCTGTTCTCTGCTTTTGGCAGTCTGCGCTACGCCAGTCTTATCTTTCTGAACGTTCCGTTTGCGATTACCGGCGGGGTTGTGGCGCTGTTTGTCAGCGGCCTGTATCTCTCGGTGCCGGCAGCGGTCGGGTTTATTGCGGTGTTTGGCGTCGCTGTGCTCAACGGTGTGGTAATGGTGAGCTACATCAACCAGCTCCGTGACGAGGGCTACGACGTTATGGAAGCGGTGAAGCTGGGCGCCGAGCGTCGTCTGAGGCCGGTCCTGATGACTGCCACCGTCGCTATCCTCGGGCTGATACCGTTATTGCTGGCGGATGGCATCGGCTCCAATGTTCAGCGACCGCTGGCGGTTGTTGTGGTTGGTGGACTGATTACGTCCACCTTGCTGACACTGGTGGTGTTGCCGACGATTTACCGGTGGTTCGCGGTCGAGCGTCGTGATGTCGAACTCTGAGAGGGGAAAACTATGTATGAAGTAAAGGCATATGTACGTGAGGTCATGGCTGAGCATGTGGTGGACGGGTTGAGCGAGTTGCCTGGAGTCTCCAGCGTTGCCGTCGTTCCGCTGACTGAGTTCGGGCACGCCCTTGGCGATGAGAAAGGGCGCCTGACAAAAATCAGGATGGTAAAACTGGAGGTGGACGTGGCGGATGAGCCCTCTGCCTGGGAGGCTGTAAACATGATTCTCGCGAAAGCACGCACCGGCGAAGGGCACCCCGGCGACGGCAAAATACTGGTGTCCCGGCTGGTGCGGGCAGTTCGTATCAGTGACGGGGCGACTGACGAGGACGCGCTTTAGGAAGCGCCTGGTCAGCCTCCGGGCCCCCGCTTTGGCGACTGGTCCGGAAACGGCGGTTCAATCCCGGTAAAAATACGGCACCAGCACCAGCCCGATGCCCACCAGTGGCACCAGCCAGGTGCCGGAAATCAGGTAGGGGTAAACCAGCAACCCAAGGCCGGCGTAAAAGGCTCCGTTCCGTTTGCGCCGCTTGCCATACATCATGTAGGCCACGCCAATCGAGCCAAACAGCACACCCCAGATCAGAGTGGAGGCAGTCATCACAGGCTTCCTGTCAGTATTATCCGGATAGTGGGTCAACCCCGGGTGCCACTGGCGTCGCCATCCATGGGCCGGGGCGGACAGTGGAATTCCTCGACCACGGTATCACCTTCGACACTTTCAAGGTGTACGTCAAAGCCCCAGAGGCGGTTTACGTGGCGTAGTACCTCGTTACTGGAATCGCCCATGGGGATGCCGTCGACCGGTATGTGTCGCAGGGTCAGTGAGCGGTCACCCCGCAGGTCGACATGCCAGACCTGCAGGTTGGGCTCACGGTAGCTGAGATTGTATTGCCGCGCGAGTTTCTCCCGCAGGCTGCGATAGCCCATTTCATCATGAATGGCGGTAATCCGGTATACCTCTTCGTTGTCGTCATCGGCAATGGCAAACAGCTTGAGGTCCCGCATCACTTTGGGTGACAGGAACTGCAGAATAAAGCTCTCATCCTTGAAGTTGCGCATCGCAAAATGCAGCGTCTCCACCCAGTTTGACCCGGCGATGTCGGGGAACCACTCTTTGTCTTCATCGGTCGGTGCCTCGCAGATCCGGCGCAGGTCGGTGAACATCGAAAAACCCAGCGTGTAGGGGTTGATACCCGAATACCAGGGACTGTTGAACGGTGGTTGATAAACGACCGCCGTGTGGCTCTGGAGAAATTCCAGCATGAATCCGTCGGTCACAAGCCCCTTCTCATACATCCGGTGCAACAGGGTGTAATGCCAGAAAGTCGCCCAGCCCTCGTTCATTACCTGAGTCTGACGCTGGGGGTAGAAATATTGCGCCAGTTTGCGGACGATGCGGATAATTTCCCGCTGCCAGGTCTCCAGCAGGGGCGCATTCTTTTCAATGAAGTACAGCAGGTTTTCCTGCGGTTCAGGGGGATAACGCTCCTGGCGGCGGGTCTGTTCGTCGTCGTTTCCCATTTTGGGGATGGTGCGC
Organism: Marinobacter sp.; assembly: GCA_030149475.1. Lineage (GTDB taxonomy): Bacteria > Pseudomonadota > Gammaproteobacteria > Pseudomonadales > Oleiphilaceae > Marinobacter. The sequence goes on from JASBRL010000050.1 coordinate 11,207, forward strand.
CAGAGGTCGTTGAGCTGCTGCTGCAGGTACGCTTCCCGGTCTTTCTGACGGCGCTGCTCTTCCGCTGCTGAAATGGGTGAGGGACGCTTGTAACGGTCAACGCCATAATTCATCAGTGCGTGACAGGAATCCAGAATCTGTTCCACCGCGTCAACGCCATAACGTTCCTCGCATTCGGCGACGTAATTGCGCGCAAACACCAGATAATCGATGATCGCGCTGGCGTCGGTCCAGGTCCGGAACAGGTAGTTGCTCTTGAAGAAGGAATTGTGTCCGTAGCAGGCGTGAGCAATGACCAGCGCCTGCATCGGCAGGGTGTTCTCTTCCATCAGATAGGCGATACAGGGGTTGGAGTTGATCACGATCTCGTAGGCCAGGCCCATCTGCCCGCGCTGGTAGCCCTTCGAAGTGTTCAGGAACTGCTTGCCAAACGACCAGTGGTGATAGCCAACCGGCATGCCCACCGAACTGTAGGCATCCATCATCTGTTCGGCACTGATCACCTCGACCTGGTTGGGGTAGGTGTCCAGACCGAACTCCGCTGCGCACTTGGCGATTTCATCGTCGTAGCGCTGAATCAGCTCAAACGTCCATTCCGATCCGGTAGAAACCGGTTCGACGATCTTTTTTTCAGCCGGATTGTCCAGGGTTCCCGTCATGCTGCTTTCCTCTCGAATAGCTGTCGGAAGACCGGGTAAATGGCGCCGGCATCGGCGATTTGCTGCATGGCAAACGTGTTGGGGTTGGTGGCCAGAATTTTCTCATACTCATACCAGAGCATCTGATGATCCTGGGGGGTGATTTCGACATAGGCGTAATACTGCACCAGCGGCAGGATCTGGTCCGCCAGGATTTTACCGCACACCGGCGAGTCGTCGTTCCAGTTGTCGCCATCAGACGCCTGCGCGGCATAGATATTCCATTCTTCCGGCGAATAGCGGGACTCGATGATCTTGTGCATCAGTTTCAGGGCGCTGGATACGATGGTGCCGCCAGTTTCCCGGGAGTAGAAGAACTCTTCCTCATCCACTTCCTTGGCACTGGTGTGGTGACGGATGAACACCACATCGATCTTCTTGTAGTTTTTCTTGAGAAACAGATAGAGCAGGATGAAGAAGCGCTTGGCAATATCCTTGTGGGTCTGGGTCATGGACCCGGACACGTCCATCAGGCAGAACATGACGGCACTGGTGGCCGGTTGGGGCTGTTTGACGTGTTGTCGGTAACGGAGATCGATTTCGTCGATCCACGGAATGCGGCGGATATTGGCCTTGAGGCGGGCCACCTCCTCTTCCAGTGCCTTGATCTGATCGTCGTGACTGAACGCGGCATCCAGATCCGCCGGCGCCGACTTGAGGGCCGCGAGCTGTTCCTGAAGCTCCCGCAGTTTGCGCTTGCGGGCCCCGCCGAGACTGAGGCGGCGGGCGTGGGCGCCGCGCAGGGAACGCACGACATCCAGCTTCGATGGAATGCCCTGGGTACTGAAGCCGGACCGCACGTACTTGAAGGCTTCGGTGTCTTTGAGCTTTTTGCGGGCCAGATTGGGAAGCGCGAGGTCGTCGAACAGGAAATCGAGGAATTCCTCCTGGGTGATCTGGAACGCAAATTCGTCCATGCCCTCGCCGTCGGGGCTGGCCTGACCTTGTCCCTGGCCACCTTCTCCACCCTGAGGCTTGGGCAGGGTGTCGCCGGCCACGAATTCCTGGTTGCCGGGATGAACCATCTCCCGCTTGCCACCCTGGCCGTGATGGAAAACTGGCTCTTCGATATCCCGGGAGGGGATGCTGACATTCTCGCCCCGCTCGATATCGGTAATCGACCGGCGATGAACGGCCTCCGACACGGCTTTTTTGATGTGATGGCGGTACCGGCGCAGAAAGCGCTCCCGGTTGACTGCGCTTTTGTTTTTGCCATTCAGTCGGCGATCGACAATGTGGGTCATGCCCATAGGTTTGCTCCAATTCAGCACTAAACCGCTCTTTGTCTCGGCCTGATGACCAGATTCCGCACGGAGCGGGTTACGGTCATGGACAAGCCCGGCGGCACCAGACCGTCGGGCTGCGCCGCCACACGCCTTTTTCGGAATCGGCGGGTGGCATCCCGGCCAGGAACCTCTCGTCCGGGTGCGACGTCAGTGCGACTTGCGTACCCGCAGGTACCACTCGGCCAGCAGCCGGACCTGCTTCTCGGTGTAGCCTCGATCGACCATCCTCTCGACGAATTGCTTGTGTTTTTTCTGGTCTTCCTGACTGGCTTTCGGGTTAAAGGAAATCACCGGCAGCAGGTCCTCGGTATTGGAGAACATCTTCTTCTCAATCACCGCCCGGAGCTTTTCATAGCTCAGCCAGGACGGGTTGCGACCCTGGTTATTGGCCCGCGCCCGCAGGACAAAGTTGACGACTTCGTTACGGAAGTCCTTGGGGTTGCTGATGCCGGCCGGCTTCTCGATTTTTTCCAGCTCATCGTTGATCGAGCCACGGTCGAGGATTTCGCCGGTTTCCGGGTCGCGGTATTCCTGATCCTGAATCCAGAAATCGGCATAGGTCACATAGCGATCAAACAGGTTCTGCCCGTACTCGCTGTAACTTTCCAGATAGGCTGTCTGGATTTCCTTGCCGATAAACTCGACGTAGTGGGGGGCCAGGAATTCCTTGATGTAGCGCAGGTACCGTTCCTGAACCTCGGCCGGGAACTGCTCCTGCTCGATCTGTTTTTCGAGCACGTACAGCAGGTGTACCGGGTTGGCGGCAATTTCCTGAGTGTCAAAGTTGAACACCTTGGAGAGGATTTTGAAGGCAAATCGGGTGGACAGGCCATCCATGCCTTCGTTAACGCCTGCCGAGTCCCGGTATTCCTGAATCGACTTGGCCTTGGGATCGGTGTCCTTGATGTTCTGGCCGTCATAGACCCGCATTTTCGAGAAGACGCTGGAATTCTCCGGCTCCTTGATGCGTGAAAGAATCGAGAACTGAGCCAGCATACTCAGGGTATCCGGTGCGCAGGGCGCTCCGTGCAGCGAACTGTTGCGCAGCAACTTGCGGTAAATATCAATTTCTTCGGTGACTCGCACACAGTAAGGCACTTTGACGATGTAGACCCGGTCGAGGAAGGCCTCGTTGTGCTTGTTGTTGCGGAAGGTCTGCCATTCGGATTCGTTGGAATGGGCCAGCACAATACCGTCGAAAGGCACCGACCCCATGCCCTCGGTGGTGTTGTAGTTGCCCTCCTGGGTGGCGGTCAGCAGAGGATGCAGCACCTTGATCGGGGCCTTGAACATCTCCACGAACTCCATCAGGCCCTGGTTGGCCTTGCTGAGCCCGCCGCTGAAGCTGTAGGCGTCGGGATCATCCTGGGAGTAGTCCTCCAGCATACGGATGTTGACCTTACCCACCAAAGCGGAAATGTCCTGGTTGTTGTCGTCGCCGGGCTCGGTTTTGGACACTGCAATCTGGTCAAGTACTGACGGGTAACGTTTGACCACCCGGAACTGGCTGATATCGCCACCGAATTCGTGCAGGCGCTTAACCGCCCAGGGCGACATGATGGGCTTCAGGTAGCGCCGCTCAATGCCAAACTCTTCCTCCAGAATGGCGCCGTCCTCGTCCACGTCGAACAGGCCCAGCGGCGATTCGTTCACTGGCGATCCCTTGATCGTATAGAAGGGTACTTTCTGCATCAACTGCTTGAGTTTCTCGGCGAGGGAGGATTTGCCGCCTCCGACCGGCCCCAGCAGGTACAGGATCTGTTTTTTCTCTTCGAGGCCCTGGGCGGCGTGGCGGAAGAATGCCACGATGTTTTCAACGGCGTCTTCCATACCGTAAAATTCGGCAAACTCCGGATAACGCTTGATCACCTTGTTGGAAAAAATGCGAGAGAGCCGGGAGTCCCGTGAGGTATCAACCAGCTCCGGTTCTCCGATGGCCATGAGAAGCCGCTCTGCGGCAGAGGCATAGGCAGATGGGTCCTGTTTGCAGATCTCCAGGTATTCCTCCAGGGAAAACTCTTCCTCCTGTGTTGATTCATACCGGTTTTTGAAATGCTGCAGAATGCTCATATTAACCCCTCGCTCGCTGCTTGATCAGCTGTGGTTCACGCAAAATCCCCGATCAGTCCGGATCGCCAGTGGCGGCAATTCAGTCGTTGGTTGGATGGGTGGCCAGAAATCTGCGGGATCGCTCGATAAATGACCGGGTTCTCAAGCCGGATACGCCCGCATCAGCTCTTCGGTTCTGGTGTGAAACGTCTGGTTAATTAACCACCTTTTTCACAAATTCAGCTTAGTTCAGTCATCGTAACTTGGACAGTGACAACTCTGTTTTGTTTCGTGACAGTTGTGACAATTGCGCGTCTGGGCTTATTCGGGCTTGTCTTCTCAGGGCCCTGCAATAAACTCGGACTTCAGGCGGTACTGGTCAATCCACCTATGTGTCATGCCACGTCCGGAGGGGCCTGGGGACTGATCCGTGCTGGCCAAACAGGTTGGCGTATTTTGGCGCCGGCACGAACCGGGAGAATGTCTGTGTATTACTGTTTGTTAACGCGTCGAGTGTTCCAGGGCCTGGCGATTCTGATTCTGTTGCTGTCTGCCGGTCTGGCCCGGGCCGCCGATCCGGTGGTGGTGTCCTCTAAAATCGATACTGAAGGATCGGTTCTGGGGCAGATGATTCTGCAGAGTCTGCAACGTGCCGGAATTCCGGTGGAAAACCGCATCCAGCTGGGTGGTACCAGCATTGTGCGCAAGGCCATCATTGCCGGTGAAATCGATATTTATCCCGAATACACCGGCAATGCCGCCTTCTTCTACGATCAGGCTGACAGTCCGGTCTGGAAAAACGCCGATCAGGCCTATGCAAAAGCCAGAACGCTCGACCGGGATGCCCATAACATCGTGTGGCTGAAGCCGGCCGATGCCAACAACACCTGGGCAATGAGCGTGCGGGGCGACCTGGCCCGCGCCAAAGGCCTGGAAACCCTGGGCGATCTGGCCGGTTACATCAACGGCGGCGGTCAGTTCCGCTTTGCCGCGAGTGCCGAGTTTGTTGACTCGGCCAGCGCCTTGCCCGCGTTTCAGAAAGCCTATGGCTTCAAACTGTCGTCCGACCAGTTGCTGATCCTCTCCGGTGGTAACACGGCAGCGACGCTGCGCGCTGCGGCGCTGAACAGTAATGACGTGAACGGCGCGATGACTTACGGTACTGACGGAGGTCTTAAAGCGCTGGATCTCAAGGTAATGCGTGACACCAAAGGGGTGCAGCCGGTCTATCAACCCGCGCCCATCGTCCGTGGCGCTGTCCTGAAAGAGTATCCGAAAATTCCACAGATCCTGGCGCCGGTGTTTGCCGCGTTGGATCTGGAAACCCTGCAGCGACTCAACGGTGAGGTGGCGGTCAATGGCGCACCGCCGGCACAGGTCGCCAAAGACTTTCTGGACGGACTGACCGGAGACTGAATGTTCTCTTCACCCAACCGCGTGATTGTCGTGTTGGGAGCGCTCACGCTGACCCTGGCGTGGGTGCTCGATTTTGGCGTGATCCAGCCGAACCGTATCGTTGCGGGCACCGGCTATGGTCTTGGCGAGGCACTGGGGCTGGTGGCCAGCGTCACGTTCAGTGTCGGCATGGTGATGATCCTGGGGCTGGGCGCGGTCGCCAGCCGGTTTCGCTACAGCCTGCTGACCGCCGGCCTGCTGCTGTTACTGCTCGTATTACCCTGGGGCCTGGCGTTGTTTGCCGAGCGTCAACTGCCCGGCAGTTCGACGTATGCCCGCACCGCAATGGGGGCCGGCTTCTGGTGTCTGCTGTTCCTGCCGGCCCTGATGTTGGGGGAATGCCTGCAGCGTCTGCGTGCGGGGCGCGGCCTGGCACTGATCCTGCTGGCGCTGGTCCTTACATCCTGGACTCTGGCAGTGACCTCGGGCGACATCGACAGCCTGTCAATATTGAAGGAATACGCCGCCCGTCCCGATCAGTTCCGGGCGGCGTTGTCCGATCACCTCGCGCTGGCTCTGAGCGCGGTGGCCATCAGCCTGGTCCTGGCGTTTGTCCTCGCCCTGATGATGGTTCGACGAGTGTCCTGGCGCCGCCCTGTCTTCGGCGTGGTCAGTTTTCTTCAGACCGTTCCCAGCCTGGCCCTGTTCGGGTTGCTGATTGCTCCGTTGAGCGCCCTGTCGGCCACCTTTCCGCTGCTGCAGCAACTGGGTATCCAGGGCATCGGCTGGGCACCGGCCCTGCTGGCCCTTATTGCGTACAGTCTGCTGCCGATGGTTCGCAATACCTTCGTGGCGCTGACCGATGTGCCGCCGACATTGCTGGAGGCCGGTGAGGGCATGGGGATGAACGCCCGCCAGCTGTTCTTCCGGGTCAAACTGCCGCTGGCGATGCCGGTGATTCTGGAGGGTATCCGGGTGACCATCATCCAGGCGATTGGCCTTACGGCGGTGGCCGCGCTGATCGGCGCCGGTGGGTTCGGGACATTCATTTTTCAGGGGCTCGGGCAGGCCGCGATGGATCTGGTTTTACTGGGTGCACTGCCAACCGTGCTGCTGGCACTGGTGGCTGATGCGGTGCTGTCGGCTTTGGCCTCCACGATGAGGAGTGCGCCATGATCGAACTGAAGGGAGTCAGCAGGCGTTTTGGCGAGGTCCTGGCGGTGAACGCTATCAGCCTTGTGGTAGAGACCGGCGAGGTCTGCGTGCTGGTGGGCAGTTCCGGCTGTGGCAAGTCCACCACGCTGCGGATGATTAATCGCCTGCTGCCCAGCACCGCCGGTGAAATCCTGGTGGACGGCAAGAATGTTTGCGATACCGATCTGCAGACCTTGCGGCTCAACATGGGCTACGTCATTCAGGGCACCGGACTGTTCCCGCACTGGACAGTGGCGCGCAACATCGGCCTGGTCCCCGGGTTGTTGAAGTGGCCGGAGGCACGGATTCGTGAGCGTGTCGACGAGCTGTTGCAGTTGTTGGGGCTGGATCAGGAAGGGTTCGTCGACAAATACCCGCATCAGCTATCCGGTGGCCAGGCCCAGCGCGTCGGCGTTGCCCGGGCGCTGGCGGCGGACCCGAATATTCTGCTGATGGACGAGCCGTTCGGCGCGCTTGATGCGATCACCCGTGAGACTCTGCAGAATGAAATGCTGCGGATCAAACAGCAACTGGGTAAGACCACAGTGTTCGTGACCCACGACATCGACGAGGCGTTGCGGCTGGCGGACCGTATTGCGGTGATGGACCAGGGCCGGCTGATCCAGTACGACGCCCCGGAGGCTATCCTTCGGCGGCCCGCGTCGCTGTTCGTGGAGACCCTGGTCGGCAGTCAGGACCGCGGGCTAAAAATGACCGGTCTGCAGCGGGTAGGTGACGCCATGCAGCGCCATCTGCATCCGCGCCCCCGGGATCTGGACAAGCCCGGGGTGCGGGAGCACGAGACCCTTCGTCAGGCCCTGTCGCTGATGCTCTGGCAGGGCACCGAATCGCTGCCGGTGATGGATGAAGACGGTGCGGAGATCGGTATCATCAGTCGGGCGCAGATCTGGGCGGGAGGCCATTGATGGCGATCTGGCGTGCGCCTCTGACCTGGCTGGTAATCCTGCTGGCCAGTGCCGGATTGATGCCGGACCTGATGCCGGTGCTGTTTCCGGGGCAAGCGTCGCTGGTGTACCAGCGCGACAGTTTTCTGTGGTTATTGCAGCATCATGTCATGCTGGTTGCCGCCTCGGCGTCGGTGGGCACATTGCTGGCGATCGCCGGTGGCATTATGGTGACCCGGCCCTGGGGCCGTGATTTCTTGCCCCTGGTCAGCCAGATTGCGTCCATCGGCCAGACCGTTCCACCGGTAGCCGTGCTGGCCCTGGCGGTGCCGGTGCTGGGCTTTGGCGATGGGCCCACCGTAATGGCGCTGTTGTTGTATGGCCTGCTGCCGGTTTTGCGCAATACGCTGGCGGGGCTGGATAGCATACCTGCTGCGGTGACCGAGGCGGCTCGCGGCATGGGCATGTCATCAGCGCAGGTACTGATAAAGACGGAGCTGCCCCTGGCAGGGCGGGTGATTCTGGCGGGTATCCGCACCTCGGTGACCATCAATATTGCCACGGCTGCGATTGGCTCCACCATCGGCGCGCGGACACTTGGGGATCCGGTCATAGCCGGGCTGGTCAACGGCAATACCGCTTACGTACTGGAAGGCGCGGTGCTGATCGGCCTGCTGGCTATCACCACCGACAGCCTGTTTGAAGCGTTGGAACGGTTCTGGGCGCGCCGATTTTCCGCCACACCGGGTACCGTCTGACGTTGGGGGTTCAGTCCGACCGGTTCCCGGCCCTGCGCCGCAGCCGGAACACGCTTTCGGTGGCCTCGCTCAAGCCTTTACGGCGGGCGAAGGGGTGGTCTTTGGCGAGCGTGTTGGTCAGCACATGCTCGATGTCGTAGTTCGGTTCGTAAAGCTGATAGACCTCCTTATCGCTGACGTTAAAGGGTGGCCCCTTCATTTCGCCGGTGCGGTAGTCGAGTGTGATCAGCAGTATCGATGCCTGATCTGGCAGGACGGCATTGAGGTGCGTCACATAATCGGCCCGCATGGATGGGGGCAGGGCGATCAGCGCGGCCCGGTCATAGACCAGTCTGACGTGACGGAGGTCATCCGGCACCAGTTGGAAGAAATCGCCGCACCAGAGTTCCAGGTTGTCGTGGCTAAAGCGAGTGAAGGGCTGACCGGGATGCACCTGGGCCCTGGTCTCGCCCTCTGCAAAGAAGTCCTTGCAGGCGATTTCACTGAGTTCGACGCCAATAACCGGATGGCCCTGGTCGTGGAGCCACCAGAGGTCTTTGGCTTTGCCGCAAAGCGGCACCAGAACGGTTTCATGACCCCGGTCGGTGAGCTCGCTCCAGTGATCGTGAAGGTAGCGATTAACCGACCCTTCGTGAAAGCCCGTTTCCTGTCGGGCCCAGCGGGTATGCCAGAATTGGTGATCCATTATATGCTTGCTCCCTGGTTGGTGTGGGGCAAAAATTGCCGGTGGGGCCAGCGGACCATTGCGCGGCCCGGGTCGACTCATCTGCCATCAGTCAGGCGCCTCAACACCACCGGCGCCTGCAAATCTGTCAGCGGACTGACGCTCCCCTGACTCTACAACAATTGCGAGACGGAGTGTTGCCATGAAAGCGGTATTTCTGGATGCAAGCACGCTCGGTGCCGACGTGGACCTTGGTCCCATTGAGGCGGCCAGCGGCGAACTGGTCAGGCACGAGCAGACTGCTCCGGGGCAGGTGGCTGAGCGGCTGGCCGGATTTGACACGGTGCTGGTGAACAAGGTGGTGCTGACCCGTGAGCACTTCGAGGCGTGCCCGGAGCTGACCTGCATTGCGGTCGTCGCCACCGGGGTAAACAACGTCGACCTGGAAGCCGCCCGGGATCACAACATCCGTGTTATGAACGTTATCAACTATGGCCGCTCCACGGTGGCTCAGCATACGCTGGCCCTGATGCTGGCGCTGGCCACCCGGTTGCCGGATTACATGCGGGATGTGCAGGCCGGCCAATGGGGGCGCAGTGACCAGTTCTGCCTGATGGGACACCCGATCATGGAGCTGGAGGGCCGGACTCTGGGCATTGTCGGTTATGGTGATCTGGGGCAGGGCGTTGCGGAGCGGGCCCGGGCCTTCGGGATGAACATCGTACTGGCGGCCCGTCCGGGACAGGCGACTGACCCGGTGGACGGCTACCCCCGGCTACCCCTTGCGGAGTTGTTGCCGCGGGTCGATGTGCTGTCGCTGCACTGTCTGCTGACCGAGCAGACCCGCAACCTGATTGGCGCCACCGAGTTGGCGAGCATGAAGCGGGATGCCCTGCTGATCAATACCAGTCGGGGTGGTCTGGTGGATGAACAGGCACTCGCGGACGCCCTGCGAAATGGAACGCTCGGCGGAGCCGGTTTTGACGTGCTCACCGAAGAGCCGCCCCGTCAGGGTAACCCGCTGTTGGCGGAAGACATTCCCAATCTGATTGTGACGCCGCATTCGGCCTGGGCCAGTCGCGAGGCCCGTCAGCGCATTGTGGGTATCACCGCTGCCAATTTGCACGATTTCCAGACTGGTTCGCTGACCCGCTGGGTGGTTTGATCTGGTGCGCATCGCCCGTTTTATCATGTTGCTCGCTGTGCTGCTGCTGACCGGTTGTGCCGCGTTTGAACAGCGCAGTGAAATGAGCCGGTTTAACAGCGCTTATCAACAGGGCCGGTATGACCAGGCAGTGCAGACGATGGCGACGGAGGATAGCGACACCGCCAAGGCCGGTGATCAAGTGCTCGAAAACCTGCATCTGGGCGAAGCCTACCGGCTGTCTGGGCAATTTGCACAGTCGGTCAGCCGTTATGATCAGGCTGAAGCCGGCATGAAATACCTCGACACCGAAAGCCTGGTGTCCTCCGCCGGGGAGGGTGTGTTGTCAGTACTGGTCAATGACTCGGTCCGTCAGTATCACGCGCTGATGTCGGAGGCGGTGCTGGTCAACACCTACAAGGCTCTGGATTTTCTGTGCCTGGGTGATACTGCAAACGCCCGGGTTGAACTCAATCGCGCCGACGACCGTACCCGTCGGGCAGTGAACTTTTTTGCAGACGAAATTCGCGCCCGGAAAGCGCAGGTCCGTGAGGACGACCGCGCCAGTGCACGCCTGGTGAGTGATAATCTGTCCAGCCCGGGCGTGCAGTCAGCGTTACAGGAACAATACGGCAATCCGGCCAACTGGCAGGTTTATTCTTCGTTTATTCTGCCATTCAGTACCTGGCTTCATGGGCTTTATTTTCTCGCCAACGCAACCGGTCCGTCAGATTATGAACGGGCCCGCACCTCGCTGACCCGGGTTGCCGATATGATGCCCGGCAATCCGGCGCTGGCAGCCGATGCCAGACTGGCGCAAGACCTCGCAGATGGTCGGGCAAACGCCGGTCGCGACGAGGGCCGGGTCTGGGTGGTGTATGAAAACGGCCTCGGGCCGGTGCTGCAGGAGGTCCGTGTCGGGGTGCCATTAATCCTCCACGAGGGCCGCGTGCAGGCGCCCGCCTACTTTGGCCTTGCGCTGCCCCGTTACGTCGATCGAAGGGCTGTGCCGGGCGCACTGACGGCGACGGCCAGCGATGGTACCCGGGTGGAGACCCGGACGGTAGCGACCATGGGGCGGGTGGTCCGGACTGAAATGCAGGAGCGTTTCCCCGGTATTCTGATTCGCGCCATTGCCTCGGCCCTGATCAAGGCTATGGTGCAGGGTGAGGCTGCCGATAAATTCGGTGCGGCCGGGCAACTGGCCACCATGATTTACGCCATTGCCACGACCCAGGCGGATGTCAGGAGCTGGCAGGCCACTCCCGATCACTGGTCAGTGGCACGGCTCGACCGTCCGGCGGACGGCCAGTTGAGCCTCGGCAACAGCGTATCCGGATACCTTGGATCGCTCCAGTTGCCCGATTGGCCGTATACTCTGGTGTACGTGAAGCAGCCAACTGTCACCGCCCCGGCAACGGTGATGGTGATGGATCTGCAGGGATCGGCGCCTGCGAGGTTGCGGGTGATGGGCGGGCACGGTGTTGCGGCGTCACCGGCCACGACGACTCAAAAATGAAAAGGAGAGTGTTATGCGTAAACAAATGGCAGTGTTGTCTCTGGTCATGGCTGGCCTGATGGCTGCCTGCGCGCCACTGCAACCCACGGATGGCACACGCACGGAACCCCGTCAGCAGCTCAGAGTTGACGCTGATGTGCTCTACACCATGTCGGTGACCGAACTGGTGCATACCCGTATTGAGCAGGCCTCAGGTGATTCTCTCCTGAAAATCCAGTTTGCGATAAAGGCCCGCGATACCTCCGACTTCGAGTGGCAGGTAACCTGGTTCAATGCCGACGGCATTGTGGTTCCTTCCATCGCAGCGGGTTATCGTCGTGCCCATGTTGTCCGCGGCCAGGTCCGGTATTTTAGCGCAATCGCGCCCAGTACCGACGTGGTCGATTTCCAGCTGCACCTGCGTGAAAAAAGAGAGTGATTGTATGAGAGCTATCAAGACAACCCTGACCGCTACCCTGGTTTCACTGCTGGTTGCCGGCTGTGCCGCCCCCGTCCGTTATGTAGACCCGGCTGCTGATGAGGGTGCGGTGGCACTGACCCTCGACTATCGGGATTTTGAGCATGCCGCCACTGCGACCGTTGAAGACATGCTCGCCAGCGGGGCCGTCGACAACCCGTCCGGCAAGCGTTACGTCATGGTAGTCAGCCGTATTACCAATGACACCATGCAGCGCATTGATACGGATCAGTTGATCAAGAAAATCCGTGTGGCGCTGTTGCGCTCCGGCAAGGTGGTGACCACCACGGCCGTGGGCCTGAACGGCGCCGAAGATGAAATGACGAGCAAGGCCCGTGAGCTTCGCAAATCCGACGAATTCGACCAGTCGGGGGTCGCCAGGAAAGGCACCTTACAGGCGCCGGACCTGAGCCTGTCGGGCAAGATTATACAGCGTAATCACCAACTCGATGGCGAGCAGCAGGTGGAGTATTACATACAACTGACTCTCACCGACCTCACCAGTGGCCTTGCCACCTGGGAAGGCGAGACCCAGATCATCAAGCGGGGTCCTGACGATACGGTTGCCTGGTAAGCCCGCCGGTCAGCCATTCAGACGTCCCGTCCGGACGCCCGGGCAAGACAGGCGGAATGCGCCATGCCGGACGATAACCCATGAGAGCTCTTCAGGGCTCCGGAACAGACAGGATGCGCTGTGGCTTCAATCCAACTGAAAGATCGCCTGCAATCGGTTGAAAACTGGATACTGGCCAATCCGGCCCCCCCTAGGCACTGGCCCTGGACCTGGCTGTATACCTCCGGGCGGACTGCCTACGCGCTGGTTCGCGATGTGCTCAATGGCAATCTGACCCTGCATGCCATGAGTCTGGTGTATACCACCTTGCTGAGCATTGTACCGTTGCTGGCGCTGAGCTTTTCGGTGCTCAAGGCGATGGGAGTGCATCAGCGAATCGAGCCCTTTCTGTACCAGTTCTTCCGGCCGATGGGGCCGCAGGGCGTAGAACTGGCCAATCAGATCCTGGGTTTTGTGGACAACATGAAGGTGGGGGTTCTGGGGTCCCTGGGGCTGGGCCTGCTGGTTTACACGGTGGTTTCGCTGGTGCAGAAGATCGAACGCTCGTTCAATATGATCTGGCGCGTCCCGCAGATGCGATCCCTGGCCCAGCGTTTCAGCAACTACCTCAGTGTTATCATGGTCGGGCCGTTGCTGATGGTCTCGGCGATTGGTATCAGTGCCACCATTCTCTCTTCGGATATCGTCCAGGCTATGATTTCCATTGAACCGTTCGGTTCGGTGATCCTTCTGCTCAGTCGGTCAACGCCGTTTCTCCTGGTTGTCGGCGCGTTTACGTTTGTCTATGTGTTTATGCCCAATACCCGGGTCAAACTGAGGTATGCTTTCGTGGGCGGTCTCATCGCGGGGGTTTCCTGGCAGGCCGGCAGCCTGCTGTTTGCGTCGTTCGTCGCGGGCTCCTCAAAATACGCTGCCATTTACTCCAGCTTCGCCATTGGTATTACGCTGCTGATCTGGGTGTATCTGAACTGGATGATCCTGTTGCTGGGTGCCAGCATTGTGTTCTATCTGCAAAACCCCGGCTCCGTGGCCAAGCGTCACCGGGTACGATTGTCGCCGGAACTGCAGGAACAGGTGGCACTGGTGCTGATGTGGCTGGTGTGTCGCCCGTTCAGTCAAGGTCAGGCCGCGCCCCAGCAGGAAGCGCTGGAACAGGCTTTGCGGGTGCCGGGCGAGGTCACCCGGCAAATCAGCGACAAACTGATCCGGGGCGGCCTGCTGCAGTTGGCGGGCGGCAACGGCGATCTGCTGGTGCCGGGCAGGGCACTCGAACTGATCCGGGTGCGCGATGTACTTCAGATGGTTCGCCAGGATGAAGATGGCCTGGTCCGGCGTTTGCCCGGTATATTGCCGCCAGACCTGCTTGAGCATGGCATGGCGGACGGTGAACGCACGATTGCCGAGTTGCTGCACGATCAGCGCGGGCACTCCGGGGCGGGTGGTGCCGCCGGTTAATGCGCACCATCCCTCAACACGTGCAGAATCGTCAATAGACCTAATCAGAGGTTCCCCAGAAGGTGGCCCCGGACGATGGCGAACTGGCGCTCGTCAAGCCGTAGCAGTTTGCGCAGGTCCTCTTCGGCCAGATTGCGCTGGTGTGATTGTCGGAGCACTTCGCGCGTGCCCAGAATGATGCCGTCGTTGAGTGGTGTGTGATCCGCACGCGGTGCCGGGCGCTCGGCCGAGAACAGATGGGCGTGATAGCGTGGTGGCAGGTTCCAGTCTTCGGCCAGCAGTTGCGCGGTGCTCCAGTCGAATTGTTCCAGTGCCTGGCGGACCACCTGGGGCTCCACCTCAACCCCCGGTATCTGCCCCCGATATATTCTCTGAACTTCTCGCCGCAGGGTCATGTAGGCAAGTGCCGGAAGTAGCGCGACCATGAAGAACGTGCTGGCGTCACCTCCCTGCACCCGGGCAATCTGCTCGGCGGCACGGGCGCAGGCCATACCCCAACGCCAGACGCGCTGGGCGAACAGCGCCTCATTGCTGTTGCGGGCAGCCAGCATCGGGCGCAATATCGTCGCCGATATGACGCTGCGGATGCCGTCCATGCCCAGCAGGAAGATGGCCTGGTCCACTGACTCGATGACCTGTTCATTGGGCCTGAAATACGAGCTGTTGGCGACGGCCAGAATCTGGCCGGTCAGGGCCGGATCCCGCAGGATGATCCGGGTGAGGTCGTGGCGTCCAGTGGTCTCGTCGGACAAGGCCCGAATCAAGGTGGGCAGCGTCAGCGGCTGGCGTGGTATCTCTTCAAGCCTGCCCGTTCTGATGCGTTGGGCCAGTTCTGTCAGGACCCGGTCCGAGTTCGCGCTGGCTTGTCCCAACCGGGATGGCGTAGCGCTGAGCAGCCAAGAGAACAGGTTTTCCTCGAGCTTGTGCAGCGCCAGCCGGGTGTCGGGTTCGTCAGCCCCGATCGAAGCAGCCGGGTTGAGCAGACGAGCGTTACGAGCCGGTGAAGCTGCTATTTTACCGGATAAAAACAGACTCGTTAACCAGGAAAGCAGGTGTGGCATCCTATGCCCCTTCCGTGAATAGGCTTGCAGTGGTTGCGCTTCCTCAAGGCAAGAGTATAGAACGACTACAGGCAAATTGCGTTGGAACCGGCTGGAATCAAACGGTATTTTCCGGGGTTGACATGGTCACTGAACAGGTCGTTGCAAAACAGGGCGGATCGGGGACGACGCAGCGCGTGCGTACAGGCACTGACAGCGTGTTTTTCAGGATCTGCCTTTTTATAACATACTGATTAATTATCATATTTGCTTTTTGTTGGCGATCACTTGCACTACAGGTACGACTGGCCGAAAACAAAGATGAACTGCGCCACACCTGCCGCAAAACCCAGAAATGCCCCCACCAGTATCAGCTTGATCTCGTCTTCCTGAAAGCAGGGGCGCAACAGGTCCTGGAATTCTTCTGAAGATAGGGCAATCATGCGTTCCACCATAATGGACTCGACGGCTCTGGCCCGGTCCTGCTCAAATACCGGGTTATTGAAAGAGGTACGGGAGATTTCAATCGCCTTTTCCCCGACCTGGTGTTTCAGCGTCGCAAACCCGGTGGGACCAAAGGCCATCTGGGTAAGCGCTTTACCCATTCCGGCGGTCTCGTCCACCAGTGGCTTGATGTGCTTCTTGACCATGTTGCGGGCCCGTTCGCCGCTGGGCCCGTTGAGAATGGCGTTAATGATATTGCCGACGGTGAGTATCTCGTGGGTGACCAGGTGGCAGAAGGATTCGGCAACCTCGGTCTGGCGTTTGAGAAACAGGCCCTGAAGGCGGAACGGGCCGAGTCTTTTTACATGCAGTGGGCGAAAGATCACATTGAGTGCGATCCAGTTGGTTGCCCAGCCTACCAGCAGCCCGAACACCGGCAGAACCCACCAACTCTGATAAAAATACCAGACGGCCATCTGGATCAGACCAAAAAGGAAGCCGAAGTAGAAACCGGAGTTGACGATGAAACGGAATTCCACGTCGCCGCATTCCAGAAAAATCCGGTTCAGCAGGCGCTTGTCGATAGCCAGACGCTCGATGACCATGCCTTTGATGTCCAGCAGCCCTTCGATGTTTGCTGACACATCATCGACCAGATTATCCACCAGTTGTGGTGTCGATTTCCGTACCCGCTCATACACCATGCGGCGGGCCGAGGCCGGCAGGTTCTCCCAGAAGGTGGGATATTCCCGCAGCATCATTTCGTCGACGTATTCCTCGATGCGAGGTTCCACCGAATGCACGATGTGCGCCGCCAGCACGCGGGGATCAATCTGCTCGAAGATTTCCTGCACAGTGCCAATCTTGGCAATGGTCGCGTCAACGCTGATGGCCGCCATTTTACGGGCCTTCGAGGGAATAATGCCCTGCCAGCCCAAAAGCGGCGGTATGCCAATAAAGTCCAGCGGGTAGAATGTCATCTTGATCGCCAGCCAGTTGGTGGACCAGCCAATCAGGGCCGCAATGACGGGAATGCTGAGGTACTGCCAGAATTCGGGTTGGGTGAACAGCGCTATCATCCGTAAGCTCGCGGTCGGGTTGTTATTCCGGGGTGAGTTACCGGGCGACTGGTAGCCGGGTCAGGCTGCCAGTCGGAGCCAGACATAAGCCTATACTGAATCGGAAATTTAACCTTGGTCAGCATAGTGTTTGCCGCCGTCAATACTGTCAATCCCGGCCTCGGCGTCCGTGCTCTGTGGTTGCACGCGGGCTGCTACGTCCTCAATCAGGGATAGCAGCACGGGCACCACCAGCAGGATCAGCGCGGTGCCGACGGCCAGACCAAAGGCGATACTGGCGGCCATGGGGATCAGAAACTGCGCCTGCAGGGAGGTTTCGAACAGCAGTGGCATCAGCCCGCCGATGGTGGTGAGCGAGGTCAGCAGAACGGCTCTCAGGCGTTGGCAGGAGGCTTCCACCAGCGCTGTTCGTACCGGCATGCCGTCCGCGCGCAATTCCTTGTAGAAGGTTACCAGAATGATGGAGTCGTTGATGACAATGCCGGACAGCCCGAACATACCGAACAGCGACAGGATGGTGAGGTCGATGCCCAGCAGTAAGTGCCCCAGGATGGCACCGCACAGGCCAAAGGGAATCGCAATCATCACCGCAATGGGCCAGGTATAGGCGCCGAACACCCAGGCCAGAATGATGTAGATCATGGCCAACCCCAGCAGCGCACCGGACATCATGTCGGCGCTGGTCTCGCGCTGTTCTTCGGCTTTGCCCTTGAACGTGGCCTGAACCCCGTAGCGACTGAGAATGCCCGGAAGCGCGCCCGCTTTCAGATCGGCAATCACCTGGTTGGCGTTGGTGACCGATGAATTCACGTCTGCCGTGACGCTGACCCCGAGCTGGCCATCGGTATGCCGTAGCAGCGCCAGACCACGCCGGGACTCCAGATGGATGACATTCTCGAGCGGCGCAATGCCACCGCCGGGGGTGACGACGGGCAGGGTGTCCAGGGTCCGCTGCAGGTCCCGTTCCGCTTTTGGCAGCATGATACGGACTTCTACCTCGTCGTGGGCGTCGTAGAACACCTGCAGTAACTGACCATCCAGCGCGGCGCGCATCTGGCGTCCCACATCTTCAATGGTCAGGCCCACCGACTGGGCCATGGGCGTCAGACTGAAGACATACTGCTGCTTGCCCCAGGGCAGGTCGTCGAGAATGTCGGTGACGCCGTCGTACTTGCGCAGTGCCGCCTGGATCTCGTCCGACGCGGCCTTGAGGGTGCTGGCGTTACCACCGGTAAGAAAAATATCGAGTGGTTTGCCCGGAGGCCCGCCCTGGGGGCTGGTGATCGACAGTTGCTCGACCCCGGCCTGTTCCGGCAACGCCTGACGCCAGGCCTTGATGAATTCCGGATTGCGTACGTCCCGGGCATCGGGCGTGACCAGCTCCACCGACACCATGGCGTATTGCTCGCCCTTCTCGATGTTGCGTCCGCCGTTGAATGAACCCTGGTTGAGCTTGAGCAGGGCCACATCGACCAGGTCCTTGTCGGACTTGAGCCTGTCATTGACCTGCCACAGGGCATCTTCCATCAACCGGCCGTAGGCCTTGACGTCAGAGGGCGGTGTGCCTGCGGCGAACTTGACACTGGCCACGATACTGGAGGTTTCCGGGGTCGGGAAAAAGGTGAAGCGGACGTGTCCGGTGGCCACCAGAGCCACACTGAACACCAGTGCGCAGGCGGTGCCGGTCAGCACCGTGGCACGGTGCTTCAGGCTCCACTCGGCGAGTGGCCTGAACTGCCGGTCACGGAAATGCGCGAACGCAGCATCCAGTTTTTTACGCACCCGACCAGGCTCCCGGTGGTGATTTTTGTGGAAGCTCGAGCGCAGGTGCCCCGGCAGAATCAGGAAACTTTCCACCAGCGACGCGATGATCACACAGATCACCACAAACGGAATGTCCCGCAGAATCTGGCCGATGATGCCGCTCACCAGCATCAGCGGCAGAAAGGCGGCAATGGTCGTAAGTGACGAGCTCAGCACCGGCACCAGCATGCGCCGGGCGCCCCCCTCGGCGGCCTCCAGGGAGCGTTCACCGCGCTGGTAGTGGGTCATTGCATCCTCCGCCACCACGATGGCGTCGTCGACAATGATCCCCAGGGCCATGATCAGCGCAAACAGGCTGATCATGTTGATGCTGCCGCCGTTCATCCACAGCACCGCAAGGGCGCCCAGAAAGGAAATGGGAATGCCCGCGGCCACCCAGAAGGCAATGCGTCCGTTGAGAAAGATGAACAGGATGCCGACCACCAGTATCAGGCCGCTGATGCCGTTTTTTAGCAGCAGATTGATGCGGTCAATGATCAGCTCATACTGGGCGTCGAAGGGAATGATCCTGATGCCCTGTGGCAGGTCAGGGCGCACCTGGTCGAGCCAGTTGGTCATGATATCCGCGGATCTGAGTGCGTCCGCGGACTCGGTGCGCTGCAACTGCATCAGCACCGCCGGTGCGCCCCGGTAAAAGATTTCCACCGAGTTGTCCTTGGGGCGCAGGGTGACGTCGGCGATATCGCCCAGGGTCAGTCGCTGGCCGTCGGCGGTGGTGACGATCGGCATGCGCTTGAAGTCACTGGCGCTGCGGCCCTTCTGCAGACTGCGGATTTCCCGCACCGACTCCTCCTCACCGACCGTGCCGGCGGGGATGTCCTGGCTCTGCTGAACCACCCGCTGACCGATGGCTGGCAACGTCATGCCCAGGGTGGCGATGTTGTCTCCCGGTACTTCGATAGCGATTTCCCGGTCGGGCAGGCCGGTAATGTTCACCTTGGCAATGCCGCGGTCCAGCAACTGCTTCTCATAGCCATACACCAGCGGGCGCAGGGCTTCCAGCCGCACCGGTCCGGTTACCACCAGGGTCGCCACGGGCTCATTGCGGACGAACTTGCTGATGACCGGGCGTTCGGAGTCCGTCGGCAGGTTTCGCACCAGCGCGACCAGTTCGTTGACCTGGTCCAGTGCCACCCCCATGTCGGTGTTTTCCTGGTATTCAATCACGATGTTGCTGAAACCACGGGCCGAGGTTGAACGCATCTCCTTGACGTTGTCCAGGTTGCGCAATTCCTGTTCCAGCGGTGTGGTAATCGAGCGCGCGACATCCTCGGCACTGGCGCCTGGCCAGGTCACCTTGACGGTGATGAAGTCGGTCGCGAAATTGGGGAAAAACTGCCGGTTAAGATTGGTCAGGGCGTAAATGCCCGCCAGCAGCATGATCAGCATCAGCAGGTTCGCGGCCACCTTGTGACGGGCGAAGCGCCCCAGAATGTCGTTGCGCTGGGAGTCCGGCCCGCTGGTCATTGCGCCGGCTCCGCGTTGACCACATCGACCTTCAGGCCGGCAATGGCGTTGGGCAGTTGCGTGGAGAGAATCCGGTCACCGGTCTGCAGCTGGTCCGACTGGACCAGCAACTGCTGGACACCGTTCTCGAACCGGCTGCCGGCCATGGTTACCTCGAGTGGTTGCAGTCGACTGTCCACGACCCGGTACAGGGTGGTTTCGTCATACAGCGCGGCGACCGGTATGGCAAAGGTCCGCTGACGAGGTTCGAGGTCAACGCGCAGCGACAGGGTCCGGTTGAGCGCAACCGAGGGTGCCTGATCGACAAAGCGGAACAGGCCGTCGATGCCGCCAGCCCCCTGGCTGACCTGGCCGCTCAGACGGCCCAGTTCCAGGCGATAGCGGGTACCGTTGAGGTCGGTGGTGGCAGAGAGTTCGCTGGTACCGGTGAGGGCCTGTCGGGCATCGGGCAGCCAGCGCATCGGAATCTGGGCGCGCACCTCCAGCCTGCCGTTGGCGTAGAGGCTGGCGAGCGGTTCACCGGCGCGTACGCGCTCGCCTGGGCTGACTGCGATGCCAGTCACCGTGCCATCGAAGGGGGCCGTGACCTGGGTCCGCCGCAGATCCAGTCGGGCCTGGGCCAGCAGGGCCCGCGCCCGGCTCAGACGCGCGTTGATGGACTTCATCCGGCTGTCGTGATTGGCCACCGCCAGCTTGCGGCTGATCAGTGACAGTTGCGCGGACTGGCGCGCCTGGCGGGCTTCGTCGATGCGCGACTGGCTGGTCAGGTTGGACTGTGACAGTTTCTGTTCGCGGGCCAGGGCGCGGTTGGCGATGTCCAGCAGCGACTGTTCATGCTTTACGAAGGCCTGGTCGGCCTCGTACTGGTTTTTTTCCTGGGTCAGCTGAGCTTCCAGTTCCTGCACATCGGCTTCGCGCTGATCCACAGTCAGCGCGACTTCCGACGCGTCCAGTTTGACGATGATGTCGCCCTTGCTCACCGCCTGTCCTTCGAGCACCGGCAGGCTGGCCACATCCGCGGTCACCGCCGACGTCAGATCGGATCGGTAGGGGGTTTCTACCCGGCCCAGCAACTGCAATTGTGGCGAGCGCTCGGCGGCGGTCACCGTTACTGTCTGGATTGGCCAGGCCTGTTCTTCCGCCGCCTTCTCCGGTGGTGTGGGTTTCAGCCGGGCCAGCATCCAGACCAGCAGCACCGTGACCAGAACGATCGACAGCGGGATCAGCACAACCTTGAAGCGTGACCGGAGTCCGGATGTAATCACAGCGTAACCTTCCAGATGTTCTAGACGTTAGCCGTCATCGGTGCCCGCTATGAGACGGGTTCGGTGATGGCCGTTTGTTGTTCTGTCAGTCCGTATCGGCGTCGTGTCCGATATCGCCCCACAGCCATTGGCACAGGGCCAGGGCCGCCACCGGAGCGGTTTCTGTTCGCAGCACCCGCGGGCCGAGAGCCGCCGGCAAAAAGCCGGCGGTTTCCGCCTCGGCAATCTCGTCGGCCGTCAGTCCACCCTCCGGGCCGATCATCAGCGCCAGCCGGCTCGGGCGCGTCAGCGATTGCAGCGACTGCCGGGTACGGTGATGCAGCACCAGTTTCAGGTCGCAGTCGGCGGTTTGCGTCAGCCAGTCGGTGATGGTGGTCACGGCGCCGATGGTCGGTACCACCGCGCGCCCGCACTGTTCCGCGGCGCTCACCGCAACTCCCTGCCAGTGGCGCAGGCGCTTGTCTTCACGGTCGCCTTTCAGGCGCACGTCGCAGCGCTCGCTGACCAGCGGCACGATGTGACTGACCCCCAACTCGACGCTTTTCTGGATCGCATAATCCATACGGTCGCCCTTTGACAGCACCTGACCGAGCATTACTGTCAGCGGCGACTCGGTCATACGGGGGACAGGGTCGCCCAGATCCGCCCAGACCTGTTTTTTGTCGACCCGGGTCAGAACCGCGGGGTAGTCCCGGCCGTCGCCGTTGAACAGGATGATCGACTGCCCGGGCTGCATGCGCAGCACCCGGCCCACGTGCTGGGCGGCACTGTCTTCCAGCAAAATACCTGCCCCGGCGGTCAGGGCGGCCGATGTATGAATACGCGGATGGCGCATGACGGTCAGTCTCTGACAGCCATCTCGATGCCTTCCGTGGCCACCTGGGCCAGATGACGAATCTGCTCCTCGGTAATGACATACGGCGGCATGAAGTAAACCACATTCCCCAGCGGTCGTAACAGTGCCTGCCGGGTCAGGGAATGGCGATACACTTTCAGGCCGCGCCGTTCCTGCCAGGGGAACGGGGTTTTGCTGGACCGTTCCTTGACCATCTCAATCGCCAGGGTCATGCCGTGCTGGCGGACATCGCCCACGTGGGGATGATCGGCAAGGTGGGCTACCGAGTTGGCCATGCAGGCAGACAGCCGACGATTGTGGTCGATCACGTTGTCGTCGCGGAAGATGTCCAGGGTCGCCAAAGCCACCGCACAGCCGATGGGGTTGCCGGTGTAGCTGTGGGAGTGCAGGAACGCCCGCAGGGTTTCATAGTCGTCGTAGAAAGCCTCGTAGACGGTGTTGGTGGTCATCACCACGGACAGTGGCAGGTACCCGGCAGTCAGTCCCTTGGACAGGCACATGAAGTCGGGGGTAATGCCGGACTGCTCGCAGGCAAACAGGGTGCCGGTGCGGCCAAAGCCCACGGCGATTTCGTCGGCAATCAGGTGCACACCGTAGCGGTCGCAGGCTTCCCGGAGTTTGGTGTGATAAACCGGGTGATGCATGCGCATGGACCCGGCACACTGGACCAGCGGCTCAATTACCACCGCACAGATTTCGTCATGGCGCTCCGCCAGAATCTGCTCCATGACCTCGAACTGGCGCAGGGCATAAGCTTCCTCCGTCTCTCCGGGTTCACGATTGTAGGCGTCTGGTGAGGGCGCCGTGATGACTTCCATCAGCAGGGGCTGGTAGGTGTCCTTGTACAGGGGTACGTCCCCCAGGGCCAGGGCGCCCAGGGTTTCGCCGTGGTAGCTGTTACCCAGGTTGACGAAGTTCTTCTTGGCGGGCTTGCCGCAGTTTTTCCAGTAGTGGTAGCTCATCTTCAGCGCCGCCTCAATGGCCGATGAGCCATTGTCGGCGTAGAAGCATTTGTTGAGCCCTTCGGGGGTGACTTCAATCAGCCGTTCAGACAGGTTGACCACCGGCTCATGGGTAAACCCGGCGAGCATGGCATGCTCAAGTTGTTCGATCTGATCGCGGATGGCGCCGTTGATGCGTGGATTGGCGTGGCCGAACAGATTGACCCACCAACTGCTGACCGCGTCGATGTAGCGGTTGTTCTCGAAATCTTCCAGCCAGACACCTTCGCCCCGTTTGATCGGAATCAGCGGAAGGGATTCGTGGTCTTTCATCTGGGTGCAGGGGTGCCAGACGGATTTCAGGTCTCTGGCGACGATGTCGGCATTGCGCATGTGTGGGGTCTCCGGTCTGCCCGTCTGGTGTGCCGGGACGGGCGGTTATGCATTTCGGCCGTCCATGATACGGGTGCCGGGGTTGCCGATGCCAGTGCATGATGCCGGTTTATGCTCCGGAGCTGACACCTGTGCCCCCGGCATGGGTTGAAACGGCCAATGATCCGCGGCGGATTGCGCCGGACAATACCGCGATCGGCTCAGGAGACTTCTGTTATGCAACTTGAAATGACCCATCACTATCCAGCGAGTGTCGGTCAGGTGCTGGATGCCTTTTTCGATGAGCATCATATTCTGGCCAAAAACGAGCGTCTGGGTGCCCGTGAGGTTCGGGTGGCCCAGAGCCACCGGGATCAGGATGTCGGCAAGCTGATCGTCGAACGGAAGATGACCACCAGCGCCGAAGTGCCAGGTCTGTTGTCAGGTTTTCACCGCGAATGGAACAGTGTCCGCCAGGAAGAGCACTGGTTTTGCAAGGACGACGGCGAGTGGCACTGTGAATTCCGCGTGCGGATAGACCATGTGCCGGCAAAGATTCAGGGCTACATGCGCCTGCAGGGCGAGGGCCGGGAAT
This sequence comes from Marinobacter sp., assembly GCA_030149475.1. Lineage (GTDB taxonomy): Bacteria > Pseudomonadota > Gammaproteobacteria > Pseudomonadales > Oleiphilaceae > Marinobacter. The sequence continues at coordinate 35,188 of JASBRL010000050.1, forward strand.
GTACCAACCACGTCAACCTGACGGTGCAGTGCGATGTGCCGCTTCTGGGCAAGAAAATCGCCCGTTTTCTGATTGAGGATATGGAGCACAAGATTGACCAGGAACACCGGATTACCCGGCAGCTGCTGGATCATTCGGCGCCGGCGTGAGTCCCGCTGGACCGCCGGCAGACGCCCTGTCGGGCGTTGCGGGGGATGCCGGGCACAGCCAGCACACACCGGTGTCTGGCTTTGCCCGGTCCGGCTCAGTGCTTTAGCACCCGCGACAGGAACGACTGGGTGCGTTCGTTCTGGGGGTTGTCGAACACGTCCTCGGGTTTGCCTTCCTCGACGATCTGGCCTTCGTGGATGTAGATCACCCGATCCGCCACTTCCCGGGCGAAGCCCATTTCGTGGGTGACCACCATCATGGTCATGCCCTCTTTGGCGAGGCCCCGCATGACATCCAGCACTTCCCCGATCATTTCCGGGTCCAGCGCCGAGGTGGGTTCATCGAACAGCATCAGGCGCGGCTCCATGGCCAGTGCCCGGGCGATGGCGACACGTTGCTGCTGGCCGCCGGACAGCTGGCTGGGATACTTGTCCGCCTGGCTGCCAATGCCGACCCGTTCGAGCAGCCGGGTGGCATTGCTGGCCGCTTCGCTTTCCGGGGTTTCTTTGACTTTCATGGGCGCCAGCATGATGTTGTTCTGCACCGTCAGGTGCGGAAACAGGTTGAACTGCTGGAACACCATGCCCACTTCCTTGCGGATGGTCGCCAGCCCCTTCTGGCTCTCGCCGCGGGGCAGCAGTGTCTCGCCGTCCACGGTGAGCTGGCCGGATTCGTACTCCTCGAGGCCGTTGACGCAGCGGATCAGCGTTGATTTACCCGATCCGCTGGCGCCGATGATGACCACCACCTCGCCCTGCTCGACGGTCAGATTGATGTCTTTGAGGACATGAAGCTGGCCGAAGTACTTGTTCAGGCCCTGCATGTTTACGATATGTGTCATGGAAATCGCTCTCGTCAGATGGTCGCTCTGGTCAGGTCGACGCCACGCCGCGACGTTCAAGCGTGCGCAGTATCAGTGACAGGGACAGCGTGATGCACAGGTACATGATGGCCACCACGAAGTAGACCTCGAAGGCGGTAAACGTGTTGGCAATGTACACCTGCCCCTGACGGACCAGCTCACCGACACCGATCACCGAGAACAGCGAGGTGTCCTTGATGCTGACGATGGCCTGATTGCCCAGCGGCGGAATCATCCGGCGAAATGCCTGGGGCCAGATAATGGACCAGAACGTCTGCGACCGTGACAGCCCGAGCGACAGTCCGGCTTCGGACTGACCGCGGTCGATCGACTGAACGCCACCGCGCACGACTTCCGAGATATAGGCGCCCGAGTTCAGCGCAATGGCGGCAATACCGGCGGTCAGCGGGTCAATGGGTCCGCCGATCAGGTCCGGCAGGCCGTAGAAAATAAACAACACCTGCACCAGGATCGGCGTGCCCCGGAAAACCTCGATGTAGGTGGTGGCGGGCCAGCGCAGCAAGCGTCGCTTGTTGATGCTCAGCAGCCCGAAAAAGATGCCCAGGGCGAAGCCGATCAACAGGCCACCGAAAGAAATCAGGAGGGTGTAGGGGATGCCTTTGAGCAGGAACGGTATCGAATCGATGGCCGCCTGCCAGTCAAACTGGAACTGGAAATCCACGGTTGGGTTCTCCCTGCAGAATTAAGGGATGCGCCGGCACCCGGGCCGGCGCATCGGGCGGGGCTGTTACATGCTGTCGGGCATGTCGCCGAACCACTTCTCGTAGATCTTCTTGTAGGTGCCGTCTTCCTTGATGGACGCAAGCGCCTTGTTGACGGGGCCAACCCACTTGCTGCCGTCCTTCAGGGCGATGCCGTACTGCTGGCCTTCGTACAGCTTGCCAACGGTCTTGACCTTGCCCTTGCCCTTGGTGCGGGAGAAGTAACCCACGTTGGGGGCATCATAGAGTACCGCGTCGACGCTGTGGTTCATCAACGCCATGTACATGTCGGAGCTGCCCGGATACGGGGTCACGCCATCGTTCTTGCTCAGGTTCTTGGTCAGGTAGTCGTAACTGGTGCTGCCGATCTTGGTGCCGATTTTCTTGCCGTTGAGGTCATCCAGCTTGCCGATGTCATTCTCGCCGTTGCGAACCAGGATGCGCAGGCCGGAATCGTAGTACGGATCCGAAAAATCGACGATTTTCTCGCGCTCTTTGGTAATCGTGATACCGGCGATGGCAATATCGACGTTGCCGGTCTGCAGCGCGGGAATGATACCGTTGAAGTCCATGGTTTTCAGGTTGATGTCGAAACCGGCGCGGTCGGCGACTTCACGGATGATGTCCATATCAAAGCCGATCATTTTGCCGGATTTCTGATCCATCATTTCGAACGGCACGAAACTGGGGTCGGTGACAACCTTCAGGGTTTCAGCGTTGACGGCGCTAGCAACGAAATTGAGTGTGACTGCGGCGCACAGAATCTTTAGCCATTTACTGTTCATAGCGTCTCCTTGGGGAACCAGAGATCCCTCAGTTTTCTTTATTTGTGAATGCTCAGAGTTCAGATGCAGGCGGTTTCGCGCCCCTCGGTTCAGCGTTACGCTGCGCGTGCACCATTAAGACTATGATCGCGATTGGGGCCGAAAATCAAATCCGGGCACTTGGCGTAAAGTCGTACTTGCCTCTCTTGAGCCTGCCCAGCCCGGATGAGGGAGGAGAGGAACGGGTGAACCACAAACCGCCGATGAGCGTGCAGCGCCCGCAGGCCGGCCCGGGCTTGTGGGCACTAGAAGGCAATCTTATTGCGGTCACCCAGGTTCAGGTTGTTCCAGATATTAAAACTGGGCTCGGCCTGATTAAGGGTGTAGAAGTGCAAGCCAGGCGCACCGGCGTCGAGCAGTTTGCGGCACATCTCGCTCAGCATGTCTTCGCCAAACTGGCGGATGCTCTCGCTGTCATCGCCGTAGGCTTCCAGTTGCTTGCGGATCCAGCGGGGGATCTCTGCGCCACACATCTCCGAGAAGCGTACCAGATTGGCGTAGTTGACGATCGGCATGATCCCCGGCACCACCGGAATGGTGACGTTCATCTTCTCCAGGCGGTCGATAAAGTAGAAATAACTGTCGATGTTGAAGAAGTACTGGGTGATGGCGCTGTTGGCACCGGCCTCGACTTTGCGGGCAAAATTTTTCAGGTCCTCTTCCGCGTTACGGGCCTGGGGGTGAAATTCCGGGTAGGCCGCCACTTCGATATTGAACGTGTCCCCCGAATGTTCGCGAATGAATCTCACCAGGTCGTTGGCGTAGCGTAGCTCGCCGGCCGCTCCCATACCGGAGGGCAGATCACCCCGCAGGGCCACAATGCGGTTGATACCCTTGTCGCGGTATAGATTCAGCAGTTCCGCAAGGCTGTCTTTGCTGGAACCGACGCAGGACAGGTGCGGGGCGGTGGAAATGCCCTGCTGATGCAGACTCAGGACCGTATCAATGGTCCGGTCCCGGGTGGAACCGCCCGCCCCGTAGGTGACCGAGAAAAAATCGGGGCGCACCTCGGCGAGGCGATCCCGTACGACCTGCAGTTTGTCCCTGCCTTTGTCGGTTTTGGGCGGAAAGAATTCAAAGCTGAAGCGGCGTTTGAACTGTTTTTGCGATTGCATGGGTGTGCTCTGTCAAAAGGCGTGTTGATACCGTCTGCCCGGGTGCCCGGCTCTTGCGTCATCGCCTGGGCGGTGACGCACAAAGCCGGGTCCGGCGACTCTTAGTATTTGTAGGCGTCAGGCTTGTAGGGGCCTTCCACCGCGACCCCGATGTACCTGGCCTGGTCCGGCGTCAGCGTGGTCATCACGCCGCCGAAACCTTCCACCATGGCCCGGGCGACTTCCTCGTCCAGGTGCTTGGGCAGCACCTGAACGTAAACGCCTTTGGCCCGGGCGTCCTCTGGCAGGTCGGCGAACTTGCGCTCGAACAGATGCATCTGCGCCAGCACCTGGTTGGCAAAGGAGCCGTCCATGATCCGCGACGGGTGACCGGTGGCGTTGCCCAGATTGACCAGGCGGCCCTCTGACAACAGGATCAGATGATCGTTGCTGGCCTTGTCACGGTAAACCACGTGAACCTGCGGCTTCACTTCGTCCCACTCCCAGTTCTTGCGCATGAAGGCGGTGTCGATTTCGTTGTCGAAATGGCCGATGTTGCAGACTACGGCGCCGGACTTGATCGCCTTGAGCATGTTGGCGTCACACACATTCATGTTGCCGGTGGTGGTGACCAGCAAGTCGGTGTTCTGTAGCAGGTCACGGTTGATGCCTGCTTCGGTGCCGGTGTTGACGCCGTTAATGAACGGTGACACCACCTCGAAACCGTCCATGCAGGCCTGCATGGCGCAGATCGGGTCGGCCTCGGTGACCTTGACGATCATGCCCTCCTGACGCAGCGAGGCTGCTGACCCCTTGCCGACATCGCCGTAGCCGATCACCAGCGCTTTCTTGCCGGCCAGAAGGTGGTCAGTGGCGCGCTTGATGGCATCGTTCAGGCTGTGGCGACAACCGTATTTGTTGTCATTCTTGGACTTGGTGACCGCATCATTCACGTTGATCGCCGGCACTTTCAGGGTGCCCTCACGCAGCATTTCCTGCAGGCGGTGAACGCCGGTGGTAGTTTCTTCCGTTACCCCGTGGCATTTGCCGAGGATATCCGGGTATTTCTCGTGGAGCAGGGCGGTCAGGTCGCCACCGTCGTCCAGGATCATGTTCGGTTCCCAGCCGGCAACGTCGGCCCCGACGGTCCGCTCCAGGCACCAGTCGTACTCCTCGTCGGTCTCGCCTTTCCAGGCGAACACCGGAATGCCCTGGGCGGCAACCGCTGCCGCAGCATGATCCTGGGTGGAGAAAATGTTGCAGGACGACCAGCGCACCTGAGCCCCCAGTTCAACCAGGGTTTCAATCAGCACGGCTGTCTGGATGGTCATGTGGATGCAGCCCATGATGTTCGCGCCCTTGAGCGGCTGTTCGCTCTTGTAGCGGTTCCTCAGGGCCATCAGGGCCGGCATTTCGCCTTCTGCGATGGTGATTTCCTTGCGGCCGTACCCGGCTTCGGAAATATCTCGGACTTTGTAGTCGTTAAAGCTGTTCAGTTGTTCTGCTGGCGTGCTCATGGTGTTCTCCTGTTACTCATTAAATCTGTTTGCTGCGGGACTCATAGAAAAATTCTGGCCTCGGCCGACACTCACGTACGAAGACGACGCACATTTCCAGTCAATCTGTTCGGCAGTCAGTGTCCGTGGCCATTCAACAGGCCCTTGGGCCGTCGTCATCCATGCCAGGTCTGTGCATGGCACTGGCTGTCTGTCGGCCGGCTCCCCCTCTCCCCCAACCCCTCTCCCGCGAGGGGCGAGGGGAGCTCATGTGATGTTCTGCCCGAACTCCGGTTGTACCCCCTCTCCCCTGGCGGGAGAGGGTTGGGGAGAGGGGGCTGGAGATCAGATCCCGCCGCGTCTCTCCACTCCGGGCTGCCCACTCGGCCGGGGAGGGGCTGATGTAACGCTCCGCCCGGATTCCGGGCGACCTCTTCCCTGCCAGGACGAGGGAGCTCATCTGAAGCCCCGCCCGAACGCCGGTCCGCCCCCTCTCCCCTGGCGGGAGAGGGCTGGGGAGAGGGGGCTGGAGATCAGATCCCCGCAGCGTCTTTCAGTGCCGCCGCCCGGTCCGTCTTTTCCCACGGGAAGGCGGTAAAGGTCTTGCCGCCGACCGTCATCTCGTAGGGCTCGCGGCCAAAGTGGCCATAGGCCGCCGTGGCCCGGTACATCGGATGTAGCAGGTCGAGCATGCGGGTAATGGCGTAGGGCCGCAGGTCAAAGTGCTCACGGACCAGAGCAATCATGCGGTCTTCACTGATCTTGCCGGTACCGAAGGTGTTGACCGAAATGGAGGTGGGCTGGGCCACGCCGATGGCGTAGGACACCTGGATTTCGCAGCGGTCCGCCAGGCCCGCAGCGACCAGATTCTTGGCCACGTAGCGACCGGCGTAGGCCGCCGAGCGATCCACTTTCGACGGATCCTTGCCAGAGAACGCGCCGCCACCGTGGCGAGCCATGCCTCCGTAGGTGTCGACAATGATCTTGCGACCGGTCAGACCGCAGTCACCCACCGGACCACCGATGACGAATTTGCCGGTCGGGTTGATGTGGAACCGGGTCTTGCTGTCCAGCAGCTCAGGGGGCAGTACGTGCTTGACGATCAGCTCCATCACCGCATCTTTCAGGTCGGCCTGGGTAACCTCCTCATCGTGCTGGGTAGACAGCACCACCGCGTCGATGCCGGTGACCTTGCCGTTTTCATAGCGGCAGGTGACCTGACTCTTGGCATCCGGGCGCAGCCAGGGCAGCAGGCCGCTCTTGCGGGCTTCCGCCTGGCGCTCCACCAGCCGGTGGGCGTAGCAGATGGGTGCCGGCATCAGCACATCGGTCTCGTTGCTGGCGTAGCCGAACATCAGACCCTGGTCGCCGGCGCCCTGGTCCTCGGGCTTCTGGCGGTCAACGCCCTGGGCGATATCGACGGACTGCTTGCCGATGATGTTGATCACGCCACAGGTGTCACCGTCAAACCCGACTTTTGAGGAGGTGTAGCCGATGTCCTTGATGACTGATCGCACCAGATCCTCGAGGTCGACCCAGGCCGAGGTGGTGATTTCGCCACCAACGATCGCCACCCCGGTTTTAACCATGGTTTCACACGCCACCCGGGCATTGGGGTCGGATGCAAGGATCGTATCCAGTACGGCATCGGAAATCTGATCGGCCAGTTTGTCCGGATGGCCTTCGGATACCGATTCGGACGTAAATACGTTGTAGTCAGACATGCTGTTGTGCTCCTCTTTGAGCGGTTACCAATGGGTCGGCCGGTGAACCAGCAGCTTTGTTACCGGCAGTTAATCTTTATATCAAAATATTTTGATATGTAATTGTGCCTATCTCTCAGTCTCGTCTTTTCAGCCTTATCTCTCGCATCCTGCGTCTTGCACCCCGACCATACTTACTGGACTGGGGTTGCTTTCCAGAATTCCCGCACCTGCACCTGAAAACCGTTGCGCAGGCCGATAAACAGCGATTCGCCCACCATCAATCCGGCTTCGGTGGCCCACGCCGTCAGTTCTTCCGGCTCGAAACCCAGCCACAGATCGCCACAGTTTGCCTGGGCCCACTGCTGGTCGTGGCTGCACAGATCACTCACCACCAGGCAGCCGCCGCCGTTCATCAGCGCTGCAGCATCGAGCATCAAGTCTGCCGGACTGGGGACGTGGTGCAGCACCATGTTGGCGACGATCAGGTCAAACGAGTCGCCCCGCGCCAGCAAAGTGTCGGTAACCCCTTCGATCAGCTCGACGTTATGGATTTTCTCGTCAATGCAGGTACGGGTCGCCTTGGCCAGCATGTTGCGTGAATTGTCCAGCGCCACAACCTGCGGACACAGGGCGGACAGTACCGGCAGAAAACCACCTTCCCCGGGCCCGATTTCCAGCGCCGACTGCCAATTGTGGCGGCTGCTCCGACGCCGGATCAGGTCCGCCACCGGCCCGGCGTAGAGGTCAAACGCTGCGATCAGCTCCTGTTGTTCACGAAACTGCTCGGCGTGCCGGGCGAAGAACGCCTGGGACTGGTCGGCCCGTTGCTCGCGGATCGCATGGATACGCTGGCTGAGGTGCTCTGGCAGTTCGAACCGGTCGACCATTTCAAAAATCTGCCGAATGGTCTGGTCGGCCAGCTTGTCGCTGCCCAGATGCAGGGGGCGCCGATAAAAAATGGCGTTGCCTTCGCGTTGTGGCTCCAGCAGGCCCGCCCTGTGCATAACCTTCAGGTGGTGACTCATGCCGGACTGACGCATATCAAACAGTTGGCTCAACTCCAGCACGCCGAACGTGTCCCTGCGCAATACGCGCAGTATCTCCAGGCGCAAGGGATCGCCGCTGGCCTTATAGATCGGTGCGAGCGTGTCAACGGAGGTGTGACTGTCGCTGGCTGTGGTGCCGGGTGTTGTCATAGGGAATCAGTTTAGGGCGCTCTTGAGGTGGTATCAATAGCAATATCAAAAAAAATTGATATAGATTTGCGTGCCGGAAACGGGGCGGCGGTGACACCGGTCCGACGGGGAGTGATGCGCCTACAATGCAGACTGATTTGCTCCGGTGGTCACTAATCGGCGAAAATACGCGCCTTATTTTTGATCGATTCAAATCTTGCAGCCAAGTCACTGGAGAAACAGTCAATGCCCTCTCGTAAAGACCTCGCCAATGCGATCCGTGCGCTCAGTATGGACGCCGTACAGAAGGCCAAATCCGGACATCCGGGTGCGCCGATGGGGATGGCGGACATCGCCGAGGTACTGTGGAACGACTACCTGAGCCACAATCCGGCCAACCCGGGCTGGGCCAACCGCGACCGTTTTGTGCTGTCCAACGGTCACGGCTCCATGCTGCAATACTCACTGTTGCACCTGACCGGTTATGACCTCTCCATTGATGATCTGAAAAACTTCCGGCAGTTGCACTCCAAAACGCCCGGACACCCGGAATACGGGTATACCCCCGGTGTGCAGACCACCACCGGTCCGCTGGGCCAGGGGATTGCCAACGCTGTCGGCTTTGCCATTGCGGAAAAGGCGCTGGCGGCCCGGTTCAATCGTCCCGGCCACCCGATTGTCGATCACTACACCTACGCGTTTCTGGGCGATGGCTGTCTGATGGAAGGTATTTCCCACGAGGTGTCTTCACTGGCCGGCACCCTGGGTCTGGGTAAGCTGATCATGTTCTACGATGACAATGGCATCTCCATCGACGGTGAGGTCGAGGGCTGGTTCACTGACGACACGCCCAGGCGCTTCGAGTCATACGGCTGGCAGGTTATTCCGGCGGTTGACGGCCACGATGCCGACGCCGTTCGGGCGGCCATTGAAGCGGCTCGCGCGAACACTGCGCAGCCTACGCTGATCTGCTGTAAAACCATTATTGGTTTTGGTGCGCCCAACAAGCAGGGCACCGAAAGCTGCCACGGCGCTGCGCTGGGTGACGACGAAATCACCGCTACCCGGGATAACCTGGGCTGGCACCATGCCCCGTTCGAGATTCCCAGTGACATCTACGCTGGCTGGAACGCCCGGGAAAAAGGTGCGGCGGCCCAGAAAGCCTGGGAGCGCAAACTCGCCAGCTATGAAGAGGCGGAGCCGGAACTGGCCGCTGAATTCAAGCGCCGGATGGCCGGCGATCTGCCGATTGATTTCGCCGGCAAGGCCGATGCCTATGTCCGTGAATGCCAGGCGAGGGGTGAGAGCATTGCCAGTCGTAAGGCCTCACAGAATACGCTCAATGCTTACGGACCATTGTTGCCGGAACTGCTGGGTGGCTCGGCAGATCTGGCCGGCTCCAATCTGACCCTGTGGAACGACAGCAAGGGCCTGACCCGGGATGACGCCAGCGGTAACTACATCTTTTACGGCGTTCGCGAGTTCGGCATGGCCGCAATCATGAACGGTATCGCGCTGCATGGGGGCTTCGTGCCCTATGGTGCGACCTTCCTGATCTTCATGGAGTACTGCCGCAATGCGGTGCGAATGGCGGCGCTGATGAAGCAGCGGTCGATCATGGTGTTCACTCATGATTCGATCGGCCTCGGCGAAGACGGCCCCACCCATCAGCCGGTGGAGCAGTTGGCAAGCCTGCGCACGACACCGAACATGAGCGTCTGGCGGCCGGCGGATGCGGTTGAATCGGCGGTTGCCTGGAAAGCGGCGTTGCAGCGCAAGGACGGCCCCTCGGCGCTGGTATTCTCGCGCCAGGCACTGCCGCATCAGGAGCGTGACGAGCAGACCCTGGTCAACGTCGCCAAGGGCGGCTACATCCTCTCCGACAGCGACGGTGTGCCGGAGCTGATCCTGATTGCCACCGGTTCGGAAGTGGGCCTGGCCCAGGACGCGGCTGATGTACTGCGGGAGCAGGGCCGCAACGTGCGTGTGGTGTCCATGCCGTCCACCGACGTGTTCGATGCCCAGAGTGCCCAGTATCGCCAGAAGGTTCTGCCGCTGGACGTGACCAACCGTATCGCCATCGAAGCCGCGATCGAAGACTACTGGTACAAGTACGTGGGGCTGGATGGTCGCATCGTGGGCATGAGCACCTTCGGGGAATCGGCGCCGGCTGGCGAACTGTTCAGTGAATTTGGCTTCACCGTCGACAACGTGGTCGCGGTTGCCAGGGATCTTCTGGAAGGCTGATGCAAACCCCGTCAGCGCCTTACCGGATAGCCATCAACGGCTTTGGCCGTATTGGCCAGTGTGTATTGCGGGCTCTCTATGAGGACGGTTTTCGCGATCATCTGCAGGTGGTTGCGATCAATGAACTGTCTGATATAGACACCATCGCGCACCTGACCAAATATGACTCCACCCATGGTCGCTTTCGCGGCCAGGTGGCGGTCGAGGGCAACGCGATGGTGGTGAACGGTGATCGTATCGAAGTAGTCCGTGAGCGAGATCCGGCCGATCTGCCCTGGGGCCGGCTAGGCGTGGATCTGGTGCTGGAATGCACCGGAGCCTTTTCCGACCGGGCAACGGCAGAGCGTCATCTTGAGGCCGGCGCAGCCCGTTTGCTGTTTTCCCAGCCGGCGGAATCCGATGTTGACCAGACGGTTGTCTTCGGCATCAATCAGCAGTCACTGTCTCCGTCCGACCGGATTGTCTCCTGCGCATCCTGCACCACCAACTGTATTGTGCCGGTCATTCAGGTGCTGGATGAGGCTTTTGGTGTCGAGCACGGCACCACCACCACCATTCATGCGGCGATGAACGATCAGCCAGTGATCGATGCTTACCACCATCAGGACCTGCGCCGCACCCGCAGTGCCATGCACAATATTGTGCCGGTGGACACGGGGCTGGCCCGGGGGATTGAGCGACTGCTGCCACACATGCAGGGTCGGTTCAGCTCGGTGGCAATGCGGGTACCAACGATGAACGTGTCCGCCATCGACATGACCGTGAATGTGCGCCAGGGGACCTCGGTGGCGGCCGTCAACCGGCTGCTCGCGGATGCGGCAGAGGGGGCATTGTCGGGCATTCTTGGTTACACCGATGAATTGCTGGCCAGTTCCGATTTTAACCACGACCCTCACTCCGGCATCGTCGACGGTGGGCAGACCCGGGTGACCGGTGACCACATGGTCAAGGTCCTGTGCTGGTTCGACAACGAGTGGGGCTTCGCCAACCGGATGCTGGATGTCAGTCGAAGCTGGCTGGCCCACACGTAATAACAAAAGACAAAGATTGGCTCTGGAGCGGGGCGGGCGGTGCCATGGTAACCGGTCGCAATTTGACGCTTAAAAACAGATTTAAGGAAATGCGAACATGACAATCAAGACGATGACCAGTCTGGAACTGGCCGGCAAACGGGTGCTGATCCGGGAGGATCTCAATGTGCCGGTCAAGAACGGCGAAGTCTCCAGCGACGCACGCATCCGCGCCTCGCTGCCCACCATCCGGGCGGCCCGCGATGCCGGCGCCCGGGTGATGCTTATGTCCCACCTGGGTCGCCCTGACGAGGGCGTCTATGACGAGGCGGCTTCGCTCAGGCCAGTGGCGGAGAATCTGTCCAGGGCACTGGGGCAGCCGGTTCGCCTGCTCAAAGACTATCTGGACGGCGACGTCGAGGTGGCTGACGGTGAAGTCGTGCTGTTTGAAAACGTGCGCTTCAACAAGGGCGAAAAGAAAGACGATGAAGGACTGGCACGCCGCTATGCGGCCCTGTGTGACATCTACGTCATGGACGCGTTCGGAACCGCTCACCGCGCCCAGGCGTCTACCCATGGGGTTGCCCGGTTTGCGCCGGAGGCCTGTGCCGGCCCGCTGCTGGCGGCGGAGCTGGATGCTCTTGGCAAGGCACTGGATCATCCGGCGAAACCGGTGGTCGCCATTGTCGGGGGCTCCAAGGTGTCCACCAAGCTGGACGTGCTCAAGGCTCTGTCCGGTATCTGCGATCAGTTGATCGTCGGCGGGGGAATCGCCAATACGTTTCTGGCGGCGGCCGGCCATCCGGTCGGTAAGTCCCTGTGTGAGCATGACCTGGTCGACACCGCCCGGGAAATTGCCAAAGCCGTCAACATTCCGCTACCGGTGGATGTCGTGGTGGCCAGCGAGTTTGCTGAAACCGCAACTGCCACGGTCAAGAATATCAGCGATGTGGGCGAGGACGACATGATCCTCGACGTGGGGCCGGAAACTGCGGGTGAGTTTGCCCAGTTGCTCAAGTCTGCCAGAACCATTCTCTGGAATGGTCCGGTCGGGGTATTTGAATTCGACCAGTTCGGCAACGGCACCCGGGCCCTGGCCGAGGCGATCGCCGAAGGCGAGGCGTTCTCTCTGGCCGGCGGCGGTGATACCGTAGCGGCCATTGACAAGTACGGTATCAGCGACCGGATTTCCTACATTTCAACGGGCGGTGGAGCGTTCCTTGAATTTGTCGAAGGCAAGGTCCTGCCTGCGGTGGCCATGCTGGAGAAGCGTGGCGCCTGAACCTGATTCCGACGGGCGGTCCCGGGGCTCCCGTCATCCGATTGAATATTGATGAACCAAGGAGGCTTTTCATGGCACTGATCTCAATGCGACAGTTGCTGGATCACGCGGCTGAGCACGAATACGGTGTGCCAGCGTTCAATGTCAACAATCTTGAACAGATGCGCGCTATCATGATGGCCGCTGACCAGACCGATTCGCCGGTCATTGTTCAGGCCTCTGCCGGTGCCCGCAAATACGCGGGCGCGCCGTTCCTGCGGCACCTGATTCTGGCGGCGGTTGAAGAGTTTCCGCATATTCCGGTGGTGATGCACCAGGATCACGGCACCAGCCCGGCGGTGTGTCAGCGTTCCATCCAGCTTGGCTTCAGTTCGGTGATGATGGATGGCTCCCTGGGTGAAGACGGCAAGACGCCGACCGACTACGAATACAATGTTGATGTGACCCGTCGCACCGTGGACATGGCCCATGCCTGTGGGGTTTCGGTCGAAGGCGAGCTGGGCTGCCTGGGCTCCCTCGAGACCGGTCAGGCCGGCGAAGAGGATGGCATCGGGGCGGAGGGTACCCTCGACCACAGCCAGATGCTGACCGACCCGGAAGAAGCAGCGGATTTCGTCAAGCGAACCCACGTTGACGCGTTGGCCATCGCCATCGGCACCAGCCACGGCGCCTACAAGTTTACCCGTCCGCCGACCGGCGATATTCTCGCCATTGACCGGATCAAGGCGATTCACCAGCGGATTCCGGATACCCATCTGGTCATGCACGGCTCCAGTTCGGTGCCCCAGGACTGGCTGGAAATCATCAACCAGTACGGCGGCGAAATTCCGGAAACTTACGGTGTTCCGGTGGAGGAAATCGTCGAGGGTATTCGCCACGGTGTCCGTAAGGTCAACATTGACACCGATCTGCGCCTGGCCAGTACCGGCGCCATTCGCCGTTTCCTGGCCCGGAATCCGGCCGAGTTTGACCCGCGCAAATACCTGAGCGCGTCCATCAAGGCCATGAGCGATATCTGCATGGCCCGTTATGAAGCCTTTGGCACCGCAGGTAACGCCAGCAAGATCCGGCCGCTGAATCTGGAAGTCATGTTCGAACGTTACGGCCGTGGCGAGCTCGATCCCAAGATCAACTGATCTCACCGGCTGATGACACCGGCAGAGCCTGCTCTGCCGGTTAGCTCCCCGCCTTATGCCTGCCCCGGGCCCCCTCCGGCCACTTGTAATCTGGTGATCTGCATCAATTATAAGTCATGTTCCATGACTGAAAATACCGGCGCTGTCAGGGCGCGTATCAGCGCAGCGGTGCCGTGCCCGGAGATTTCACGGATTCATGTTGGTTCAAATGAGGTGATGCATGGATTTCAAGGATTACTACGCCGTGCTGGGGGTGAGCGAATCGGCTTCGTCCGAAGAAATCAAGAAGGCGTACCGAAAACTGGCCCGTAAGTTTCATCCTGATGTCAGCAAGGAGTCCGATGCCGAGAATCGGTTCAAGGACATCGGGGAAGCCTATGAGGTGCTCAGGGATCCGGAAAAGCGGGCGGAATACGACCAGTTGCGCAAGTACGGTGCCCGCGAAGACGGCTCGTTTGAGCCGCCACCGGACTGGGAAAGCCGGTCTCCGTTCGGCGCCGGGGGTTACACCGAGACGGATGCCGGTCAGTTCAGTGATTTCTTCGAGTCCATATTTGGTGGCGCTCGTGGTGGTGCCGGCGGCTTTGGTTTCCGTCAGCAGGCCAGGCAGGGCCGCGGCGAGGATGTTCACGCCCGGCTGGCACTGTTTCTGGAAGAAGCCTTCAACGGCTGCGAAAAGCAGATCCAGTTCGAGGTGACCGAGGTCAGTGCGGATGGCCGTCCGGTCCGTCGTCGCAAGACCCTCAATGTCAAGATTCCTGCCGGTATGGCGCCGGGTCAGCACATCCGTCTGAAGGGCCAGGGCTCGCCCGGGTTTGGCGGTGGCCCCAACGGTGACCTGTTTATCGAAGTGGAGTACGCGCCGCATCCGGAGTTCACGGTGGATGGCAAGGATGTAATACTGACCGTGCCTGTTGCCCCATGGGAAGCTGCACTGGGTGGTAGCATCACGGTGCCGACCGTAGGCTCGCGGGTAAGCGTGAAGGTGCCGAAAGGGGCCAGCAGTGGTCAGAAACTGCGGCTCAAAGGTAAAGGTCTGCCTGGCAAACCCCCGGGTGACCAGATTGTGGTGTTGCAGGTAGTGCTGCCCAGACACCTCAGTGACAAGGCCGAATCCTTGTTCAAGGAACTGGCGGATGAGGAAAAGGCCTTTAATCCCCGTGCGCGCTTTCATGCCTGAACAGGAGCCGGACTGATGAGCCGAAACAACGAATTGTTCGAGCTGGATGTTGTCCACATGCACACGACACTGACCCTGCGGGAAATGTGTGAGCATGGAGAAGTGCATGCGGAGTATGTGATCAAGCTGGTGGATTACGGGGTGATTAACCCGGTCCGGGACGACGGCAACCGCCAGTGGGCTTTCGATCTGCTGGCGCTGAGTCGCCTGCGCAAGGCGCAGCGCCTGCAGCGGGATCTGAAGCTGAATCTGCCCGGGCTGGCAGTATCACTGGACCTGCTGGACGAAGTCGACGGCCTTCGTGCAGAGGTAGACCGCCTCAACCGGCAATTGCGCCAGCTTATGGGCGGCGACTGAGGCGTGAGCCTGCTGCTCAGTTTTCGTTCCGGGACTTTTCCAGGTCCTGTAGCTTGCTGTAGATGGCGTCTGCTTCGGCGGTGAGCGTGGAGTAGGTGCGGATGTCCCCATTGCGCTGGGCATGCATGGCGTCAGAGAGTTTCTTCTCGTAGTCCCGTTGCAGCCGTTTGCCAGGATCGGATTTAAACAGGCCAAACATGAGTGTCTCCCGGGTTGTCATCAAGATAATGATGAGCTTACGAGCATACTCGGGTATGGTTCACTGTTTATTGTGTAACAGTTTGATTCGGAGACGGTGACATGGGTGAAGCAAAGCGACGCAAAAAAACCGGCAAGCCAGCGTCGGCAGGCCACACCCAGGGTAAACCCTGGCTGGTGATTGGCGTTGTTGCAGTGATCGTGGCAGTGATCGGCGGTGTCTTTTATGTGACCCGCCTGCCTGCCCCGGATGCGGATGCACTGCCGGTCGCGGCGGCGGATGCCAAGCCATTTCCGGCCGGGCTGGACCAGTACGGCGTCAGTATTGGCCGTGAATCAGCGCCCGTGGTTGTGCGGGAGTTCGCGGATTATCAATGTCCGGCCTGTGGTCGCTTTTCCGCCGCCAGCGAACGTTTGCGGGCGGACTTTGTGGCTGCCGGGCAGGTTCGCTTTGTGTATTTCGATCTGCCGCTGGACCAGCACGCCAACGCCATGCCGGCCGCCGAGGCGGCACGGTGTGCCGGTGATCAGGGCAAGTACTGGCCCATGCAGGAGCGTTTGTTCGCCAATCAGGCTGACTGGAGTGAATCGGGTGCGCCGGTGGATATTTTCAGCGGGTACGCCAGTTCCATGGACCTGGACGAGCGCCGCTTCCGACAGTGTATGACCACTGAGCTCCATCGGGAGGCCATTCTGAATAGCCGTAACGTGGCGGTGCGCATGAAAGTCACGAGCACACCGACGGTCATGGTCAACAACATCCGGCTGACCCGGCCGGGCTGGCCGCAGCTATCCGCCGTAGTGAACCGTGAACTGTCAGCAGTTGCCGAATAACCCGTCAATCAGTCCCCCGTCCCCGCGCTAAAGCCCGTATAATCCGAAGATCCAGCCCGCGGCGGTAAAACGCCCGCGGTCTTTCTGCCTTTTCAGGATTGCATCATGTCGTTTGCCAGTCTCCCGTTATCCGAAGCGTTGCTCCAGGCATTGGCCGAACGAGGTTACGACCGGCCGTCCCCGATCCAGCAGCAGGCCATCCCCGGCATTCTTGCCGGGCGCGATATGCTGGCGGCGGCCCAGACCGGCACCGGCAAAACGGCGGCCTTTGGTGTGCCACTGCTGCAGCGCCTGACGGCGGGTGAGCCGGTTGCCAGTAACCGGGTGCGTGCCCTGGTGCTGACGCCGACCCGGGAGCTGGCGGCGCAGGTGGGCAGCAACCTGACCCTGTATGGCAGCCAGCTGTCCCTGAGTATTGAGGTGGTTTATGGCGGCGTACGGATCAACCCGCAGATGATGAAACTGCGAAAAGGTGCCGATGTGCTGGTGGCAACCCCCGGGCGACTGCTGGATCTGTTCCGGCAGAATGCGGTGGGGTTCGATCAGCTCGAAATCCTGGTGCTGGATGAAGCAGACCGGATGCTGGACCTGGGGTTTATCAACGATATCCGCAAGATTCTCGAGTTGCTGCCGGCCCGGCGCCAGAACCTGCTGTTCTCAGCGACGCTGTCCCCGGACATCCGGCAACTGGCCCGTGGTTTCATGAACCAGCCACTGGAAGTGGACGTCAGCCCCAAACAACTGGCGGCCAGTACGGTCCAGCACAACCTGCATCCGGTGGACAAGAAACGCAAGGGGGAACTGCTCAGCTATCTGATTCGCAGCAAGGGCTGGTCCCAGGCTCTGGTCTTTGTCAGAACCAAAAAAGGCGCCGACCGCCTGGTGAGGGATCTCTACGGTGACGGAATCCGTTGTACCGCCATTCACGGTGACCGCACCCAGGCCATGCGCAACCGGGCGCTGGACGACTTCAAGTCCGGCAGGATTGGTATTCTGGTGGCGACGGATGTGGCCGCCCGGGGCCTGGACATCGACAGCCTTCCGCTGGTGGTGAATCTCGATCTGCCCAAAGTGGCGGAGGATTACGTCCATCGAATTGGTCGTACCGGGCGGGCCGGGGCCAGGGGCCGGGCTGTGTCGCTGGTGAGTCACGACGAAGTGGTCGAGCTGCGCGCCATTGAACGGTTGCTAAAGCGGCGTATTGCCCGTGACAGCATTAATGGGTTTGAGCCCGAACACGACGTGCCGGTCTCGCCGGAACCCACCGCCAAACCCAAGAAGCCTAAAAAACCGAAGAAGCCCAAGCGCTCTGCCCGACCGGCTGGCAAGACCGGCGGCAAGGTCAAAGGCAAGCCGAAACAGGGCGGCAAGACGTCGAGGAAAAAGCCGGGCTCGTCTGCCGGTAAAGCCGCGCCGACCACGCCTGCCCGCCGTCGCGGCCCCAACCCTGGCAAGCGCCCGACCACCGGCGGAGCAGGCTGATGCAGGGGCTGAGTGTTGAACCCGGAAAAGCCGAGGGACGATTGCTATGAGTGTTGACGTAGGCCGTTTTGCGCGCCTGAAAGTGACGCGCCTGGAAGACATAGGTGCTCGTCTGGATGCGGGTTCAATGGGCGAGCTGCTGTTGCCTGCGCGCTTCGTGCCGGCCGGCTGCAAACCCGGTGATCTGGTCATGGTGTTCGTGTCCCTGGATTCCGAGGACCGACCGATCGCCACTACCGAGACGCCCAGGGCCCAGGTCAACGAATGCGCCTGGCTGAAAGTGGTGTCAGTGTCAGATGTGGGGGCATTCCTGGACTGGGGGCTGGCCAAGGATCTGTTCGTGCCATTTTCCGAACAGCGTGTTCCCGTGCAGGTGGGTCAGTTCTGTCTGGTCTATGTCTACGAGGACAACACCGGTCGACTGGCCGCAACCACCAGGCTGAACCGCTTCATCAAGGACCGGGCACAGGGGTTGAGTGAACGGCAGGAGGTCAGCCTGCTGATTGCCGACCGCACCGACCTCGGCACCAAGGCCATTATCAATCATCAGTTCTGGGGCCTGCTGTACCAGGACCAGTTGTTCAAGCCTGTCCGCAAGGGCCAGCGCCTGCAGGGTTACATCCAGCGGATCCGCCCGGATGGCAAGGTCGAGCTGAGCCTGTACGAGCCCGGTTACGGCAAGGTCAGCGACTTTGCCGAGTCCGTCCTCGATGCTCTGCGCCAGAACGAGGGTTTTCTGCCGCTGACGGACAAGAGCCCGCCCGACGCCATCTACAAGACCTTCAACGTCAGCAAGAGTGTGTTCAAGCAGGCCATCGGCGCGCTCTACAAAAAGCACCTGATTGTGATCGAGAAAGGCGGCATCCGTCTGATCGAGCAGGCTCGTTAGGCCGGATTCGGCGCCCACACTTCATTCCCCGTGCCGGTTTGGTTAAAATCGGCGCCGCCGCGACATGCGGCCACACACATGATGCTCCGGATTTACGATCCGACCCGCAGGAGACGCCCATGAGCGACACCGTAGTTGTCTGCGCGCTGTATAAGTTTGCCGTGCTCAACGATTTCAGGACCCTTCGCCAGCCGCTGCTGACACTGATGGAAAACCATCAGGTCCGCGGCACGCTATTGCTCGCCGGCGAGGGCATCAACGGCACCATTGCCGGCAGCCGTGAGGGCATCGATGCCATCAGGCACTGGCTGAGCCAGGATGACCGCTTTACCGGTATTGACTACAAGGAATCGCTGGTCGACATCCAGCCGTTCAAGCGCACCAAGGTCAAACTCAAGAAAGAAATTGTCACGCTCGGGGTCGAGGGTATCGACCCGCGTCGCAGTGTTGGCACCTATGTGAAGCCGGAAGACTGGAACGCGCTGATTGCCGACCCGGAAGTACTGCTGATCGATACCCGCAATCATTACGAAGTGGACATTGGCACCTTTCGTAATGCAGTGAACCCGCAAACCGATAGCTTCCGGGAATTCCCCGATTACGTGAAGCAGCATCTGGACCCGTCCAGGCACCGCAAGGTGGCGATGTTCTGCACCGGTGGCATACGTTGTGAAAAGTCCACCGCCTACCTCAAGGAGCAGGGGTTCGATGAGGTTTACCACCTGCAGGGCGGCATACTCAAATACCTCGAAGAGGTTTCGGAAAGTGACAGCCTGTGGCAGGGTGACTGCTTTGTATTTGATGATCGGGTTACGGTCAATCATCGCCTGGAGCGGGGAGATTACGACCAGTGTCATGCCTGCCGCCGACCGATTACCGAGGCGGACAAGCAACGGTTGGAGTATCAGCGCGGCGTCAGTTGCCATCATTGCCACGATACCCTGACGGATGAACAGAAAGCCCGGTTCGCCGAACGGGAGCGCCAGATGCAACTGGCGCGTCAGCGTGGGGAAGAGCATGTGGGTGGCGATGCGGCCCGGGCTATTGCCGCCCGCAGGCGCGCCAAACGAATGGCCCGGGCTCGCCAGACAGCCCGCAGCCTTGCCGGCGAAAACGCTCGAATTAACAAATGTTAAGGAAACTGTGGCTAGGCGGGTGGTCGGTCAACGGCCCCGGTTCGTATTGCCACGGGTTTGCTGATTACCAGACCACAGACCACAGACCACAGACCACACCGAAGGAGTAACCATGAGGGTACAATCTGTCATCGTGGGCGCCGCACTGACACTGATATCAACAGGGGTGGCGGCCGCTGAGGAAGACTGGAAAGGCGAGGCAGAGCTGGGGGTTCTGGTCACCACCGGCAACACCAACGAAACCAACGTTAATGGCCGCCTGAGTCTGACCCAGGAGCTGGAAAAATGGCGCAACTCCGGCGAACTCAGTTCACTTTATTCCAGTACCAGGGGCGTAACAACCGCCGAGCAGTACAGCGCCACCGGCGAGACCAACTATAAATTCTCCGAGCAACAGTTCTGGTTCCTGCGGGGAGCCTACGATTCACAGCGTTTTTCCGGTTTCAGATACCGTACTTCAGTCAGTACCGGTTACGGTAATCGGGTCTGGAAGTCCGGTAAACGGTCATTTCTGGATCTGACGGCCGGCGCGGGTTACCGGTACAATCGTCTCGAGCAGCCCAATGCCAGCGGTGAAATGGCGGAAAAAGATCCGATCGGGCGTTTTGGCCTGCAGTTCGACTACGGGCTGTCGCCCACAGCGCTGTTTCGTCAGAAACTGAACACTGAGATCGGCCTGAGCAGCCAAGACACCATTACCGAGTCAGAGACATCCTTGCAGGCGACAGTTGTTAACAATATCTCCATGAAGGTGGCCTACCGGGTCAAACATTTTTCCAACCCGCCCGCGAACAGCGCCAGCATGGATACCCAAACCTCGCTGTCGTTACTCTACGGGTTCTGACACCGGTTACCGGGGCGTCAGGCAGTTAACGTGCGGCGCTGGCCAGCAGGGTCGCGTATATGGCCTTCACGTCCCGGGAAAACTGTTCAACCGAGTAGTCCCTGGCAAACGAGCGGGCCTGGGTAGAGAGAGTTTGCCTCTGGGCTTCGTCGTCAAGTAACTGTTTTACCCGGTCTCGCCACTGATCGAGGTTCTCGGGGGTCTTGTACCCGTTGTAGCCCTGGCGGACCACGTCATCGATGCCGCTTGAGCGCACGGCGACCACGGGCAGGCCGGCGGCCATGGCCTCCAGAATGACCATGCCCTGGGTCTCCGACTTGGAGGCAAACAGAAACAGGTCACCCAGCCGGTAATAAGTTGCCATATCCTCCGGCGGGACAGGGCCAACCAGAGTGACCTGCTGGTCAAGGCCCTGTTCATCAATCCGGGACTGTAACCGGTCACGCTGGTGGCCGTCGCCGATGATCAACAGTCGGAACGGCCGATCAGTGCTGGCCTTGAGGCGGGCGATGGCATCAATCATGAAGTCGATGTTTTTTTCGTTGGACAGACGTGAAACGCTGATCAGCACCCGTTCGTTACGCAGCCCCAGTTTTTCCCGCAGGCTCTGTATGTCGTCTTCTTCCACTGCCTGGAAGCGCTGATATTCTATGCCGGTGGGCTGCACAAAGGTGTCTGACTTCACCCCGATCATGCGCAGGTATTCCTCGGCGGAGTAGGTCGGCACAATCACCCCGTCGCACTTGTTGGCAAAGCGTTTGATCAGCGCGTGGGAAATCAG
The DNA here is from genome assembly GCA_030149475.1 of Marinobacter sp. Taxonomy (GTDB): domain Bacteria; phylum Pseudomonadota; class Gammaproteobacteria; order Pseudomonadales; family Oleiphilaceae; genus Marinobacter. Next base: position 56,593 of record JASBRL010000050.1, read on the forward strand.
GTTGCGAAACAGCATCCCCGGCAGGGGCACAAAGTGCGCGTAGTGCTCCAGGCGGGTGTGATAGGTGTAAACCACCGGAATGCGCAAACGGCGTCCGATATACAGCCCCAGCGAGCCCAGCCAGAACGGGTGGTGAACGTGGATTATGTCAGGGCGGAATGCCTTGACCCGTCGTCGGATGCGGGAGAGAAAAATATTGGCCAGCCTGAACTCACGCTTCTCGCCCAGAGCCAGCAGGGACGGTGCCCGCAGCACCTGCTGCTCGTCTTCCGGTTGTCCCCGATAATTTGGGGCGACAATCAGGATCTGATTACCCAGAGCCAGCAGACCACGTCGCAGTCGCTCGATCGAAATCGGCACCCCCCCGATGAAGGGCAGATAGTTGTTGGTGAACTGGGCAATGCGCAGAGGGCGTTCAAGCCAGGGCGACGGGTCCAGATCGTAGTTTGGATAATAGTCCCGGTTCACGAATACCAGCGAATACAGTTTGATCGCCACAATGGCCAGTGCGCTGACCAGCAGCGCAAAGTTCAGAAAGCCCACGTAGAACAGCGAGTAGATAAACGACCAGAGCCCCTCAAGGCGCTTGTAAAGTGGATTCTGGGCGGTGTCCATTCGTTTCAGTTCGATCGTTTTCTGGTCGCCGTTAACGGTCACCTTCACAAAGTGATAGAAACTGGTCTTGTTGTTCAGCACCAGACCGCCGGCGCCGCCGGTGACGATGAAATCTGTGCCGGCAATGGTCTGACGGGAGTACAGGGACAGGTTGGCGGAAAACACGGCATCCACCTTGTGGGCCTTGATGACTTTCATCAGTGACTGCCGGAACGCTTCCGGCTGGAGGTAGTCGTCCTTCTCCACGAACGGCAGCGATTGCCCGGTATGGTGTGGGGGGTGGCCGGTAAAAATAAAGGTATGGGTGGACGGGTTGTTATCCAGCAGTTCCTGCAACCAGCGAATCTGCCAGCGCCAGGACGTTTTCGGGGTGGTGTCCAGGAAGACCAGCAAACTGTTGCCGGCCCTTACGGAATAGAAATAGGGACCGAAATGCTGATAGAAGCGATAGCTGCCGAATTCCTCGTATTCCTGCTGGCCGAACGTCAACAGGTAAGGCACCGCAAGATGGGTCAACGTGCCATACAGTGCACGGTATTTGTCCTCCCCGCCCCCGCTGACCGCATTGCCTGCCGACACCATGAAATCGATACCGGACCGGTTCAGGCGGGGAATGATTTTCTGCTCAAAAATACCCACCGAGTTATTGATGTTTCCCACCACCGCAAAACTGAAACGCTCCGGGTCCTTGAGGCGCTCGTGGATCTGGTCCACCTCAATGGTGTGTACGGATTCAAACCGGGGTGCAAACAGGTTGAGATAGGCTTTATAGCCAACCAGCAGCACAACGATCAGCAGGTTTAGGTAAAACAGGGCTTTCAGCGGATTGCGGCGAATCATCGGGCGTCCTTGCGGCTGCGGGCCAGTTCCCGTTGCAGTATCACCAGCCCGATGGCCATACCCAGATAAATGGTCAGCAGGCGCCAGGCAATGATCACCAGGATCAGGTGGTTGGGCGTCAGTATATCGCGGAAGAAACTGCCGAACACGCCTTCAGAAATTCCCGATGCCCCGGGCGTGGGAGAGAAGTACATGATAAAGGTTGTGACCACCAGCAGGCCCAGGGTGGTCAGGTAGGGCACGTCATACCCCAGGCTGTGGATCAACAGTGCCGGAAAGCTGAACAGACTGAGCAGGAATACCAGGGTGAACACCACCGACAACACAACGCTCAGGCGGGGGCCGTGCAGGTAATCCGAAAAGCTGTCGGCGAACCTGAGCATTTCCCGTTTGATCCGGAAGTGCCAGCGCTGATGGCGCGCTTCACTGATCAGGTGCAGCCGGCGGAGTCCGCGGAGCAGGTGTGCAAGTGGAGCAATCAGCCAGTGGGTGCGAAACAGTACCACCGCAAAAAAACCGAGGTACAGCGCAATGAACAGCGACAGCGCTACGTCGATGTCCTGCAGTATCGGCTGGTGCTGCAGGGCCTTCAGCGTCAGCAGAAACACCGGTGTCAGAGTAAATATGAAGGTGATCGCCAGCACCGTGCGAATGGTGGTCGCCGCCGATGCCCGGCCCAGGGGGATTCCTCGTCGCTGGAGATACCAGATCTGGGCAAAACCACCGCCTGTGGCCATGGGGGTGACGTTGGATACAAAAATGTTGATAAACACCAGGCGTGCCATGGCCCGGAACGACAGGTTGTGGCCCAGGGCCTTGAGCGTGAAGTGCAGGCGCAGGCCATCGGCGGTGAAGTAGACCACCAGCAGGGCGACTACGCTGGCCAGTGACGCCGGATCGGTCAGCCGCGGATCAAACGACAGGCTGCGGCCGGCAAACTGGTGATAGACGGCGTAAAGGCCGGCGGCTGTCAGCCCGATGAACAACGCACCAGAGACTGCCAGTCGGCGCCAGGGTGTGCGGGGCATGTCGTCGGAGGAGGTGGTCTGGGTCATAAACGCGCCGCCAATGGATGACGGCGCAGTTTACTGTGGGCGATGGGGGGGCTGTCCAGTAACCCGGGTGTCATTGCCCCGACCGATGCACATCCCGATCCGTCTTTATGGCTCACGGCAACCGTTTAAGGGCGCGCTCCGGGCCGCTTGCCGAGGGTCAGGACCTGCGCACCCCTGAGCGGCGCAGAAACCGGGCACCGGCAGGAAAAGCGATGGGTCACTGACAGCCGCCCGACGGTGGCCGGTCAGCGGTCGGCCGGCACTGGTGAGTCCGCCGATAACGCCTGGCGGATGAGCTTTTGCTGTTGATGGGCGAAACCGGCGACCTGGCGTTCCGCTTCTTCGGTATCCCGCGCCAGCACAGCACGGGTCAGGCGCACGAAAAACGTGCCGGTGCGGTCCAGATCCTGGCGGTAGCGGGCGGCACTGAAATAATAGGCCCGGCTGACTGCCGGTTTGAAATTGGCCAGTGCTTCGGTCAGGTACGGGTTACCAACCACCCCGCAACATCGCTCCATCACATCAAAGCTGGCCTGTACCACCCCGGCCACGTCCGGTGCGGCCGTCTGCATGGCCCGGGTGACACCGGCCACTGCCTGCAGCAGCGCCTCGCGGTCAGACTCCTGCCAGCGCTCGCACAAGCGACGGGCCAGCATGATCAGCAGGTGCATATAGACGTCGTAGAGTTCCGCCGCATGGTCGGCGTCGAGTCGGGTGGCAGACGCGCCACGGCGTGGCTGGATGTCCACCAGGTGCCAGCGCTCCAGGGTGTACAGGGCCTCCTTGACCGACGCCCGGCTGACGCCCAGTTCGGTGGCGACGGTGGCTTCATGGATGCGCGCCCCCGGCTGGATCTGACCGCTCACGATGCGCTCCGCCAGGAAGTTGGCGATCTGTTCCGCCAGGGTATTGGGCACCTGAAATTCCATAGCTGCTCTCTCTATAGTTGCTCTCTCTCCACGGCTTCCGTCACGACACGTCTGCCCACTGGTCCGAAGAGGGCAGCAAGGCGGCTTTCGAGTTTAGCACAGGCGGTGGCGTCGTCCGCGGCCCGGATTTCCGGACATTGCTCACATCGTCATCATCACAGGTTGACGATTGCTATATTGTCGGACAATAATGCAGTCAGCACGACAGGGACGTCCATAACAGGCGGATGAGGAACGGGGCCCGACCCCTCTGGTCCGCGTCATTCCATGTGAGGGAGATCTGAACAGTGAGCGCCAACCACATTGCCCTGAGCCAGGATCCGGTCCGCCGTTGCCTGCTGCTGAGACTCAAAAAATACAGTTTCCTGATTGCCATGCTGCCGCTGGCGTTACCGCCGTTGCTGCTGGAGGCCGGCCAGGCCACTGGCTGGATCAACCTGTTCGCCTGGGGAGTGCCGGTGGTGGTTTTCGGCATCATCCCGCTGCTCGACCTGATGCTGGGCCAGGATGCCCTGAACCCCGATGAGCAGGCCGATGTGCCCCGGATGATCAGCGAGCGCTTCTATCAGGTCATGACCCTGGGCTGGGTGGCTGCGTTTGCGGTGCTGCTGGTGTGGGGCATGCTGGTGCTGGCGTCCGCGCCGTTCAGTCTGGCCGGCAGTATTGGCTGGGTGGTCTCCATCGGCATCGTCGGTGGCCTGGGCATTAACGTGGCCCATGAGCTGATTCACAAGGACGGTAAACTGGAGACCCGGGCCGGCGGATTTTTGCTGGCACTGGTCAGCTATGCCGGTTTCAAGGTGGAGCACCTGCGCGGTCATCATGTGCATGTGTCCACCCCGGACGATGCTTCTTCGTCCCGGTTCAACCAGTCCCTCTATAACTTCCTGCCTCAGGCCTACGTTCGCAATTTCGTCAATGCCTGGCGCCTGGAGGCACAGCGGCTGCAACGCAAGGGACTGTCCGCGCTGCACTGGCGCAACGAGCTGATCTGGTGGTACGCCCTTACCATTGCGGTGCTGACAGCGTTCAGTCTGGCCTTCGGCTGGCTGGGTGCGGCTTTCTTCCTGGGGCAGAGTTTCATCGCACTGAATCTGCTGGAAATCGTCAACTACCTGGAACACTACGGACTGCATCGTCGCAAGCTTGAAAACGGGCGTTACGAGCGCACGGGCCCTGAGCACAGCTGGAACTCCAACTATTTCCTGACCAATGTGTTCCTGTTTCATCTGCAACGGCACAGTGACCACCACGCCTATGCCAGGCGCCGCTACCAGGTACTGCGGCACCATGAAGTGGCCCCCCAGTTACCGGCCGGCTACGCCACAATGGTGGTGCTGGCGCTGATACCGCCTTTGTGGAAGAAGATCATGAACCCCAGGGTTGTCGCGTATTACCAGGGTGAGGAGGATCAGTTGGCGTGAATTGAACCGGGCCGGCTGATCGACTTCCGGACCCGGCTCGTAAGTATCACGTGCAATGGTCGCGAATTCCTGCTGCCTTTTTTGTCCCGCCGGCAAACTGACTCTGCCGGCGGGTTTTTTTAGCCCGAGTTAATGTGCCCTTGAAAATAGCCGGTGTTGCATTCAGGGTAGACTATCGATTCCGACCAAAAATGGAGCGAACCATGCCACGGCATTTTGAAGACGCCCCCGGGCTTTACGATGACCCGGTTCCTGAAACTCAGGGTTACGTATTTAACCAGACCATGCTCCGCATCAGGAATCCCGAAACCAGTCTGGATTTTTACACCCGGGTGTTGGGTATGCATCTGGTGCGCAAGCTGGACTTTCCCGACATGAAGTTCACCCTCTACTTCCTGGCCTACCTCGATGACCGGCAGGCGGCTATGGTGCCGTCCGATGACGGCCATCGAACCACGTTCATATTCGGCCGGGAAGCGATGCTGGAACTGACTCACAACTGGGGTACGGAAGACGATGCTGAATTTCAGTATCACAATGGTAACGATGAACCCCAGGGGTTTGGTCACATTGGTGTGGCCGTGCCGGATGTCTATCAGGCGACCGAGCGTTTTGAAAAGCTCGGTGTGCCGTTCGTCAAGCGCCCCGACGACGGTAAAATGAAAGGGCTGGCGTTTATCAAGGACCCTGATGGCTACTGGATCGAAATCCTCCAGCCCGACATGATGGAACGCCAGCGCAAGCAGGCGTAGGATCCGGGATTAGTAAGGATCCGGGATTAAACAGGATCCGGGATTAACAGGGCAGGCCTTTGCAGAAGCGGACCAGTCAGGGCCTGGAGCCCGAGCGTAAAGGGCCGTGTTTACAGCGTGTTGTGTAAAGTCCTGCCCGCTGCACGGGCCGTCAGGTCTTGTCCGCAGGTCCGGCGCTGCTGCGGGACGCGACGATCACCGCAGCGGTCAGGATGACCGCGCCGGCCATGCCCATGGTTCCCAGTACTTCACCCAGAATCAGCCAGGCCAGGGCCGCCACGAACAGGGGTTCCAGGGTGATGATGATGCTGGAGGTGGTCGCGGGGGTGGTTTTCATACCGGTGAAAAAACAGACGTAACCTACGCAGGTCGGCACAATGCCAATGTAGGCGACCAGCAGCCAGTCCCGGATGACGAGCGTGCCGAGCGTAGCGAAGCCCCCGTCCAGCCAGATCACCGGCACGAGGATGACTGCACCGGTCAGAAAACAGCCGAAGGCCGTTGCAAACACCGGTGTACCGCTCGCGGAGTACCGGCTGGTCATGGTGAAACCGGCGTAGACAAAGGCGGCCAGAATGGCCAGGGCGATACCGCCGATGCGCCAGTGGCCCGTAACGCTGACGTCACCGGCAACCAGCATCACGGTCCCCACAATCGCCACCATCAGTGCCAGGATGGTCACCAGTCCCGGACGCTCTCCCAGTATCGGCGCCGAGAATATCGCCACCAGCACCGGTGCCAGGCACAGGGCAATCAGGGTGGCGATACCGGCACCGGTCAGGTCTATTGCAAGCAGATAGCTGCTTTGATACGCAGCCTGAAACACCCCCAGCGAGAGGAGGGTCAGCAGAGTGCGCCGATTCAGCCGAAAGCCACCCCCGGAACGGGCAAGCTGGCGGCGCTCCCATCGCATCAGGAAGAAGAACACCGGAAACGCAATCATCAGCCGCAGCCAGCCCAGGGTGAGCGCGTCCAGGCTGGAGCCCGCAAACAGGAACTTGGCGGCGATGCTGGTGGTTGCCCAGAGTGCCGCAGCAATGCCGATCAGCATCGTGCCGCGAATGATATCGTCGCGTTGAGGGGTTTGAGTAGAGGTCATGAAAGGCCTGACGCGAGTGGGTGAGGTTAGAGTGCCCCATCATAGAGCGCGCCATCCCCTGCTGTACAGAAACGCGACATCCGGATTGGCCTGGATGCCGCGTCGGATCAGCCTTCGAGCACCAGTACAATCAGTTCTTTCGGGCCGTGTACACCGTAGGCGAGAGTCTGCTCGATGTCCGCCGTCTTGGACGGGCCGGATACCAGCAGGGCGTTGGTGGGCATGCCTCTGGACCAGTGTTGCAGCCCCAGAGCTTCCTGGAAGGTAGCAAAAATCTGGTCAGCCTCCAGCACGGCAATGTGGATCGGCGGTACCAGGCTCATCAGGCGGGGTTCGTCAGCGCTGGGCCAGAGAATCAGCGAGCCGGTTTCGGCGATGGCGCCCCGGGTCGATGTGATGCCGGCGTCCACCTCGTTGAACAGGCTTGGTTGCCAGTGCTCAATGCTCTGATCGTAACTGAGCAGCTCCGGCAGATCCGGGTTGTCCGACTCCCGCAGTGCTGTCCCGATGGTGTGTTTGAGTGGCGCCAGCAAATTGCGGACGCCCCGCGTTTTCAGCAGGTCGGCGAGGATATCCACCCAGGTTTCTTCGTCCACCCGATGGACTTCGCCGTGCACCGATTCGATCATGCGTTGAAACCGGTCCAGCTTTTCAGCCGCGTTCCAGGGACGTTCGGTGACCACGCTGAAATCCGGCGTAGGTGCCGAAATGGTGCCACCCCGGCGCGCCCGCAGGGCGTTCAGTATGTCGTCACGGGCACTCATTGGGAGGCTCCCCGCTGTCGCGCCGGGATGGCGCCGGTGGAACCTGTCTGCCGCTCACGCAGTTGCTGATGCAGGGTGCGGGGCGCCAATCGCGGGCTGGTGCGGTAACGGGTCCACGCGCCGGCCGTGGTGGGCTGCAGCCTGCGCAGGCGGGCACCCATTGCAGTGCCCAGCCGGTACAGGGTCGGGCGCACATGCAGCCATTGCCAGCCCTTCCATGCCAGTGCCTCCCAGGTCGAGCGTTTCAGGCCGTGACCGCGCACCCGGCTTTCGTGCACCCGGTCGCCGTCCACGGACTCCCGGCGCAGACGTACCAGCAGGTCCGGAATCGGAATCCGCACCGGGCAGACTTCGCCACAGGCACCACACAGGGACGACGCGCTGGGCAGATCCCGGGTGGCGTCAAGTCCGAGCAGGTGAGGCATCAGGATCTTGCCAATCGGCCCCGGGTAGGTGGTGCCGTATGCATGTCCGCCAATGCGGGTGTACACCGGGCAGTGATTCATGCAGGCGCCGCAACGGATGCAGCGCAGTGTGTCCAGCAGTTGGTCGTCCTGGTAAATCGACGAGCGACCGTTGTCCACCAGCACCAGGTGCACCGCTTCCGGGCCATCGAATTCCTCGGGCTGGCGCGGCCGCGAGATCATATTGAAGTAGGTGGTGATGTGCTGGCCGGTGGCCGACCGGGTCAGCAGGGCCAGCAGGGCGGCAGCGTCGTCCAGCGTGCCGACCACCTTTTCGATACCGGTCACCGCAATGTGGCAGGGCGGGACCGTGGTGGTCATCCGTCCATTGCCTTCATTTTCCACCAGACACAGAGTGCCGGTCTCGGCGACCGCGAAGTTGACCCCCGAGATACCCACATCCGCCTGCATGAACTTCTCCCGCAGTTGCTGGCGAGCACTGGCGGTGAGGTAGTTGACGTCGTGGGAGCGGTCCGTACCGGTTTTCTCATGGAGCAGATCGGAGATCTCCCCGGTATTCTTGTGAATGGCCGGCATAATGATGTGTGAGGGCGTCTCCTCGGCCAACTGGACAATGTATTCGCCCAGATCCGACTCCAGGGCCTCAATGCCCTGTTCCTCGAGGTAATGGTTCAGTTCCATTTCCTCGGACACCATCGACTTGCCCTTGATCACCCGTTTGGCATTGCGGGCCACGCAGATATCCCGGATCACCTCGCAGGCTTCATCGCCGCTCCTTGCCCAGTGCACCTGAATGCCGTTGGTGGTCAGCTTTTTTTCGAGCTGTTCCAGCAAGTCGGGCAGGTTGGCCAGCGCCTGCTGGCGGACATTGGCGCCCAGGGTCCTGAGCGTTTCCAGGTCCCACTCCGCAAAAGCGTTGCGGCGTTTGTCCATCAGCCCGTCCATGGCCTTGCGGAAATTGGCGCGGATCTGCGGGTTGTCCAGGGCGGCATGCGCCCGGGGATGGAACTGCCTGACGTCCGAAAGGTGAGTGGCGGCTTCCGTCATCTGGCGGACCCTCCGTTGCCAGGCTGCAGGGAGACCCGCTTCCAGAGGAAACTGACAATGTGTTCACCGGTCAGCGGACGGGCTGCTTTCTCCGCGTAGCCGGCAATGTTCATCAGGCAGCCGCAGTCGGTGGTGACGAACGCGGGCGCGCCAGCATCTTCCATTGCCTGAACCTTGTCATCCACCATGGCGGCGGAGATTTCCGGATGGCGCACCGCAAAGGTGCCCCCAAAACCACAACATTCTTCCGCACGCTGCTGGGTCACCAGGGTGACGTTCTGCAGTTGCGACAACAGCGCCGGCCCCACCTCCGCAATGCCCATTTCACGTCGGGCCGAGCAGGAAGTGTGCAGCGCCACGGTGGTGGGCTCACCCAGATCCTGAAGTTTGATGTGGCAGACATTAAGCAGGAAGTCGGTCAGTTCCCAGACCCGGCCGGCAACCTCTGTGGCGGCCTCCGCCTGCGGGGTGTCAGCGAACAGGTCCGGGTAATGCTTGCGCATCATGCCGCCGCAGGAGCCGGAGGGCACGACGATGGGCCAGTCGCCGGGAAACAGGTCGAGCTGGGCCGCTGCAACTGCCCGGGCTTCATCGTGATATCCGGAGGTGTACGCCGGTTGCCCGCAGCAGGTCTGGTCCTGCGGATAGACCACTTCAATGCCTTCGCGTTCCAGTAACTGGATGCCCGCAAGGCCGGCGTCGGGGTAGAACAGGTCAATCAGGCAGGTGCCGTAAAAGTAGACCTTCGGGGGTTTGGCCGGATAGAGCCGAATGGCGTCAGTCATAGATCGTTACTCGCCAGGGCGAAAAGCGGTGATTTTGTCTGTAACGATAGGCAGGGGGTGGGAAGGTGTCCAGCCCTACTTTGGGCGCAAAGCGCTTGCGGGCGGCTCGGCTGGGCCGGTCGACAGGCAGGGCCAGAATGGAAACGGGGCGCGAGTGCACCCCGGTGCTGAATCATTTCAGGCTGATACGATCCGCGTTATCAGCAACGGTCTTGGCGCCAATGCCTTTCACATTGCTCAGATCATCCGCGCTGGTAAAGGCGCCGTTCTGCTTGCGATAGCGGATAATGGCCTCGGCCTTGGAGTCACCGATGCCTGTGAGGCTGGCCAGTTCCGTGGCGGTCGCTGTGTTGATATTTACGGCGTCGGGTTCGGCGGCCTGAGCAAAGCCGGTTATCAATGAGCAAAGCAGAATGAGCGTTGCGAAAAATGAAGTGCGGGTCATGATTGTTCAGTTCCTTGTCCGTCTGTGAAATGGATTTAGCAGAGCCGGACAGAAACGAGAATCGCGATCCTGACGCATCAGCCACGACGCCCGCCGGCAGTGCCGGTGGGGTGCGTTTCTGACGAAGGGGCAAGGGTTCACGGATAGGTTCACATCCCTTGTGTTCCCGGTCCGCGAGTTGCCGTGTGCCTGGTCCTTCAGGCGGCAGCGTCCCTGCCGATCATCCCTGTCTGCGAACGTTCCTGTCCGCGATGGTCGCATCCCTGTGAGTCTGACGTCCTGTCAGATCGAAGCGTCCCTGCAACACCTGTATCCTTACAAGCGTTTGCCTCCCTGCTGAAACTCATTCTAGCCAGATTCGGGTTCTGGAAAACCAGATTTCGTTGGCGCTACGTGTGCGAGATAGAGTACACGGGCGTAATCCGGCGAACTCAGCGGGCGTAGTAATCGTCCCGGGCCTGGTTAAGATGGGCGAGCAATTCCCCGGCGGGCCAGGCTCGCCCGCTGCCTTGTTCGGCTTCGTGGATAAGTTGGCACAGGGCCTGGTTAATGGAAGCACGGCTATTGACGGTTTCGGCCAGTCTCACCACCTCGCCGTTGATCCAGTCCACTTCTGTCGGCCGGCCCGCCTGCATATCCTCCCACATGGATGAGCGCGCAATGGGGTCGATCTGCAGCATGGATTTTGCCACCCGGCTGAACAGCCAGTCCGGCGATTTCATGAGATACGGAATCACCGGCATGGGCAGCGCAGTCAGCTTTACGGTGGGGATGCCGGCCATCTCCAGCAGCGCCAGGGTCTCGTGCTGGGCAATCGCCAGGCACCGGCGATAGTCCCGTTGCGCGAGTTCGTCCAGCAGTGGCAGGCCGGACAGGGCATTGATGGGGTTATTAAGGTTCAGCAGTAGTTTTGACCACAGCACGGCGGTCATGTCATGCCGTTGTTCCAGCCCCAGACCGGCCTGTTTGAACCAGGGCAACGCCGGTGCCAGGGACGGATGCGCTGTCGCCATCAGTTCGCCCTGGGTGCCGTGATGAAAGTGCCCCGGTTCTTTCTGCACGATGTTGAAGGGGATCATGCCCGCCAGCACCGTGCATTCGGTCAGAATGGCGCGCAGGCGGTCGGCATTGCTGATGCCGTTTTGCAGGCTGATCACCGGCGTGCCAGGTTTCAATACCGGTGCCAGTGCCCGACCAGCCTCTTCGGTGGCAGCGGACTTCACGGTCACCAGCACCAGGTCGGCGGAGGCCGCCGCATCGGCATCGGTCACATACCGGTCAGGGCCCAGTTGCACCTGATGCTGAAACCCCCGGTAGTCGGTCACGTTGAGCGGTTTGTCAGCGAATATAGCCTGCAACCGGGGGCGTCCGATCAGCGTTACGTCCGCGCCCGCAGACATCAGCCGGCCGCCAACGTAGCAGCCGACGCTTCCGGCGCCGAAAATCACAATGCGGCAGGGTGGCGTCATGGGTAGGCCTTCTGGTTCATGGTGTGAATGAGAGTCCCGCGGTTGATCCGCGTGTTCAGATCACTATACAGCAAGTTGCCGTGAATGCCGGTTTGCCGGGTTATTGCTGTTACGGGAGATGGCCCGGCTTCGGAGGCATGGTGTTGGAGGGAGATACGTGATGCTGGAAAACCGCCCCGGTGGCTCACGCACTGTAATGGCCCCGCCTGCCTGCCAGGCGCTGCGACGGTGCACCGGCCGGTCTGAATGCGGGGCAAGCTTTTCAGTATGTTGTAAGTATTGGTTTTAATTGACTGTAACAGAATTTCAGGGGGTGATCCGGGTATCGAATGGGTGCGCTGCTTCGGGGCGTGACCGGGTTTTGTGTTAGGTATTGGTGCATGCGTTGCGCGGGGTTGATCATTCGATTTAATTTTAACTATCTGATTTGGAGCACTATTTTAACTACTGGAACGGCCGATGCAAAACGCAGAGTGCGATTGCACCATGACGATTGCAGCAAACGTCTGGACACAGGCTTGTTGCGAGGAATCACAGCGCTGCCCGTATTCGGCCTAACCCGTGCCTCAGGCACTGGCTCCCGAGCACCCTTTGTGCGGCTTCTGTGGTTCACCTGCGACAGACTCCAGCGGTTGCCACAAAAACAGAGGAAAAGGACGCGCACAATGAACGTGAAGAGAGTCATCAAACTGGGGCTGTCCGCGCTGGCTGTTTCGGCCTCCCTGACGGCTACGGCTGCAGACCTGCCGCCCATCAAGGTCGGTATTCTCCACTCACTCTCCGGCACCATGGCGATCAGTGAGTCCACCCTGAAAGACACCATGCTGATGCTGATCAAAAAGCAGAACGCCGAAGGTGGCCTGCTGGGTCGCAAGATCGAGCCGGTGGTGGTTGATCCGGCTTCCAACTGGCCCCTGTTTGCCGAGAAAGCCCGCGAGCTGCTGGCCAGGGACAAGGTGGACGTGATCTTCGGCAACTGGACTTCGGTCTCCCGCAAGTCCGTTCTGCCGGTGGTGGAAGAACTCAACGGCCTGCTGTTCTACCCGGTTCAGTACGAGGGCGAAGAGTCCTCTGAAAACGTGTTCTATACCGGCGCCGCCCCCAACCAGCAGGCAATCCCTGCCGTGAACTATCTGATGAACGAAGTCGGTGTGAAGCGCTGGGTGCTGGCAGGCACGGACTACGTTTATCCACGCACCACCAACAAGATCCTGGAAGCGTATCTCAAGGATCACGGGGTGGCGGATTCCGACATCATGATCAACTACACACCGTTCGGCCATTCCAACTGGCAGTCTATCGTGGCGGACATCAAGAAGTTCGGTAACCAGGGCAAGAAAACCGCCGTGGTCTCCACCATCAACGGTGACGCCAACGTACCCTTCTACCGTGAACTGGCGAACCAGGGGGTGAAAGCCTCCGACATCCCGGTGGTGGCCTTCTCCGTCGGTGAGCAGGAACTGTCCGGTATCGACACCAAACCGCTGGTGGGCCATCTGGCTGCCTGGAACTACTTCATGAGCGTGGATAACGACGCCAACTATGACTTCATTGATTCGTGGATCAATTACACCGGTAACGACAATGCGGTCACCAATGACCCGATGGAAGCGCACTACATTGGCTTCAACCTGTGGGTGCAGGCGGTCAGGAAAGCCGGCACGACGGACGTGGACGCGGTCAAGGATGCCATTATCGGGGTCTCTGTCCCCAATCTGACCGGCGGTTACGCCACCATGATGCCCAACCATCACATCACCAAGCCGGTGCTGATTGGCGAAATCCAGGACAACGGTCAGTTCTCCGTTGTCTGGCAGACACCGTCAACCGTGGCCGGCGATGCCTGGTCTGACTTCCTGCCGGGTTCCAGGGACCTGATCAGTGACTGGCGCAAGCCGCTGCGCTGTGGCAACTATAACGTGGTTGAGAAAACCTGTGGCGGTAAGGAAAAGGTTGCTGCGAACTGATGCAGCCATGACGTGACCTGACGGACGGGCGCCGGTTGCCGGTGCCCGTCCCGAACACAACGCCGTTCCATTCAAGGTGTCGTCAGTGACCGGGTTCGCCCGAGCCCGGCATGCGCAGTGACTCGCCGGACCGGTCTGCCCGCACCTCAGCTACAGGAAAACACCATGAGCATCCGTCGACTGCTCACTCAGGGACTGATTGTCTGTTGCCTGCTGTTGTCATCGGTTCCGGCCCATGCCCAGAGCAGCGATGATCAGGCTCAGACCCTGTTACAGGCGCTGGCCGATTCCTCCTACGCGGACAAGGCCGGCGCCATTAATGATATCGCCAAAAGCGGCGATGACCGCGCCCGGGGCTGGCTGGACGCCTTTGCCAATGGCAAGCTCAGCCGCATCGAGAAATCCGGCCAGTTTGTGATCGTCCTGGAAAACCGGGGCCGCAACTGGACAGTGGCCGACGCCCTCACCGGCGAACCCATCGGCGAAGTGTCCCGCCGTGATCTGGACAGCATTCGTATCAACAACTCACTGCGACGTGACCTGGATGGTATTCTCGCGGTGATCGATCTCACCGTGAAGGACCCGGCCCGTCGCCTGACCGCCGCCCGGGCCCTGCGTGGCAGCATCGATGACACCATGGCCGAGCGCATCGGTGACCTGCTCAAGGACGAGGACGACAGCCGGGTGCGCGATGCCCTGAAAGAAGCCATCGCGATCCATCAGGTCCAGCTAGGGGATGTCAGCGCCGTCAGTGCCTTGTCCGGCAGCCTCAACTCCGAGGCCCGCAGCGCACTGACCGCCGCGACCCGCAGCGATGATCCGGAACTGGCCGCTGCCGCCAAAGATGCCCTGAAAAAAATCCGGCAGAAACTCAAATGGAACCACGCCGCCGAGACCCTGTACTTTGGCCTGTCGCTGGGGTCAGTGCTGGTACTGGCGGCCATTGGCCTGGCCATTACCTTCGGCGTGATGGGCGTGATCAACATGGCCCACGGCGAACTGATCATGCTGGGTGCCTACACCACCTGGGGCATGCAACAGCTGCTACCGGGCCAGCCCGGTCTGGCACTGATCCTGGCGATCCCCGCCGGATTTCTGGTGTCGGCACTGGCCGGCATCGCCATCGAACGTAGCGTGATCCAGTTTCTCAAGGGCCGACCCCTGGAAACCCTGCTGGCTACCTTTGGTATCAGCCTGATTCTCCAGCAACTGGTGCGCACGGTGATTTCGCCGCTGAACCGCACGGTGATCACCCCCGACTGGATGAGCGGCTCGGTGATGATCAACGAGGCGTTGTCGCTGACCCTCAACCGTCTGTACGTGATCGGCTTTGCCCTGGTGGTCTTTGCCGGGCTGATGCTGATCATGCGCAAGACCCGGCTCGGGCTGGAAGTCCGGGCGGTCACCCAGAACCGGGCCATGGCCCGCGCCATGGGCATCAAGGCCACGCGGGTCGATATCCTCACCTTCGCCCTGGGGTCCGGCGTGGCGGGCCTGGCCGGGGTTGCGCTCTCCCAGATCACCAACGTCGGTCCCAACCTGGGTCAGAACTACATCATCGACTCGTTCATGGTGGTGGTGTTCGGCGGCGTCGGCAACCTCTGGGGCACCCTGGTGGCGGGCCTGTCCCTGGGCACCATTAACCAGTTGCTGGAACCCTGGGCGGGTGCTGTGCTGGCCAAGATCGTGGTGCTGGTCTTCATCATCCTGTTCATTCAAAAGCGCCCCCGGGGATTATTCCCGCAGAAGGGCCGGGCCGCGGAGGGCTGAGTCATGACTAGATCACCGAATTCCGCAGGCATGTGGCTGGCCCGACCGTTTACCGAACGGTCAACCCAGTGGTTCCTGGGCATTCTGACCCTCGCCGTGGCGCTGGTGTCCATTCTGCACCTGGCGCTGCCGGTCAGTAACCCGCTGCACGTCAGCGCCTACACCGTAACGCTGCTGGGTAAGTACCTGTGCTACGCGCTCCTGGCCGTCGCGGTCGATCTGGTGTGGGGCTTTCTGGGCATCCTCAGCCTGGGCCACGGCGCGTTCTTTGCCGTTGGTGGCTATGCCATGGGCATGTATCTGATGCGCCAGATCGGCGACCGGGGCGTATACGGCAACCCCACATTGCCCGATTTCATGGTGTTCCTGAACTGGGACCAACTCCCCTGGTACTGGCACGGCTTCGACATGGCGTGGTTTGCCTTCGTCATGGTACTGCTGGCGCCGGGGTTGCTGGCGTTGGTGTTCGGCTTCCTGGCCTTCCGCTCGCGGGTGACCGGGGTGTATCTGTCGATCATCACCCAGGCGTTGACCTTCGCCCTGATGCTGGCGTTCTTCCGCAACGAAATGGGTTTTGGCGGCAACAACGGCCTGACCGACTTCAAGGACATCCTCGGCTTTAACCTGCGCACCGACGCCACCCGGCTGGGGCTGTTCATCGCCACCGGCGTTGCCCTGGGCCTCGGTTACATCATCTGTCGCGCGATCGTGGGCAGCAAACTGGGCCGGGTCAGCATCGCCTGCCGCGACGCCGAGGCCCGCACCCGCTTCCTGGGCTACCGGGTGGAGCGGGTCCAGCTGTTCGTGTTCGTAGTATCGGCCATGCTGGCCGGAGTGGCCGGGGCGCTGTACGTGCCTCAAGTAGGCATCATCAACCCCAGTGAATTCTCGCCGCTGTTCTCTATCGAAGTGGTGGTCTGGGTGGCACTGGGTGGCCGCGCCACGCTTTACGGGGCGGTGATCGGCGCGATCCTGGTGAACTACGCCAAAACCGTGTTCACCGGCGTGATGCCGGACGCCTGGCTGTTCGCCCTCGGTGGCCTGTTCGTGCTGGTGACCGTGCTGTTACCCAAGGGCATCGCCGGCCTGATCCGTCATCGCAAGGTCGACACCACCCCCGAAACGCCCGCCGGCAAGGAGGCCACCGCATGAGTATCATGTCTGAACTGAGCCATCGCGACCGGGTGTTCGAGTTCCTCGCGCCCAACGCCTCACCCGTCGATGTGCGCCATGGGCCAATCCTCTACCTGGAAGACGTCAACGTCAGCTTTGACGGGTTCAAGGCGATCAACGACCTGAACCTCACCATCGAAGACGGCGAACTGCGCTGCCTCATCGGCCCGAACGGCGCCGGCAAAACCACCCTGATGGACATCATCACCGGCAAGACCCGGCCCGACACCGGGTCGGTCTGGTTTGGCAGCCGTCACAACCTGCTGCGGATGAACGAGCCGGACATCGCCACCCT
>JASBRL010000051.1 GCA_030149475.1 Marinobacter sp.
GGACACTCAATTGCAGCGCCCGGGAATTCCCGATAATATTCGCAGCTGAACAGTGATCCATCGCAGGATGCGAGGGATTTCACAGAGACTATCCCGGAGCCGGCACCCACATCGGCTTCGGTAAAACGCAAGGATGCCCTCATGTCTCAGCCCTCAGGCCTGCAGTTCGCAGCCCGCGTTGGCGCACTACCGTCCGACACCTTTGCCGTCGTCGAATTCACGCTGACGGAACATCTGTCCGAAACCTTCACACTCGATGTTGAACTGGCCAGTCTCTCACCCGACGTTGCCGTGGCCGATGTGCTCGACCAGTCCGCTGAGCTGACCATCTATCAGGATGGCGAGCTGCTGCGACGGGTTCAGGGCATTGTCAGCGCCTTTCAACATAGTGACACGGGTCATCACCGTACCCGCTATTCGATCCGCGTGGTTCCGGCGCTGTGGCGCCTGGCGCTGATGCACAACAGCCGGATTTTCCAGCAGCAGGACAGCCAGCGGATTGCGCAGACCCTGCTGGATGAGCGTGGCGTTGTCGACACCCGGTTCAACCTGAAACGCTCCCCGGCCGAGCGGGAGTACTGTGTTCAGTACCGGGAAAGCGACCTGGACTTTCTGCAACGCCTTGCCGCCGAGGAGGGCTGGCATTTCCGCTTTGACAGCGAGCAGGCCGGTCAGCCCCTGATCATCGCCGATCACCACCGGGACGCGCCGCGCCTTGCGGATGCCGGTTACAATGCCACCGCCGGTGGGAGTTCCCGGCAAGCATGCGTATACCGGTTCGGTCACAACGAACAGATCGCCCCGACCCGGGCTGTGCTGAAGGACTACACCTTCAGGAACCCGGCTTACGCGCTCCTCCACGACGAACAGACCGGCCAGCTTACGGCGCGGGACGACTACGAGCATTACGACTACCCGGGGCGCTTCAAGACAGACGGCACAGGCCGACCCTACGCAGCCGCCCGGCTGGATGCGCTGCGCCGGAATACAAGTGTGGCGACAGGCGGGAGTAACCGCCCCGACTTCACCAGCGGCGCCCGTGTGACATTGACCGATCACCCCCAGCCGGAACAGAACCGGACCTGGCTACTGACCCGCGTTACTCATACCGGCAAACAGCCCCAGGCAATGGAGAATGAAAGCGGCTCAGGGCTTACCACCTATCACAACACGTTCGACGCCATACCGGCAGACAGAACCTGGCGCCCGGCCCTTGAGCCGCGCCGGCATCTGCGCATGGACGGCCCCCATATCGCCATCGTGACCGGGCCGGCGGGTGAGGAGATTCACTGTGACGAACATGGCCGGGTCAAGGTGCGTTTTCCCTGGGATCGCTATTCAGCCAGTGACGAACACAGCAGCGCCTGGTTGCGGGTCAGCCAGGGCTGGGCGGGCGGTCGCTATGGTTTTATGGCACTACCCCGCATCGGCCATGAAGTCATTGTGGACTTTCTGGATGGCGATCCGGACCAGCCAGTCATCACAGGGCGGACTTACCACGCGGCCAACACGCCGCCTTATGCCCTGCCCGAGCACAAAACCCGCACCACCCTGAAGACCCGGACCCACAAGGGCGACGGCAGCAACGAACTACGTTTCGAGGATGAGGCGAACAAGCAGCAGATCTACGTTCACGCCCAGCGAGATCTGGACCTGCTCACCGAAAACGACCGTACCGAGGTGATCCACAACAACAGCCATCTCACCGTCGATAACGACCGCTACGCCCACATCAAGGCCAACGACCACAGCACCGTGGATGGCGAGAAACGGGAGTCGATCGGTCAGGACGCAAGCCTGACCGTAGGCGGCACCCTGCACCAGAAGACAGGCACTGCCCTGCTCAGCGAAGCCGGCCGGGAGGTGCACCACAAGGCCGGCAGCAAAGTGGTGCTCGACGCCGGCGCCGAACTCACCATCGCCGCCGGCGGCAGCTTCCTCAAGCTCGACCCCAGCGGCATCACCCTGAGCGGCCCGTCCATACGGATCAACTCGGGGGGAGCACCGGGGAGTGGGTCGGGGCAAAGC
Source organism: Marinobacter sp. (assembly GCA_030149475.1). GTDB lineage: Bacteria > Pseudomonadota > Gammaproteobacteria > Pseudomonadales > Oleiphilaceae > Marinobacter. The sequence goes on from JASBRL010000051.1 coordinate 2,029, forward strand.
GCGACAGTACCGGGGGTACCCCACGGACTGAGTATCAGTGAAGGCAAGAAAGTCGCGCCGGAAAAGCTGGCCGACGTTGGCCAACGCGCCGATGCCAAAGCCATCGAGGCCCAATCAAAACAGGCCGCGAGCTTTCGGCAGGCGGCCAAACAGCAGGCGCCCTTTGCGGAAGTGTGCGAAGCAAGGCAGAAGCCGGGGAATACAGCATGAGCATGACCCTAATCCGCTCAGCCTTGCCGTTTCCAGATCCACGACCGGGAGAGAATCGCTACCTGCTGATCGATGGCACACTTTTCCCTGACAGAATTCGGTGGTTCGACTCGCAGGGCGTCACCGAAACCTGTATCTCAGTACTTACAGACGGTCAGTACGATGCGCTCTCAGGCATGGGACCTTTGTTGATGCCCGTGCCGGATAGCAGCAAGCTCGCGGAGCTATGGGCGCAGCCGCCTAACCGGCTGCATTCAGGCGTTATTATCCATGCCACAGGTTCAGATCAGATGCTGATCCAATGGCTACGGGCCCGCACCCAGGTCCGGCTCGCGGATGGGCGTACTGTGTGGTTTCGCTTGGGTGATGCCAAGGTGCTCAAGCGAATGCTGGACAATGCCTCGCTCGCGCCCGCTCATTTCTGGCCAGGGGTGAGCCGCATCTCGATTGGCAATTCCAACGGTTTTTATCACTACCAGACTGCCCACCCCCACAATGCCCCCACTCTGGCTGACCGCATAGAACCCCGCTTTCAGTTCAACAGCACGCTTGCAGCCGCGCTGGGCCAGGGAATGGCCGAGCAGCATACGGAGGTCACATGACAGTGCAAACCCAAGCTCAGCCGCAGTCCACGGACGGTTGCGCGTCCTGCCCCTTGATGGTTGCTGTGTTGCCGTTACGCTACGCCATCGGTCCGACTGATTATACAGGTGACCTGCTCAAGGGCCTGAATTTCCCCGCTCTGCCCGACACATTCCCGGCAGCCGGACCGCAGTATCATCACATTGAAGGTAAACCATTGAACTACCTTCCCCGGTTGCTCCGGGATGGCTGGTTTTATGTCTGGGTCGACGCCGAGCAGCGACTGGTGGAGTACACGGTCAGCAACGGGCAGCTCTCCGAAACACCCCGTGGCGGGCCGGTGGTTGATACCCGCACCCTCGCCTATTTTTCCGTTCCCGCCGGCGGTTCCATCGGCACTGCCTGGTCGCCCGTAAAGTGGCCCAATGACCATTTTGAAACCCTGTCTGACAATGCGGACGAAAGGGACAGACATTTACGGGCACTGACCCCGGGAAACAGTGCCCAAAGCACTACTCTGACCGAAGGCGTTTTTACCAGCCTACCGGAAGTAACGGACTCATCAGGCTTTGACTGGTCGAACCTGCTTCCGGTGATTCCTGCCTGGCCAACCCTGAATCGAAAGATGAGCCGCTACGATCAGAAAGCCGCGGTTGTTGTCGACGACCCCTGGGGCGTGATGCACGATCTTGCCGGGCTCATTCGTTTCGCTCAAGAAGAACAGGAAGCCATCCGTTCCCGTCGTGGCGCCGACTGGGGCCTGGCTGGCGTCATTCGCGAGTTACAGAGCAGCGACCGTCAGCTTCAGAGCAAGCTACCGGACCTGACCGACTATGAGGCACTGCAGCAGGCATGGCAGGAATCGGACGAGACCCAGGACCACTATGAAACAACGCTGACCGCGCTCGTCGATGCCTGGGCAAACTGGTTGGCCACTCTCAATTGCGAGGG
>JASBRL010000054.1 GCA_030149475.1 Marinobacter sp.
AGGCGAGGCTTCGCAGGAAGGCTGGTTGCCTTTCAAGAAGGCTCAACGCGGAGTCCGGTTTTCAGGGGGAGCCCCTGCGGGCAAGCGTTGAGAGGCTCATTGGCCGCGTTACGACTCTTGGCAAGGACGTCGGCCACTACCGGCGAGTCGCGCCTTGCCACTGAGCCTCTCAACACTTGCAGAATCGTCAATAGACTTGATCAGAGGTTCCCTAAGCGTTAACAGACGTATACCCGTAACTGACGTCATAAATGCCGGTCTCCGGTCGGAGCCGGCATTTATGTTGTGAACGGCGGTGTCGCGACGCTCACCCCGGACAATGAAACACTTACACAGTAAGGCAATCGGAATGGCTACATGGTTTACGCGCAAGACAATGGGTGCGATTTGCCTCGGGCTCGCGATGATCGCTTCGATTCCCCAGGCATTTGCAATCAAAGATGTACTCGAAACGCCCGCCAGGGAAACGCGGCTTGCAGCCCGGTCTCTTCTTAACGATGTCGCCAGTGCGGGTGATCGCATCGTTGCCGTAGGTGAGCGTGGCCACATCATTTACTCCGACGACGGGGGTCAGAGCTGGACTCAGGCCAGGGTGCCCGTATCCATGACGTTAACAGCCGTGAGCTTCCCCACGCCCGAACTGGGGTGGGCGGTTGGCCACAGCGGCGTTGTCCTGCATTCCACCGATGCCGGAGCGACCTGGTCTTTGCAGATGGACGGTATCCAGGCCGCAAAGCTGGCCATTGCAGCGAAGGAAGAGCGCATAGGGGAGATGGAAGCCGCCATCGATGAAGCGCCTGAAGACAAGAAAGAAGACATGGAGTGGGCGCTGGATGACTTCAAATTTACGCTTGAAAACATGAAGGCGGACCTGAAAATCGGACCGGTCAATCCGTTTCTGGATGTACTGTTTCTGAACAAGACTACCGGTTTTGTTGTGGGTGCTTATGGCATGATTTTTCGCACCACTGATGGCGGGAAAACCTGGAAGGACTGGTCTGGTCAGATCGAAAACCCGACCGGCTATCACTTGAACGGCATTACCAGAATGACCGGCGGTGGTCTGGTTATCGTAGGGGAGGCCGGACTGATCCTGATGTCAACCGACAAGGGCGCGACCTGGGAGAAGCAGGACAGCCCATACACCGGCTCGCTGTTTGGCGTGATGGGCACCGGCAACGTCAACGAAGTGCTGGCGTTTGGTTTGCGCGGCAACATTTTTTTCTCGCAGGATCTGGGGCGCCACTGGAAGACCGTGGCCACGGACTCGGATGCCACCCTGAACGATGGGGCGGTCACGGAAGATGGACGCATTGTCCTGGTAGGCAATGGTGGCGCAGTGCTGGTAAGCACCGATGATGGCCAGACCTTCAAGAGTTATTTCCGCAGCGACCGGCAGGGCGTTATGGCGGTTGTGCCGGTGGCGCAACACCATTTGTTACTGCTTGGCGAAGGCGGCGTCAAGCACGCTGATGCGGCCGGCAAGAATCTTTAAACACGCCCTGATGTGGCAAGAATCGTAAGAATCAAGAGGGTCACTGAATGTCCAACCCGAAGCACGACAAGGGCGATCATTATTTCACCACGCCGAAGGCAGAGCCCTTTCTGGAGCGCCTGCTGTTCAATAACCGGGCGGTCATACTGTTGGTATTCCTGGTCCTGACATTGTTCCTGGGTTACCACGCCGTCAAGATTCAACCGGATGCGAGTTTTGAGCGGATGATTCCGCTCAAGCACCCCTACATCGTCAACATGCTGGATCACCGGGGCGATCTTGAAAACCTCGGCAACTTTGTCCGTATTGCGGTGGAAACCCGAGAAGGAGACATTTTTACAAGCAAATACATGGAGACCCTCAGGCAGATCAACGACGAAGTACGTTATCTGACCGGGGTTGACCAGTCAGGCCTGAAGTCGCTCTGGACCCCGAACGTTCGCTGGGTGGAGGTAACAGAGCAGGGTTTTCAGGGTGGCACTGTTATTCCGGAAACCTACGACGGCTCCCGCGCCAGTCTTGAAGAACTGCGTCAGAATATTTTGCGTTCGAACGAGGCAAGTCGGCTGGTGGCGGATGATTTCAAATCCACGATTGTCTACGCACCCTTATACAAGACCAACCCGGATACCGGTAAGCCGCTGGATTACGCCACGTTTTCACGTCAGCTGGAAGAAAAAATCCGTCAAAAATACGAGGCACAGAATCCCGACATCAAGATCCACATCGTGGGTTTTGCCAAAAAAGTGGGTGACCTGATCGACGGTATTGCTTCCATTGCCTGGTTTGCCGGTATCACCATCGTACTGACCCTGCTGCTCCTTTACTGGTACTCCCGGTGTGTTGCGGGCACGCTGGTGCCGATTTTCACCTCGATTATCGCGGTATTCTGGCAGCTCGGTGCCCTGAATCTGCTGGGCTACGGTCTTGACCCCTATTCGGTGCTGGTGCCGTTCCTGGTGTTTGCGATTGGCATCAGTCATGGGGTTCAGGTGGTCAATGCGATGGCGATCGAGGCCTCCAAGGGCTTTGACCCGCTGATGGCGGCGCGCCTCGCGTTCCGCGCCCTGTATATTCCGGGCATGTTGGCGCTTATCTCCGATGCATTTGGCTTTCTCACGCTATTGTTCATCCAGATTGACGTGATTCGGGATCTGGCAGTTGCCGCCGGACTGGGTGTGGCCATTGTGATCGTGACGAACCTGGTTCTGCATCCTTTGCTGATGTCGTACATCGGCATTACCAAAGGGGGTATCCGGCATGTTCAGAACCACGGTGAAAAGCAGGATCGCAAGTGGCGCATCATGTCCTACTTTTCGCATCCGGGGGTGGCGCCGATATCGCTGTTGGTTGCGGTGCTTGGCCTGGGGCTGGGCGTGTACTACAAGCAAGGTCTGAAGGTCGGCGATCTGGATCAGGGGGCACCGGAGCTACGTGCCGATTCGCGTTACAACAAGGACAATGCCTATATTATCGACAACTACTCCACCAGCGCCGATGTCCTGGTGGTCATGGTCGAAACGCCGAAAGAGCAATGCACCCAGTATACCGTTCTGACCGCGATGGACCGTCTGCAGTGGGAGCTTCAGAATACGCCTGGCGTGCAGTCGTCGGTGTCGCTGGCCGATGTCTCCAAGGCGGTTACCAAAGCATTGAATGAGGGTAACTGGAAGTGGTTCGAGATTTCCCGCAACCAGACCATTATCAATGCCTCTATTCGTGAGGCGCCAGGTGGACTGATCAATACCGACTGCAGTCTTACGCCAGTGCTTGTTTTCCTGGAAGACCATAAAGCGCAGACCCTGCAGACCGTAGTCGGGCAGATAGAGGCGTTCGCACGGGCGAATAATGATGACAACCACACGTTTCTGCTGGCGGCCGGCAATGCCGGCGTTGAGGCGGCGACTAACGAAGTGATTTCCAACGCCAAGAACACCATGTTGATGTTCGTATACGGCGTCGTGAGTCTGTTGTGTTTTGCAACGTTCCGCTCGCTGCGGGCAGTGCTGTGCATTGTGATCCCGCTTGGTCTGACCTCGGTATTGGCCGAAGCAATTATGTCTGTGTCCGGTATTGGCATCAAAGTAGCGACCTTGCCGGTCATTGCGCTGGGCGTGGGTATCGGTGTGGATTACGGCATTTACATCTACAGCAAGCTGGAAAAATTCCTTATTGAGGGCAAGACGCTTCAGGAGGCCTATTTCGAAACGCTTCGTTCCACCGGCAAGGCGGTTGTATTCACCGGGGTTACCCTCGGCCTTGGCGTGGTTACGTGGATTTTTTCACCGATCAAGTTCCAGGCCGATATGGGGTTCCTGTTATTCTTCATGTTCCTGTGGAATATGCTGGGCGCCATCTGGTTGCTGCCGGCGCTTGCCCGCTTCCTGCTTCGTCCAGATCAAATAGTGGCACGTGCTCGCAAGCAGAAATAACCTTATTTCCCGGAGGTTCCCGGAACGCGCGCCTGCTTTATTTCGGGGCGCGTTTAATCTATGTTCACATTGACAGGGTAATGTGTCCGTTTGTAAAGGAAGCGCTGAACAATCCGGCGGGCATCAATACAACGAGTCAAAAGGGAATCGCTCATGAGACTTCGACACAGACTTTCATTTCTCGCGATGGCTGCGGCAATCATGGTTGGAGCCACATCGCCCGCGGTCAGCGCCGGGGAACAGTACTTCATTACAATAGGCACGGGGGGCGTAACCGGTGTCTACTATCCTGCGGGCGGAGCAATCTGCCGTCTGGTCAACAAGGATCGGAAAGAGCACGGGATTCGCTGCTCGGTCGAGAGTACCGGTGGCTCCATATACAATCTGAACTCGCTTCGACAGGGCGAACTTGATCTGGCGATTGCCCAGTCTGACTGGCAGTACCACGCTTACAACGGCACCAGCAAGTTTGCGAGCGACGGTCCGAACAAAAAGCTTCGGTCAGTCTTTTCCCTGCACCCGGAGCCGTTCACCGTCGTGGCGAGCAAAGCGTCCGGGGTCAAGAACTTCAAGGATCTGGCGGGCAAGCGCGTCTCCGTGGGGAATCCCGGTTCCGGTCAAAGGGCGACGGCCGAGGTGTTGATGAAAGAGATGGGCTGGACCATGGACAAATTCTCCCTGGCTGCGGAATTGAAGGCGGCAGAACAGTCGCAGGCACTGTGTGACGGCAACATCGACGCATTCTTTTACACCGTCGGGCACCCCTCCGGCGCGATCAAGGAGGCCACCACCTCCTGTGACAGCGTGCTGGTGAATGTGGACAACAAGGCCACCAGAAAGCTGGTTAAAGACAAACCCTATTACCGGGTAGCCACCATTCCCGGTGGCATGTATCGCGGCAACGATAAAGATGTAACGACGTTTGGTGTGGCGGCGACCCTGGTCACCACCTCGGACATCCCGGAAGACGTGGTTTACAATGTCGTCAAGGCTGTTTTTGAAAATTTTGACAGTTTCAAACGCCTACACCCGGCGTTCGCCAATCTGAAGAAAGAAGAGATGGTTCATGACGCCTTGAGCGCCCCCCTCCATGCCGGTGCAAAGAAGTATTACAAGGAAGTCGGCCTGATCGACTGATCACGCCCTTAGTGTCCGGCGGGGGCCTGTACCCGCCGGTTTTCTTTCGTCCCCCGATCCGGTCAAGGAAACTGGTATGACGAGCCCTGAGGTGAATGCATCTGGCGAAATTGATACCAACAAAATCAGCGAGGTCCTGCAAAGTGAAACGGGTGGGCGGGCACTGACAGGACCGGTTGCCACACTGCTTTTCGTGGTGCCCGTTTGCTGGTCGCTGTTCCAGCTCTGGATTGCTTCACCGCTTCCGTATGTGTTTGATTTTGGCATTCTGAATTCAACCGAAGCCCGCTCGATACATTTGGCGTTCGCGACCTTCCTGGCTTTCACTGCGTTTCCCCTGGTCAAACGTGGTCGGCATCTTGAGCGTATTCCCCTGTTTGACTGGGTGCTGGCTCTGGCGGCTGCCTTTGCGGCGGCGTATCTGTTCCTTTTTTACGGGCAACTGGCCGAACGGCCGGGTGCCCCGACAACGACCGATCTGGTGGTCGCCCTGGCCGGCCTGGTGCTTTTGCTGGAGGCAACCCGGCGGGCGTTGGGGCTACCGCTGGCGATCGTTGCCCTGGTGTTTATTGTCTATTCCCTCGCCGGCCCCTATATGCCTGCGGTTATTGCCCACAAGGGTGCAAGCCTGAGTAAGCTGGCCTCGCACCAGTGGCTGGGTACGGAAGGGGTGTTCGGCGTGGCGTTGGGAGTCTCCACCAGTTTTGTATTTCTGTTCGTGTTGTTCGGTGCCTTGCTGGAAAAGGCAGGCGCTGGAAACTATTTCATCAAGATTGCATACGCCTGCCTCGGGCACATGCGTGGCGGCCCGGCCAAGGCTGCCGTGGTGTCCAGCGGACTGAGCGGCATTATTTCCGGCTCATCCATTGCCAATGTGGTGACCACGGGGACGTTTACCATCCCGTTAATGAAGCGTGTCGGGTTTCCAGCGGTCAAGGCCGGTGCGGTTGAGGTGGCGGCCTCGACCAATGGTCAGTTGACGCCGCCGGTGATGGGCGCGGCCGCGTTCCTGATGGTGGAGTATGTGGGCATTTCCTATCTTGAGGTTATCAAGCACGCAATTTTGCCCGCTCTGATTTCCTATGTCGCACTTATCTATATCGTCCACCTTGAAGCCTGCAAGCTCAAAATGAAGGGGATTGATCGCCTGCAAAAGCCCACCCTGGCTCAACGTCTGCTGCTTTGGGTCACGCTGTTACTTGGATTGTGTGCGTTGACCCTCGCCGTTTATTTCGGGGTCGGCTGGATCAAGGCCCTGCTGGGTGATCAGGCTATGTGGGTCATAGCACCCCTGTTATTGCTGCTTTATGTGGCGCTGGTTGCCTACTCGGCCAGGTTCCCGGAGCTTGAGGTGGATGATCCCGCACAGGCGATGGGGGAACTGCCGCCGGTTGGGCCGACGGTCAAGACCGGACTGCACTATCTGCTCCCGGTGGTGGTGCTGATCTGGTGCCTGACGGTCGAGCGTTTCTCGCCCCAGTTGTCCGCATTCTGGGCCACGCTGTTCATGATTTTTATCGTGCTGACGCAACGGCCTTTGCAAACGTACTTTCGTAAGTCCGGTTCAGTGATTGAGGCGGTTCGCGGCGGGATCACCGATTTCGTTCATTCGCTGGCCACCGGCGGTCGCAACATGGTGGGAATCGGCGTCGCCACGGCCACAGCCGGTATCGTGGTCGGTACGGTTACCCTCACAGGTATCGGCCTGGTGATGACCCAGTTCGTGGAATTCATCTCCGGTGGTAACCTGTTGCTGATGCTGATATTCACGGCGTTCATCAGTCTGTTGCTCGGCATGGGCCTGCCGACCACAGCGAACTACATTGTGGTGTCTACGCTGATGGCGCCGGTGATTGTCACGCTGGGCGCGCAAAACGGATTGCTGGTGCCGTTGATCGCAGTTCACATGTTCGTGTTCTATTTTGGCATTCTGGCGGATGATACGCCGCCCGTAGGATTGGCGGCCTATGCGGCGGCGGCGATCTCCGGCGCAGATCCGATACGAACGGGGGTGCAGGGTTTTACCTATGACATACGGACTGCGATTCTCCCGTTCATGTTTATTTTTAACACCCAGTTGTTGTTGATTGGCCTGACCGGCTGGTTTGACCTGTTGGTAACAGTAATCAGCGCGGTGACTGCCATGCTGGTTTTTTCGGCAGCGACCCAGGGCTACTGGTTAACCAGGAGCCGGCTCTGGGAGACGATCCTGTTGTTACTGATTACCTTTACGCTGTTTCGTCCCGGTTTCTGGTGGGACATGGTGTATCCGCCCACCGCCGAGCGCCCCGGGGCGGATCTCCTTGAATATGTGAAATCAGTTCCAGCGGACGAGCCGGTTATTCTCAAAGCCTCTGGAATGTCGCTGTCCGGTGATGAAGTGTCGACGTATCTGCAGCTCGATATCCCGTCAGGCGGCTCCCCGAAGGATCGACTCAGCAAGACCGGCCTGGAACTGAGCCGGAATAATGGTCAGATGATGGTGGATTTTGTGCAGTACGGCAGTCCTGCCCAGAAGGCGGGACTGGAGTATGGCTGGACCATTGATACCGTGCAGGAGAAGCTCCAGCGACCGCCCAAAGAACTGATGTTTCTGCCCGCGTTGTTGCTGCTGGGTCTGGTTGCCTTCAGCCAGCTGCAGCGCCGAACCGATGATGACCGGGGGCTGATTGCCTCCTGAGTATTCTGTCTGTGCCCCGGATTGTGAAAGTCCGCCGTCGGGCCGGGCAGCTGCATTAGTGATGCCGTCAAAAAAACACGCTGTCTGCTGACACCCGTGGTCTGCTCCTGTTATAGTCGCCGGCTGTCGAGCCGCAATCGTAATGCGGATCATGTCGCACGTGGTCTCTGGTACTGACCACCGCTGTTGGGAGTTTGAGCAATGCCTGTTGTTACCCTGCCTGATGGAAGTCACCGCAGTTTTG
>JASBRL010000072.1 GCA_030149475.1 Marinobacter sp.
TGCGGGCAAGCGTTGAGAGACTCATTGGCCGCGTTACGATTCTTGGCAAGGACGTCGGCCATTACCTGCGAACCGCGCCTTGCCACTGAGCCTCTCAACACTTGCAGAATCGTCAATAGACTTAATCAGAGGTTCCCTAAGGGCACCGATCAATGTCCGTATGCCAAGGGTTGAACTTTAGTTCAATACCAACCTAAGCGTTTATGAGCTAAAAGGTAGGGGTTGTACGTCGTTGAACGTCATCATCCGTGTAACACAACAGCAAAAATAAAAGAGGTAAAAGTATGGATGGGGTGACTGGAGAGAACCTGTCAAACGGTGGAGCGGGACGCTCATCGGGATTTTTTGCCAGGGAAAGGACCATCGCCGGACCAAAATTTAATCGCTGGCTCGTACCAACCGCCGCCCTCGCGATTCACTTGTCGATCGGCATGGCCTACGGTTTCTCGGTATTCTGGCTGCCGCTGACCAAACTGATATCCGGTGCTGACCCGGCGGTATGCTCCGATATCGGCTTCATGACCGCGCTGACCACCACTTCCTGTAACTGGACAGTGCCTCAGGTCACGCATATTTTCGAAACCTTCATCGCCATGCTCGGTGTCTCCGCCGCCCTCTGGGGGGGATGGCTGGAACACGCCGGCCCGCGTAAAGCTGGCTGCATCGCGGCCCTGTGCTGGGGTGGCGGCCTGATCCTGGGTGGTATTGGCGTGATGGTCCATCAGCTCTGGCTGGTGTATCTGGGCTGCGGCATTCTGGGTGGTATCGGCCAGGGGCTGGGCTACATCACGCCGGTTTCAACACTGATCAAGTGGTTCCCGGACCGTCGCGGCATGGCAACGGGTTTCGCCATAATGGGCTACGGTGGTGGCGCCATGATTGGTGCGCCGCTGGCTGTTCTGCTTATGGGCCACTTTTCCGAAGGCGGTGGCCAGGGTGTCGCCATGACGCTGATGGTCATGGGCGCGCTGTACGTGATCGTTATGTCCGCTGGTGCCATTGGCTTCCGTGTGCCACCGAATGGCTGGCGTCCAGAGGGCTGGACTCCGCCCGAGAAGGACCATGGCTCAGGCATGATTACCCGCAAGCACGTTCATCTCGACCGGGCCTGGAAAACACCCCAGTTCTGGCTGATCTGGCTGGTGCTGTTCCTGAATGTGACGGCAGGCATTGCGGTCATCTCCATGGCCAGTCCGATGTTGCAGGACGTCTTCGGCGGCAAACTGGCCGGACTTGCGGATTCCGCCACCGCATTGACGGTGGCTCAAAAAGCCGCGGTGGTCGCTGCTGCCGCCGGTCTGGTGGGGCTGATCAGTCTGTTCAACAGCGTCGGGCGCCTGTTCTGGGCCTCGCTGTCTGACAAGCTCGGACGCAAGAACACCTACTACACGTTCTTCGTACTGGGCATCATTGTATACAGCCTGCTGCCAACCTGGGGCCACCTTGGTCTGCCGAGCATGTTCGTGATTTCGATCTGTATCATTCTCAGTATGTACGGGGGTGGTTTCGCGACGGTTCCCGCTTATCTGGCTGATATTTTCGGAACCCAGATGGTTGGCGCTATCCACGGCCGCCTGCTGACCGCCTGGTCGGCGGCTGGGATTGTCGGACCGCTGGTCATCGCTGCGATTCGCCAGGCACAGTTGGACGCCGGCATTGAACCGAGTCTGGTTTATGACCGGACGCTGTATATCATGGCAGGCCTGCTGTTCCTGGGCCTGATCTGTAACAGCCTGGTCAAGCCGGTGAAAGAGTCCGACCACATGACCGATGAAGAACTGGAATATGAGCGCTCACTTCAGCACGATGACATGACTGCCTCTCACGCCGACTCCGCCGCGCGCGGCACGTTTGGCGCCGGTGGCGTTCTGGCCTGGCTGGCCGTGGGAATTCCGTTCCTGATTGGTCTGTACATCGCTCTGGCCAAGGCTGCAGCGCTGTTCTGACCGGTTCTGTCCGGAATTGGGAAAAGCGATAAAAAATACCCGGCTGCCTCACGGTAGCCGGGTATTTTCATTGGTGTGTTCTATTCCCTTCAGACCGGCTGGATCGCCGATATTACCGCCTCCGAAAACGCGTTTGTAGACGGGCTGATGACCTTGCAGGACAGCCCAACACGGTGCCGACTCTACGGCGAGGATTGACCTGGTTCAGCCTGCAGCGCCGTCACTGATGGCGCCCGATCGCTGCCCCAGCTCCGGTAAATCCGGTCAACCACGCCCTCCAGTTCGTCGTCTGGAACCAACGCCAGCTCGCCCCGCTCCAGCGGATCATAATGGAAAATGTACAACCGGGAGGCAAACTGGTCGACGGGTAGCGACGCCTCTCCGAACCGCTCGCCATGCCCGGCCGTGCTGACGACAACATCATCGCCCCAGTTCTGGCCGCTATCGTTGTTCGGATTGTAGAAGTAGACCCGCATAACGCCCTTGGGATCCAGTGCCACTCGCAAAATGGTAATGGCATGCCAGCCGATGAAGCGTGCCGCGCTGTCGGTGACGGCAATGCCCGCCGGTTGAGGATGGATCAGCGGCTGATTGCCGTTGTAATAGGGGTGATAGCTGGCGTAGAAGTGTCGCAGAAACGCGTCCAGCTCCCACAACTGACCCGTGCTGACATCGACATTGATGCGAAAACCGCGACCGGACCACCAGCCGTGGAATTCAGGGTTAACCCACTGGTGAGGGTCGCCTTCCCGGCCTATGCAACGCCTGCCCATTTCTGCGTAGATTCGGTCAAGGTGAGGCACCACCAGCAACGACACCGGGTCCAGGTCCACCGGCAACTCCCCGGCAACACCCGACACACTCTCCCGGGACGACACCGGCTGCCCCTCAAAGTGGATGATGATTTCATCGTCCCGGGCGGCCCAGACAACCATCTGCAGAAGGTAATCAGGATCGTTGTACGCCCACATGGACAGTGCCCGCGCCGACTGACAGGTCGGATTATTACCCTGCCCCACGCCCAGTGGCTGACCGAGCATACACAGCACGCCAGACAGCAGCCAGGCTCTGGGACCGGGTGACTCGCCATACGCCAGCCACAAGCGCTCACGACAGTAGGGGGAAATCGGCAGCGAGACCTGCCGCCAGAGCGCCGGGGCAACGGGTGGCTGATAGAGAATGCCGCGCTCCAGCATCAGGGCCAGCCCGTAGACACTCTGGGCGGTCTCGGCATAAACACTTTCAGTAATGATTGCGCGGACCAGACTGTCATAACACAGCAGGCAGTCACGGCCCGTACTCGAGAGACCTAACGCTTCGGACAACAGATGATCACCGTGCTCCAGCAGATATCTCACAAAGACCGCATGGTAGGCACAGACCAGACCGGTGTCGTGCATCGCGCGTGCAAATCCGGTGGCTTCATACTGCAAAGCCCCGGAATCCATGCTTTCCAAACGCTCCAGATACACCGCTACGCCGGGGTCTTCGCGGCAGCCCTGGGTGGGCGCAAACAGACTACTGATCAAGCGGTCGGCGCCCTGACCGCTGTTGCCAAGCTCAACCTCGGGGTTGTGCCGGCAAATCGCAATCTCAGTGATCATCCGTTTGACACTGTCCACCTGAATCGGCCGCTGCTGGATGATGCGCCAGATTTCATCAACCAGTTGGTCAATGACGAATTCGTAGCCGATACCGTCGGCGAGATGGCGAAACAGAGAGCGGGTGACATTCGCCAGCCGACCCTGCTGCTCGCGCTCGGCCTCCGACGGTGTGCCGAACAGCAATTCCAGGTTAATGGCCAGCACCTGAGTCAGGTAATGGTGGGCCTGCTCTGCGGACACGGTCGGGTGTGTGTAGCTGTTCCTGGCAATGGCCAGCAAACGCAGTTCACTGATGGCCTCAATGACCACCGTATCCGGGTCGGGGCTCTTGAGCGAATGCGTACTGAGGGAGGGAACCAGGATGCCCGGCTCTGCCCAGTCTGACCCCCAGAACACCCCGGCCTGTTCCAGTTGGGGGGCCAGGCGTTCAATCACCTGGCACCCGCCCTCCTTGAGCAGTATCCGCCGCGCGGTATCAAAGACCCGCCGGATTTTGGTGGGCTTGGCAAAGTCCCGTGCTTCAGCCAACAACCGAATGGCCTCCTCGAGTTTCGAGGTCAGGCCCTCCAGCTTGCTGGCATCCCCCCCGGGACTGGTCTCTGAATGACTCAAGCTGACTCCTTGTTATGTGTAAGGTACATCTCGACTGTACCACACAGAGGAGTTAGACGTAGAAATCGAGATCTTCCTGATGTTTGAGCAGGTCTCGCATGGTGTGCGGATCATCGCCAAAGAAATAGACCAGACCCCAGTGGGTGCCGAAGGCGGTCCGCTTGGTCACGGTTTCCTCCAGCGGTGCCGTAAGTTCGTGGGACTCGAAATAGTCGTGATCCTCGGTTTCCTCCGGGATCTCCAGTTTGCTGACCACTCGACGGCGCGGGTAGACACCAAAGCACCCGGCCACGCCCTTGGCGTCCACCACCTCTTTCGGGAAGAACGCGGTGATTTCCTCTTCCGTGGTCTTCGGATCAAACGCCAGGATCATGCCCTGATAGGCGTTAAAGCCATAGGCCCGCTCCAGCAACTCGAAAACCTTGAAGCCCGGCGGACGATAGGCCACTTCACCGAAGTACATTTCTCCATCACTGGTAACGAAGTACTCGGGGTGAATAAATCCGAAGTCGATATCAAACGTCTTGATCAGTTTCTCGATCTGCGTCGTGATAGCTGCACGGTACTTTTCCAGTTCCGGCGTGGCCGGGACAAAGACGGAATAACCCAGGGTTACGTACTCGGAGATGTTCAGGAAACGGATCTTGCCGTTGTGTATCCAGGCCTCAACCGCGAACTCCCAACCGTCCAGGTGGGACTCCATCAGCACCGGAAATTCCTCTTCGGGAATGGTGTCGACCTCATCCGGCGTCCGGATAACCCGGTGGCCTAGACAACCAGCCTTGTCAAAAGCCTTCAGGTGAATCGGATCATTCGGGTCACCGTCCAGCTTCAGCAAGGTCTGATTAACCCGTTTCAGGAAGCGAATAACGTCTTCCTTGTCGTGGGCTTCCTCGAAAATACCCACCCGGATACCGCCCAACTGGGCACGCCGTTTCATCAGCGCCTTGTCCCGCAGCAGCATTGCCTGACCAAACAGACGCGGGTTATCCAGCAGCACCGAGTTGATTGCACCGGCCCATTCCACGGTTTCTTCGAACAGCGGGATGGCCACATCCACACCCATGTCCTTCAAGGTCTGGGCAATTTCCATTGACCGGTCATTCAGCCGCTCAAAGTTCCATGGCACGTACGGAATATCATGCTCTTTGCAGTAGGCTTCGGCCCAGTCGGGGGCAACCACCACATAACGGCGGTCAAATTTGTCGGCCGCTTCGACTGCGTTCAGACTCCAGCCCAAAAACGCGACGTAGCCCTTATCGGGATTTCGTTGATCGTTCTTCTGCGCTGTCATTGGCAGTTCCTCCTGCGAAAATACGTGTAAGTCTTTAACCTACACGGTTCGCGGAGCGTTTTACACTTTGCAACAAATGCTGCCGGCCGCAATACCCCCCCTCAAACCTGTCCAGACCGGTGACAGAGCGGCACGGCAGCTTACTAAGACAACTTGGCTATAACCACATGATTTATTATCACTGAAAATCAGATGCCAGGCCCAAGGTAGTCAGTGTACGATCACGAACCCTGCGCAACAGAGCTTCGTCATCGACCAGTGACCGCCCATAGGACGGCACCATGGCTTTCATGCGCTCCTGCCACTCCGGATCGGCCATCCGATCGCCGAAGCAGCGCTCGATCACGTTGATCATGGCATGAGCGGCGGTCGAAGCCCCTGGCGAGGCACCCAACAGAGCAGCCAGCGTGCCGTCCCTGGCAGCCACTATCTCTGTGCCGAACTCCAGTTTGCCGCCGCCGTCCGGCGTCTTTTTGATGATCTGCACACGCTGACCGGCCGCCTGCAGCCGCCAGTTCTTTTCCTGGGCTTCGGGAAAGAAATTGCGCAGGGACTCCACTCGGTCTTTATGGGACTGGAACACTTCGCCAATCAGGTAGCGGGTCAGGTCCATGTTGGTCTTGCCCGCAGACATCATCGGCCGGATATTGCCTGATTTGACGGAACCAAACAGATCAAAAACGGACCCCTCTTTAAGAAACCGAGTGGTAAAACCAGCATAGGGCCCGAACAGCAGCGCCGGTTTGCCATTGATCACCCGGGTATCCAGATGCGGCACCGACATGGGTGGCGCGCCGACCGGTGCTTTGCCGTAGACCTTGGAGTGGTGCAGTTTGACCACCTCCGGATCCTGGCATACCAGCCACTGGCCGCTCACCGGGAAGCCGCCGTAGCCCCGGGCTTCATCGATGCCGGACTTCTGCAGCAAGGGTAATGCGCCACCACCCGCACCGAGGAAGACAAAACCCGCCTCCAGCTTTCTGGTGACCCCGGTTTTCTCATCCCGCACCCGCACCTTCCACCGACCATTGTCGCGCTGGGCCAGCGAACGCACCGGATGGCTCAGCATCAGCTCGAAATTTGGCTGGCTTTGGAGGGCGTCAACCATACTCCGGGTCAGCGAACCGAAATCCACATCGGAACCGTGGCTGACCCGGGTCGCAGCAACCGGCTGCTGCGGGTCACGGCCCTGCATGATCAGCGGCATCCAGTCCCTGAGCACCTCCCGGGACTCGGTGTATTCCATCTCCCGGAACAGGTGATGGGCGCTCATCTTCTGGTGTCGCTTGCGCAGGAACCCGACATTAGCCTCACCCCAGACAAAACTCTGGTGCGGAGTACGGTTGATGAACGCGGACGGGTTGGGGAGCATCTTCTGCTCGACCAGATAAGACCATAATTGCAACGACACCTCGAACGCCGCGTTGATATCAAGTGCCCGGTTGATTTCCACCTCACCCGAGTCGTTCTCGGGCGTGTAATTGAGTTCACAGTAGCCGGCGTGGCCGGTACCTGCATTGTTCCATCCGTCGGTGCTTTCATGGGCCACGTGATCGAGACGCTCTACCATGACGATGTCCAGGTCCGGATCGAGTTGCCTGAGCATCAGGCCGAGGGTAGCGCTCATGACGCCACCGCCGACCAGCACTACATCTGCCTGTCTAGCGGACATTAGTTTCTCACCTCAGTGTGTTTTACAGCGATGTTAGAATGCGGATAATTGCGATTATCCCGTTTTTTTAGCGGATAATAACATGCGATCGGCGCATGGTTGCCCTCAATCCGCGTTAAATGCCGTCCGCCCCGGGACTCCGGATTGCCCCCGGGCCAGCCTTGCGCTGGTTTGGCCAGCCACAAACCGCTAGAATCCGTCGCGCCCAAACACCTCGTTGTTGTTCGAACCCAGGCTGGCCATGACCACTCTTGATATTGTTCTGATTCTGTTGGCGTTTACTGCTCTGCTCGGCGTGATTTTTGAAGAAGCAACCCACATCAACAAGGCAAAAGTGACGCTGTTTTTTGGCACTTTGTCGTGGATTCTGCTGTTTCTGTTCAGCCCCGACAATAATGCCACGGCCCGGATTTCCCTCGGGCTTGCAGAGAGCGTCTCCGAAATAGCCGGGCTCTGGCTCTTTCTGGTGGCCGCCATGACCTTTGTCGCGTATCTCAACAAGAAGGGCATGATTGAAAACCTGATCTATCTGCTGCTGCCAGGGCAGATCAGCGAGCGCAAACTGCTCCTGTTCACGGGCCTGTTCTGCTTTGTGTTCTCGTCGCTGGCCGACAATATCACGGCCACCCTGGTGTCCGCCGCGCTGATCCTCTCCCTGAACCTGGAACTGAAAAAACGCATACGTTTTATTACCCTGGTCGTGTTCGCCGTCAACTCCGGCGGGGTTTCCCTGATTACCGGTGACGTGACGACACTGATGATATTCCTCGCCGGCAAGGTCAAAATTCTGACTCTGCTGACCCTCTCTCTGCCCGCGTTCGGCGGTGTGGTGGTACTGGCGCTGCTGCTGTCCCGGGGCATGAACGGCCACGTCAGGCTGGAACGCAAAATTACTCCGGTAAGGCGGGTCGACGTGGTGATCAGCCTGTTGTTCCTGAGCACCATTGTCGCCACGATCGTCTGCAATGTGCTGTTCAGCATTCCGCCCGTGCTGATGTTCCTGTTCGGGCTGTCGGTCATGTTCCTGATTTCGCGGTTCATGAGCCGTGACAACGATCTGGACCCGATTCTCGAATACATTCGCATCATCGAGTTCGAAACTCTGCTGTTTTTCCTCGGAATACTGCTGATCGTGGGGATGCTCAAGGAAATTCACGCCCTGACCTCCGTGGTGACGATCTACCATCTGCTGCCGCCGCTGGTGGCCAATTATCTGATGGGGATTTTCTCAGCCTTTATCGACAACGTGCCCCTGACCGCCGCCCTGCTCAAGGCCGGCATCAGCATGTCACCCGGAGACTGGATGGGACTGACTTACGCGGTGGGCGTTGGTGGCTCGTTGCTGGTGATTGGTTCGGCCGCCGGTATCGTGGCGATGAGCAAAATTCCGGGGCTGACGTTTGTCAATTATTTCCGTTATTTCCTGTTCCTGGCTGTGGCTTACACGATAGGCTACGGTGGCGTCGTCATGCTTGGACAGACTATTCACTGAGGCGGTACGGATGACTCTGGCAATTTTGGCAATACTGGGCGGACTCGTGCTGCTGGTCTGGAGCGCAGACCGGTTCGTTGACGGTGCGGCGGCGACTGCCGTCTACGCCGGCATGCCGCCACTATTAATCGGCATGGTGATCATCGGCTTCGGAACGTCAGCGCCGGAAATGGTAGTCTCCGCCATGGCCGCGCTGGATGGCAACCCGGGGCTGGCACTGGGCAATGCCTACGGTTCGAACATCACTAATATGGCCCTGATTCTCGGACTGGTCGCGGTCATTAGCCCGATTAACGTTCACTCCCAGGTGCTGCGCAAGGAACTGCCGTTGCTGTTTGTCGTTTCACTGGTCGCGGGCTGGCAACTGCTCGACGGCGAACTGTCGGTGCACGACGGCTGGGTGTTGCTGGCGCTGTTTTTTGCGGTCATGGGCTGGTCCATCGTCCAGGGCATGCGTAAAGGAACAGACAGTCTGGCCGGTGATGTCAGTACTGAAATCAACACCCATTCGATGACGCTGAAGGTGGCCCTGATGTGGCTCGTCCTCGGTCTGGTGCTGTTGGTTGTCAGTTCACGACTACTGGTCTGGGGCGCTGTTACGGTTGCCCAGAGCCTCGGCGTCAGTGACCTGGTGATAGGTCTGACGATTGTCGCCATTGGCACGTCACTGCCGGAACTGGCCTCGTCTCTCGTGGCCATCAAAAAAGGCGAACACGACCTTGCCCTGGGCAATGTG
Source organism: Marinobacter sp. (assembly GCA_030149475.1). Lineage (GTDB taxonomy): Bacteria > Pseudomonadota > Gammaproteobacteria > Pseudomonadales > Oleiphilaceae > Marinobacter. The sequence goes on from JASBRL010000072.1 coordinate 9,357, forward strand.
CTGGGTTCCGGCCTGTTCAACACTCTGGCGGTGGTTGGCATTGCCGCCACCATTCACCCACTCTCGCTGGAACCGGCCGTACTGTATCGGGACTGGACGCTGATGACGGCTCTGACGATTGCACTCTTCATCATGGGGTATGGTTTTTCCGGTCGTCAGGGGCGGATTAACCGGATTGAAGGGGCCGCGCTGATACTAATCTATCTTATCTACGCCGGCTATCTGGTCTCGACGGTCTTGCGCTAACCGACCAGCCGATGCGGTCAGCGGACTTCGGCCCCACGCGGGCACTGTGCCCCGGCGCGAGACCGTGTACCGGAACAGCGGTATAGAATCCGGGCAGATCGAGCGCCCCTGATCTGCCTGATCCGGGCGAAAAGACTCAGGACCCGTTCTCCTGGAACGCCATGGCGACTGAGTTCAGACAGTAGCGCTGACCGGTCGGCGGCGGTCCGTCCGGGAAAACATGCCCCAGGTGACTGTCACACCGTGCGCAGCGAATCTCGGTCCGGGTCATCCCCAGGCTGTTGTCCTCAATGTACCGGATGTGATCGGAATCAAACGGCTGAAAGAAGCTCGGCCAGCCGGTACCGGAATCAAACTTCGCATCGGACCGGAACAACGGCAGCTCGCACAGACGGCAGTGGTACACGCCTTCCTTTTTATTATCCAGCAAGGTTCCGCAGAACGGATGTTCGGTGCCGTGATCCAGAAGCACGGCGCGCTCTTCCGGGGTCAGTTTTGCGGCCAGCGGTTCCCGTTGAGCGTTACTCAACGCGGTAATGTCATAGCCTGCTGCGGACGTGGTCATGGTGGCCTCCTCAGCCTGTCGATCCAGGTTTTTGAATGTCGGGAAACTGATCCCGGAACTTGTCAATCTTGGGTTTGGCCACGGCCATCACATAGGGTTGGGCCGAATTTCTGGCCGCGAAATTCTGGTGATGCTCTTCCGCCGGATAAAACGCCTCCAGAGGCTCGAGGCGGGTGACAATCGGATCCGGATAAACCCCGGCGGCGTCCAGTTGCTGTATATAGGCTTCAGCCACGGCCTTTTGGGCCGGCGTTTCATAAAAAATGGCTGAACGATACTGGGTGCCGCGATCGTTACCCTGTCGATTCAGCTGGGTGGGGTCGTGAGCCACCGAGAAAAACACCTTTAGAATCTGGCCAAGACTCACGGTCGCCGGGTCGTAATGAACCTCCACCACCTCCGCGTGTCCCGTCCGCCCCGAACACACAGTTTCATAATTTGCGGTATCTGCGCTCCCGCCCGCGTACCCGGAAACGACGCCAGTCACACCGTCCATCGCCAGGTAGACAGCCTCCACGCACCAGAAACAGCCACCGGCCAGCACAATACGAGGACTGCCCTGGTCAGCCGGAAGATCCTGTTCGGGGTCCGGAAACCGGCTTTTAGGCACATTCAGGCCCGGAATATCACAGGACGTTGTCATAGTATCCTCACAGTTCGCCAGTTGCCCGTTTGCCGCATACGAGCACAGATTTGATAGTCAGTCCACTCCGTTGAATACTCGTCAACCCAGGAACTGGACACCATTGTAACGCTGGCAGACGACCCGTTGTCCATGGCATCGTGAACAACTCACGACAAGCCGACTATACTCAAAGGGCTGTTCCCGCCGTTCAGCCCGACCGACACGTCAGGAATCATAATGCCCGCCCGAGCCAATACGCCAGAGACCGCAACCGATATGCTCGACTATCGCCTGAGCCTGCGCCTCGGCCCCGCCCATGCGCGTCAACGCCTGAACATGGAGCAGCACAAGGAAAACCGGATACTCGGCGAAGATCGTCACGCGTTTCACCTTGAAAACATCTACTCGGCTCCTGGCTTCATTCGTGCTTGCCTTCAGTTGGCCGGATTATGGCGGCGCGGCCAGAAAAACAGCCGGCAACTGCGCCTTGTCCATCAACCGTTCACGCTGGCCGGCCTGCCGCCGGCTTTCGACGGCTTTCGAATCCTCCACCTGACCGACCTGCACGTGGACATGGACGCCGCCAACCTGCGAGCATTGATGGACCGGATCGCCCCACTGGATTACGATCTTTGCGTGCTGACCGGCGACTATCGTTGCCTGACCTACGGCCCGATTGACGATGCCTTGGCCGGCATGAGGGCACTGCGCTCCGTCATCAGGGGCGACCCGGTTGGCGTGCTCGGCAATCACGACAGTATCCGGATGCTACCGGCCCTCGAGGACATGGGGTACCGAATGCTGCTCAATGAGCAATTGCCAATCAAGCGGGACAACGCCACCCTTTATCTGGCCGGGGTCGATGACGCCCATTTCTACAAGGCGCACAACCTGCACAAGGCAGGGGACGACATTCCCGGGGACGCTATTTCAATTCTGTTGAGCCATACACCGGAAATCTGGCTGGAAGCGGCACACGCCGGTTTTGACCTGTTTTTATGCGGCCACACTCATGGTGGCCAGATTTGTCTGCCCGGCGGCATTCCCGTTACGCTTGATGCTGATTGCCCCCGGGCATTAGGTCGTGGCTACTGGCAACGTAATGGCATGCAGGGCTACACCTCACCGGGGTCCGGCACCTCAGTGGTCAATGTTCGCCTGAACTGCCCTCCGGAAGTGACCCTGCATACCCTCCATCGCCCCGCCTGAACCAATACCAGCGGGTCAGCAACCGCCTCCGGCCGGTTCAGTGCGGTTCCCGACGAATACCCAGTTCATGCAGCAATGGCGACAAAATCACGTCCGCGATCATGAACAACAGCGTTACCGCGATCACGGTCCACCAGCCCACGGGCAACCACCAGGCCGCGAACAGGCCGGGCAACACCGCTTCGGGAATCTGGTCAAGGCCGGTGGCACGGGCACTGGAGTGGATGCCAGCGCGCCGTTTGATGAAACTGCTGAGCAGATCCCCGGCTAATGCCAGCGCGCCAAATACCAGGCCGAACCACAGTCCCCACCCCGCCAGACTACTGACCAGAGCGCTGGCAGCGCAGCCGGCCACCAACCCCCGCCAGGTTTTGCTCGCGCCAAAAATCGGGCGTTTATCAAACCACAAACCACCCCGGTCAATGGGGCAGGCGCAGCGTCCACCCATTAATACGCTCGCCAGCACCGGTGCGCCGTTGGCGGCGACCAGCATGCATAGCAGCAGCAACAACGTCACGGCAGGCTATCTGGGGGCGGGACTCACCCCACCCCGCCCCGGGTCAGTTTCAGCGGATCCAGCAGACCTTCCAGTTCCAGCCGGGTCAGATCGCAGCGCTCTTCCGCCACATCGATGATCGGCCGACCAGTACGATAGGCCTCCTTGGCAATCTCCGCAGCCAGGGCGTACCCGATTTCCGGATTGAGCGCCGTCACCAGCACGGGGTTCTTGTTGACCGCCGAATCGAGGTGTTCCGCATTGACCGTGAATTCGCGCAGAGCACGGTCGGCCAGCAGCGTGGAAACATTCGCCAGCAGCCCGGTCATCTCCAGCAGATTGGCGCCGACCAGCGGCAGCATGACGTTGAGCTGAAAATTACCGGACTGCCCCGCCAGTGCAATCGCCGAATCCAGGCCCATGACCTGCGCGGAAACCATCGCCACCGATTCGGGAATCACCGGATTGACCTTGCCCGGCATGATGCTGCTGCCCGGTTGCAGCGCAGGCAGGCTGATTTCTGCCAGACCGTGAATCGGTCCGCTGTTCATCCAGCGCAGGTCGTTGGCCATTTTCATCAGTACCACCGCAACGCCCCGCAACTGACCCGACAGGGCAACCGGACTATCGATGGCGCTCTGGCCCACGGACTTCAGCGGCAGGGAGCGGAACGCAAACCCGGTGTGTTGATTGAGCGCCGCGATGAAATGTTCGGCAAATTTCGGATCGGCGTTCACCCCGGTGCCAACGGCGGTCCCCCCCTGGGGTACGGCCAGCAGATCGTCGCAAGCCTGATGCAGACGTTTTTCTGCCGCTATGAGCTGTTCCCGCCAGGTGCCCAACTCCTGGCCCAGAGTGACCGGCATGGCGTCCATCAAGTGGGTTCGACCGGTTTTCACCTGTTCGGAGAGCTCGGCCTCTCGCTCGTAAAGCACGCCCTGCAGGTGCGTCAGTGCAGGTAGCAGCTTTCGGTTCACCTGTTCAATGGCACTGACGTGAATAGCGGTAGGGATCACATCATTGGAGCTCTGGCTCATGTTGACATGATCGTTAGGATCGATCGGCGTGCCTTTGTTCGCAGCCAGACGGGCAATCACCTCGTTCACATTCATGTTTGTGCTGGTGCCAGAACCGGTCTGATACCGATCTACCGGGAACTGGTCCCGGTGCTCGCCTCTCAGCAACGTATCACAGGCGCTCACGATGGCTCCACACTGGTCATCACTCAGCAGGTGCAGGCTTGCATTGGCCTGCGCTGCCGCACGTTTGATGCGGACCACAGCGTCAATAAAAGCCGGCGGCATTGGCTGACCGCTGACCGGGAAATTATCAATCGCCCGTTGCGTCTGGGCGCCCCACAGGGCCGCTTCCGGTACCTGTACCTCGCCCAGGCTGTCTTTTTCTGTTCGATGATTGCTCATCACACCCTCCTTTCAGATCCATTCCTTGCCGGTCGCCTTACGCCTGGTCAACCGGAGCGGAGACGCACATGATCACAGACTCCGGTGACCTGATGGAAATCAAGAATCAGCGTATGCACGGTATTGGTGTAGGTATCGTGCAGGTGAAACTTGAAACGACGCTGTTTCTCACCCTGCAGAAAACCATCGTACTCTTTCACCAGTTCACGGACATCACCGCCTTCGTCCCGGGACCAGGTGGCGTTAAAGGGCCCCAGTACGGCGCCTCCGGCCAGACAAACGGTAACTTCGTGATTGGTTAGCGCATTTTCGGATACGGTCATGGCAGACTCCCCGCAAACAGGTTGGTTGTTCCGTCACTGTCAGATCAAAGAAACTGGCTGAGGTTCGCGATCGCGAACGAACCCTGAGTCTCTCTTCATTATCAGTGTAGCTGCAAGCTCGGAATGTCCGTAATCCCCATTAGTGCTCCTTAACACAATCAGACCTGCCGCTGGTAGAACGCCAGCAGACGTTCAAGCAGGCGGACCTGATTGTCGGCGCGGCGGAACCCGTGGCCTTCGTCAGCGAAAAAGTGATACTCCGGTTGCCTGCCGGCAGCCTCAAGGGCGGCCACCATCGACTCCGTCTGATGAGGCACAACGATCGGGTCCTTGCCACCCTGAAAGAAAATTACCGGCTGCCGAATGCGATCAGCATGGTTCACGGGCGTGCGCTCCTGCCAGCGCTGAGTATGGGCCTGCGGATCGCCCAGCAGCCAGTCCAGATAGCCGGACTCGAAGCGGTGGGTGATGGCTCTCAGCCGGGCCGGATCACTGACTCCAAACAGACTGGCGCCGGCGCGGAACACACTCCCCCGCATCAGGGCCAGCAGCACCGTGAAGCCACCCGCACTGCGACCCTGAATGAACAACCGATCGCGCCGGGCGAGCCCCCGCTCTGCGAGCACGTCAGCGGCCTGACACACATCGTCGACGTCTATTTCACCCCAGCGCCCGGCCAGCGCCAACCGAAAATCCCGCCCAGCCCCGGTACTGCCACGATGATTCACCGTTGCCACCGCGAAGCCATGCTGACACCAGAACTGGATCTGCGGGTCGAACGTCGCATAGGCAGCCGATGATGGCCCGCCATGCACCAATACAATCAGCGGCGGCGCCTGTGCTGTTTCAGCTTTTGCTGACACAGGCGAGTACAAAAAACCGCCCACGGTCCGGCCGTCGTTCGCCCGGAAGTCAAAGGTGTCCGGTCGCACACAGGTTCCTGCCGCCAGGGGTTGCTCGCCGCCTGCCAGTACCCGGACCGAGCCGGCCCGCGGTTCAATGGCCAGAATGCTGTCCAGTGCATCGGCCCGACGGCCGATACAGATCACGGTATCCCCCTGAACCTGAAGAGCGCGGAAATCAGTGTACTCCTCAGCCAGGCGGATCGTTGCCTGTGCCCGGGTAATCCACAGCTCGCCCAGGCCGTTGCGATAACAGACTCTCGCCCAGCCGCCCTCGTCCAGCGGCACCTGATGGTGCTCTGCCAACTGCCAGGGTGCATTGGCGTAGTCGAGCTGTTCGCAGGGCACCTGATGCCAACGGGGCACGGTCTGGTCAAGGTCAAGGCGGTAAGGCTGCCACCAGCCCAGATGATCGGATACGGCCCAGAGATTCCCGTGAGCAAAGACTGGCTGCTGGATGGCCGCGGCCACCGGTGCCGCGCACTCCCGGGGAGCCTGCAGCTGGCCGTCACCGTCCACGGCGGCGAGCCAGAGCCGGGTCCGGAGCCAGGGCATATCCGGCAGGGACCAGGTGATCCAGGCCATACGGGAACCGTCTTCGGACAGGGCTGGCGCCCCATAGAAATCCTCTCCCGCCGTTAACACCGAGACCGCCCCATTCCGGGTGGAGATGGCCACCAGTTGCTGGGTCTTCGCACCGTCGGTGTGTTCCAGCTCCCGGACGGCAAGCAGGCGTTCGCGGGATGGATCATCCACCAGGCCGCCGAACAGGCTGTTCCGTTGTGCCGTCAACCGGCGACAGCGACCAGTGTCGCATTCGAGGGCAAAGATCTGCCGGGTCTGACTGTCGGTCACGTAGGCACAGGCGCTGCGCAGGCAAAGTGCGCCGCCGCCGTAGCTGTTGACGGTACTGCGGATATTGAGCTCAGGCGGACTGACGCACACTGGCCTGTTGGCCCGAAGCGTCCAGAGCCGGGTAGTACCGGACGGGGGGTCGGATTCCAGCCAGGCAACGGTTCTGCCGGACACCCGCAGGGTGTCCCGTTGGCGCAGGGATGAGGCCGCCTGTGCCGCCGTCATTGCACCGGTGGTGTCAGCTCCGGAAGAAGAGTCGGGAGTTACGGGTGTTGCGATAGGTCAGATCCTCCAGACCGGCGGTGGCATGGTCCGCCGCACGCCGGGCCGCCAGAATCCGGTCATGGTGGGGCGATTTGTCACACACCGGATCAGCATTATCCGCATTGCCGGTGAGCAGGTACGCCTGACAGCGGCAACCGCCAAAGTCCTTGCCCTTCTCATCGCAGGAGCGGCAGGGTTCCGGCATCCAGCTGTCACCCCGATAGTGATTGAAACCGGGGCTCTCGTACCAGATCGACTTCAGGGCCATTTGCCGGGTATTGGGGAACTCGATTGGTAGCAGCCGGGCACTGTGACACGGCAATGCGGTGCCGTCCGGGGCGACCGTCAGGAACATGCTGCCCCAGCCATTCATGCAGGCTTTCGGGCGGATTTCGTAGTAGTCGGGGGTGACGAAGATCAGCTTCATGGCCGACCCCGACTGTGCCAGTTGGCCACGGTAGTCGTTGACTTCACGCTCGGCCTGCTCAAGCTGTGCCGCCGAGGGCATCAGCCCTTCCCGGTTGCGGAACGCCCAGCCGTAATACTGGCAGGTCGCCAGTTCGACGTAGTCCGCCTCCAGCCGTTCACACAGGGAGATGATGTCCGTCATCTGGTGGATGTTGTGTCGATGGATCACGAAGTTCAGCACCATCGGGTAGCCGGCGTCCTTGACCGCCCGCGCCATCGCCAGTTTCTGGTCAAAGGCCTTGCGGGAGCCGGCCACGGCGTTGTTCAGCTCCGGGTCGGAGGCCTGGAAGCTGACCTGAATATGATCCAGGCCCGCTTCACGAAAGGCCCGGACCTTCTGCTCCGTCAGGCCGATACCGGAGGTGATCAGATTGCTGTAGTAACCCAGGTGCCGGGCTTCGGCAATCAGTTCCGGCAAGTCCTGCCGGACCAGCGGCTCGCCGCCGGAGAAGCCGAGCTGGGCGGCGCCCATGGCGCGGCCCTGGCGCAACACGCTGACCCACTCCTCGGTGGTCAGCTCGTCGGACTGATCGGCAAAATCCAGCGGGTTCGAGCAATACGGGCATTGCAGGGGGCACCGATAGGTCAGCTCTGCCAGCAACCACAGCGGTGGACCCACGGTATGCGACGGGTGTCCGGGGCGCGCGACATCATTCATTGCAGTTCGATCCAGTGTTTCTGCTGCGCGTCCCGGAGGAATTCGCAGACGTCATCCGTCAGTTCACCCGCATCGGGGAAGTTCTGCTCCAGGCGGGCAATAATATCCGCCACCGGACGATGGCCGTCGACCTCGGCCAGAATCGCGGAGGCGCTGGTGTTGAGCTTGACCATACCTTCCGGGTACAGCAGCACATGACTGTCCTGCACCGGCTCCCACTGAAAACGGAAGCCCGGCCGCAGACGCGGAACCCGGGTCATCATGACTCCAGCCCCCGATGGTAGACCTGCTGGTCGGTGACGGTGTGGTAGGGCGGCGTCTGGTGGACATACGCCATGGTCAGGGCATCGAGAATGGACCAGAGAATGTCCAGCTTGAACTGCAGAATCGACAGCGCCTGGGCCTGCTGCTGCTGCGTCACAAAGGTATCCAGGGTGATACTCAAACCGTGTTCGACGTCGCGCCGCGCCTCGGACAGGCGCTTGCGGAAGTAGGTGTAGCCGTCGCTTTTGATCCAGGGGTAATGCTGTGGCCAGCTCTGCAGACGGGACTGATGGATCTCCGGCGCGAACAGCTCGGTCAGGGACGAACAGGCGGCTTCCTGCCAGGTGGCCCGGCGGGCAAAGTTGACATAGGCATCCACCGCAAAGCGCACACCCGGCAGGACATGGCGCTGGTCGATGACCTCCTCACGACTCAGCCCCACTGCCTCGGCCAGAGACAGCCAGGCCTCAATGCCGCCGGCCTCATCGCCCTGGCCATCGTGATCCAGCACCCGCTGCAGCCACTGCCGCCGCACCGCAGCATCCGGACAGTTGGCCATGATGGCGGCGTCCTTGCGGGGAATACTGATCTGATAGTAATAACGATTGGCCACCCAGCCGCGGATCTGCTCCGGCGTACACTCGCCTCCGTACATCGCCTTATGGTACGGGTGATGGATATGATAGTACTGACCTTTGGCTCGCAGGGCGTGCTCGAAGTCCGCCCTGCTCAGCGGTGCGTTGTCTACCCGCGCGTTCATCCGCCCCCCTGCAGATCAAGGTGAAGCCCGTCGTAGGCCACGTCGATGCCGTGTTCGGTCAACACTTTCCGCTCCGGTGAGTCCTCATCCAGGATCGGATTGGTGTTGTTGATATGAATCAGGATTTTGCGTTTGGCGGGCAGACGGTCAAGCAGCTCGATCATGCCACCGGGACCGCTCTGGGCGAGATGCCCCATCGCCTGGCCGGTTTTGGTGCCCACCTCGCGCTGGCGCATTTCATCGTCCCGCCACACGGTGCCGTCCACCAGCAGCGTATCAGCCCGCTCCATCCAGCGTACAATAGTGTCGTCTGGCTTGCCCAGGCCCGGCGCGTACATCAGGGTTTCACCGCTGCGCCTGTCCTCGATAAACAGTCCGACGTTATCTCCCGGGTGGGTCTTGTCACGTCGCGGCGAATAGGGTGGCGCGTTACTGAGCAGGGGAATCGCCGTCAGCCGCAGCGCGGGGGCGCAGGGGATCGTAAAAGCCTCCCCATCGCGGCAGGGTATCTCGTGCCAGCGCAGGCCACCATTCCAGTGCTCAAGCATGGTAAACAGCGGGAACCCGGTACTCAGGTCTTCATGCACCTGGGCGGTACACCAGACGTCCAGTGGGCAGCCTTCCCGCAGGGAGAGCAGTCCGGTGGTGTGGTCCACCTGGCTGTCCATCAGCAATACCGCGCTGATGCCCGTATCCCGTATGGCGCGGGCGGGCTGCATGGGCGCAAAAGCCGCCAGTTGAGCGCGGATATCCGGTGAGGCATTGCTCAGAATCCAGTGTTCACCGTCCTCGCTGATGGCGATGGAGGACTGGGTGCGGGCTCTTGCGTTCAGGGCGCCCTTTCGCATCCCGTCGCAGTTGGCGCAGTTGCAGTTCCACTGGGGAAAGCCGCCGCCCGCTGCCGAGCCGAGCACATGTACCTGCATGGAGGTTCTCCGGACGTGAAAACGGCCAGCAGAAGTTGCTGGCCGCCGGTTTTCAGCGGTTGGCGAAGTACATGGTCACTTCAAAGCCGATCCGCATATCTTCATAGGCAGGTTTGGTCCACATAAGCTTTTTCCTCTTGTTATAGGGTTCGGGCGTTACCTCGTTGCTCCGATAACGTATCTCTCAGTGTAGTTGAGATCTGCGTTTCGGCTACATGGTACTTTGGAACGAGATTTCATCAGCTCCGCAGTACGCCATGTTTACTCAGAAGAATCCCAGCGGGTTGATGTCGTAGCTCACCAGCAGGTTCTTGGTCTGCTGGTAATGCTCAAGCGCCATCTTGTGGTTCTCGCGACCCACCCCGGATTTCTTGTAGCCACCGAACGCGGCATGCGCCGGATACTGGTGGTAGCAGTTGGTCCAGACCCGACCGGCCTGAATCGCACGCCCCATCCGGAAAGACCGGTTGATGTCGCGGGTCCAGACGCCGGCACCCAGACCAAATTCGGTGTCATTGGCAATGGCAATGGCTTCTGCTTCATCCTTGAAAGTGGTGACACCCACCACCGGCCCAAAGATTTCTTCCTGGAAGGTCCGCATGCTGTTGGAGCCCTTCAGCAGCGTGGGC
>JASBRL010000101.1 GCA_030149475.1 Marinobacter sp.
CTCTCAACGCTTGCCCGCAGGGGCTCTCCCTGAAAACCGGACTCCGCGTTGAGCCTTCTTGAAAGGCAACCAGCCTTCCTGCGAAGCCTCGCCTTGATTCCGGCTTTCAGGGAGAGCCAGAATTGCCAATAGACTTAATCAGAGGTTCCCAAGAACTGTCAGGAGGCACGATACCAGCCTGTGGATGCCAAAACCCAACCAGCGCCACCCACTCCGGTCACCGATGGAGAGTGGGGACAAGCGTACACGCTCGGTTCCGGACAGACCCATCAGCACGAACTCAGTCATACCCGACTCTGGGTGACCCTGCTTGACCAGGAGTGGCAGATTCGCACCGAACGCTCGATGACCGACGTTGACCGGGTGCGCTGGAATCAGAGCCTGAGTCACGTGGTGCCTGGCGGCGAGGTTCAGTTGCAGCGCTTCATCCGACCGGATGAAGGTAATACGGTCCAGTACCACCCGGCGCTCGCTGACCGGCCGACGGTCATCCGTCCATACCAGCCCCTGACCATCCCTGCCGCTGGCGAATGCACCATCTATGTGGGCACGCTGGTGTGGATGCGAATCTGCGCAGGGAACGCACGTCATGAACTGACGACTTTGCCGCTGGCGGACCCGTCCCTGACCTGGGTGGGCCGATCGACGATGAGTGGTGATCTGTGCTATTCCGCGCCAAGTTACGCCAGGCTGGTTCTGGATGCCGTGCCCAAGCGACCCTGGCGCGCACTGACGCCGGTGCGTATCTGCAATCGGCGCCCCACGCCACTGCTGCTGGAGCGGTTCAGCCTGCCGACGCCCTTGCTGCCGATCTATCAGAACGAAAAACGGATGTTATGGACCCCGAAAGTCACCGTAATCTGTGAAAGCGACATTGACGCGGCACGAGTCAAAATCGATCAGGACCTGATTGCCGCTGCCGGCGCTTGCCGGTTGCTGGCGCCTCCCCGTGAAAACCCCGGGCGGGGCGTCTTTACCCGGGCCTTCGACCGGATGTTCGGCTGAGCCGGAATCAGAGGTTCCTAAACAGAGTGGAAAACCATGGGTGATATGGAAAGTGCACTGCTTCAGGTGATCAGCGGCGTCCAGTGGGGCAGCTGGTTCAGGGCGGCGATCTTGTTGGCGATGGGTGTGGGCCTGGCGATGCTCAGCAGCCGTGGCATTTTTTCGCTGACCCAGCGGCGGGCGTCCCGTCATCACAGCGTTATGCTCCGGCGGCTGGTGTTCTACGTTATCATTGCGGTGTTCGTCGTAGCCGCCATGCGAGAGGCCGGCTTTGCCCCGGATGTGCTGCTCGGGGCCGCCGGCATTCTTACTGTGGCCATCGGTTTTGCCTCCCAGACATCAGCCTCCAATATGATCAGCGGTCTGTTCCTGCTGGTTGAACGTCCCTTCGAGATTGGTAATGTGATAGAAGTCGAAGGGACCACGGGGGAAGTAATCGGCATCGATATGCTCAGTGTAAAACTGAAGACCGCCGACAATCTGTATGTGCGCATACCCAATGAAACGCTGATCAAGACGCGGGTGGTGAACCGCTCCCGTTTTCCGATCCGGCGCCTGGACCTCACCGTGGGGGTAGCCTATCGGGAGGACATCAAAGCCGTTGAGCACCTGCTTCTTCAACTGGCTGAAGACAACCCGGTCTGTCTCGAGGAGCCGAAACCGTTTGTTCTGCTGACAGATTTTGGCCCGTCGTCGGTGGACCTGCAGTTCTCGTTCTGGGTACCCTCTGACCAGGTATTGGTGGGTCGCAGCAACATGATGACGCGGATCAAGAATGCCCTGGATGTCCACGGCATCGAGATTCCGTTCCCCCACACCAGCCTTTACGCAGGCAGTGCCTCGGAGCCGTTCCGGGTCGAGCTGCTCAGAGCCCATCGACAACCCCAGAAGGAACCGGCTGATGCTAACAAATCCGCCTGAAGACGTCGCACAGCAGGCCGCCAGCACCGTCGATCGGATTGCTCTTGGCTGGCGGGAGTGGGTAGGCCTGCCCGAACTGGGTATCCATCGTATCAAGGCCAAGGTGGATACCGGCGCTCGCACCTCCTGCCTGCACACCTTTCGTATGGAGCCCTATGAACAGGGCGGTAAGCGCCGGGTGCGGTTCTGGGTGCATCCGGTCCAGAACGATCTGCATCAGGTGATTGAATGCGATGCCGTGGTCATCGATGAGCGTATGGTGTCTGATTCCGGTGGTCACCGGGAACAGAGGCTGGTGATCCTGACCAGCCTGTTGGTTGGCGAGCGCAGCTGGTCGGTGGAAATGACCCTGACCAATCGAGACTCGATGCGTTTTCGTATGCTGCTGGGGCGCACCGCCATGGCCGGCCAGAGTCTGGTGTTTCCCGAATCCTCCTATCTCGCCGGCGAACCGGCTCTAAGGACGCCCTTATGAAAATTGCCATAATGTCCCGTAACAAGCACCTGTACTCCACCCGCCGCCTGGTGGAGGAAGGGCTCAATCGCGGCCACGAGGTGCGGGTCGTCGACGCACTGCACTGTTATATGAACATCACCTCGGCCAATCCCCAGATTCACTACCACGGCGAAACCCTGGACGACTTCGACGTGGTTATTCCCCGTATCGGGGCCTCGGTCACCTTCTATGGCACGGCAGTACTGCGTCAGTTTGAAATGATGGGGGTGTTCCCGGTGAACGAGTCGGTCGCGATTACCCGGGCCCGAGACAAACTGCGATCGCTGCAACTACTGGCCCGCAAGGGCGTGGGCATGCCGGTGACCGGGTTTGCCAACAAGCCCGACAACGTGCCCGACCTGATCAAGATGGTGGGTGGTTCGCCGGTGGTGATCAAGCTGTTGCAGGGCACCCAGGGCATCGGTGTGGTGCTGGCCGAGACCCGCAAGGCCGCCGAGAGCGTGATTGAAGCATTCATGGGCCTGAAAGCCGATATTCTGGTGCAGGAGTACATCAAGGAAGCTGGCGGTGCGGATATCCGGTGTTTTGTCATCGGCGACAAAGTGATTGCTGCCATGAAGCGTCAGGCGGCGGAAGGTGAATTCCGCTCCAACCTGCACCGGGGCGGAACCGCCTCGCTGATCCGCATTACTCCCGAGGAACGGCGCACCGCCATAGCCTCGGCGAAGGCCATGGGCCTGAATGTGGCCGGCGTTGACCTGTTGCGTTCCAGCCGTGGGCCACTGGTGATGGAAGTGAATTCCTCGCCGGGTCTGGAGGGGATCGAAGCGGCTACCAACAAGAATGTCGCCGGGATGATCATCGACTGGACCGAGAAGAACCAGGCACCCTGGAAAACCCGCACCAAGGGCAGGGGCTGAGATGGCGACGCGCGCTCCGTTCAAATTTGCCGGTGCTGAAATCAAGGCCGGAACCCGGCAGACCGTGGAAGTGCCGGTGGCTAAACTCTATACCCACACGCCGCTGCATATCCCGGTGGAAGTGGTTCATGGTCGTCGTGAAGGACCAGTGTTGCTGGTCTGCGCGGCCATTCACGGTGATGAAATCAACGGTGTCGAGATCATCCGGCGGGTGCTGCGCAACGCATCTCTGCGGCATCTGCGGGGTACCCTGATTGCGGTGCCCATTGTCAATATTTTCGGGTTTGTCCAGCGCACCCGTTACCTGCCGGATCGGCGGGATCTGAACCGCTGTTTCCCCGGCTCGGAGACCGGTTCTCTGGGTGGGCGCATTGCCTACCTGTTCCGTACGCTGATCATGGAGAGTGCCACACACATTATCGACCTGCACACCGGTGCCATTCACCGGTTCAACCTGCCGCAAATCCGTGCTGAGCTGAAAAATCCGGAAACCTCGCGCATGGCGGAGGCGTTTGGTGCGCCCATTATCATCAACGCCAGTTTGCGCGAAGGTACCTTGCGGGAGTATGCGGACTCCCTGAATATACCGGTGGTGACCTTCGAAGGAGGCGAAGCCCTGCGGTTTGACGATGTGGTGATCTCAAGCGGCGTGCGAGGAGTCAACCGTGTCATGCGGGCGCTGGAAATGCTGCCGGCCAAAGCCGGTCGGTCCAGGCCCCGCAACCGCTCGGAGATCGCCGCCAGTTCGGTCTGGGCCCGGGCCGATATCGACGGCATCATGCGCCCGATAGCGCGACTCGGTCAGCGGGTTCGCAAAGGCCAGAAGCTGGCGGTGGTGGCTGATCCGTTTGGAGAGACCGAAACGGCCATTACCTCGCCGGTTTCCGGGATCGTGATCGGCATGAACAATCTGCCGCTGGTGAACGAGGGCGAAGCGATCTATCACGTGGCCCGGTTCGACGAACTGGCCGAAGCTGAAAAGGCGATGGACTATTTCCGCTCGTCCCTGGACACCGATTCAACCGCCGAGGCCGTCATGCCGGTTCACCCGTGGGATGACCGACAGAAGTAGGTCTCGCTTACCGGCAAACGGAGACAGAGCCATTCTATGATATGGGAACAGACCACCATCACGCTCAGCCCACATCCGCGGGGGTTTCATCTGGTCACGGATGAAGTCCTGCGCCAGGGGCCGGAACTGTCCGGGTGCAAGGTGGGGCTGTTGCACCTGTTCATCCAGCACACCTCGGCCTCGCTGTGTCTCAGCGAGAACGCCGATCCGGATGTCCGGGGTGACCTGGAGCGGCATTTCAATGTCATGGTGCCGGAGAACGCCCCGCATTATGAGCACGTGACTGAAGGCCCTGATGACATGCCGGCCCATGTCAAAAATGTGCTGCTCGGCAGTTCGCTCAGTATCCCCGTATCGAACGGTCATCCTGCCCTCGGAACCTGGCAGGGAATCTGTCTGTGTGAACACCGGGACCGGGCCGGCGCCCGCCGCATTGTGGCGACCCTTCAGGGCCGGGAATAAACCTTGAGGCGGCAGTAAGCCATGGCAGCATTGGCGACGTTGAAGACCATGGCCCGGCGGCTGAAACATGAAGCCGTGACCGTCTATTTTGTCGCGCGGGACCCGCGGACACCCTGGCTGGTTCGCCTGTTGGCGCTGGCGACTGCCGCCTATGCGCTCAGTCCCATTGACCTGATTCCCGATTTCATCCCCGTGCTGGGCTTTGTGGACGACGTGCTGTTGTTGCCGTTGGGGATTTGGCTGGTTATCCGGCTGGCCCCGGCTGCGGTGATCAGCACGAGCCGGTCGCGAGCCAATACCCTGCTTGACAAGCCCGTCAGCCGCGTCGCGATGTTTGTTATCGTATTAGTCTGGGTAGTTGCAGCTGTGTGGCTTGGCAACTGGCTGATTGATCGCTGAACCGCCGAACCCCGCCAGGTGGATCAACACGACCACCGATTTCGCGGGACTGCCTGTGACGCAGATCGATAAAACCGCATCGGTATGGGTGCCCGGCTCCACCGGCTATGTCGAACCGGCGCCAAAAAAGCACGGAGTAAAACCGTTGGCAAGGAGGCGGGTGACGGGGCAGCCAGGCGAGCTGGATGACGTTAAGAGTATCTGTTGAGGTTTCTACACCCAATAAAAAAGGTTCTTCGCAGAGTAGCGTGAAAAAGTAGGAGACGGCGGTAAAACCGGTTAGTTTTGAGTTCGCCAAAACAACAAAATTAACCAGCCGACCGCCGTCACTATGAATGCTAATCTTCTTGCTCTGTTCTGGGAAGGATTCGAGGTTGAATCTTATACTCATCCCGACCCCCAATCCGTCCTGATACGCCTACAGCCTGCCGAAGACTGCATGCCTTGTTGCAGTGGCTGCCACCAGCACACACTGGCCATTCACGATACCCATGTCCGACGAATCCGGGAGCGCGACCTCTTTCAGTACAGAGTCTGGCTGGAAGTCCCTGTGCGTCGTGTGCGGTGCATCACGTGCGGACCTCGACTTGAACAGATTCGCTGGCTATCGGGGCGTCAGCGCCTAACCGCGAGCATGATCAGCTGGGTTGAGTCCCTGGTCCGGCTGATGCCGGTTCAGCACGTGGCACAGCTGCTGGGCTTGCACTGGCATACTGTCAAGGCTATTGATCATCAACGCCTCAAACGAGAAGTCGTCGAACCGGATCGGCGCCAAATACGACGGTTGGTCATGGATGAATTTGCCCTGTTCAAAGGGCACCGCTATGCCACCGTTGTGATCAACGCCGATAACCAGCAAGTTCTCTGGGTCGGTGAAGGCAACAGCCGTGAAGCCATACGCCCCTTCTTCGAATGGCTGGGGCCAGAGGTCTGTGCGAGCATTGAGGCCGTCGCCATGGATATGAACACCGCCATGGATCGAGAGGTCCAGCATCATTGTTCACAGGCGCGTGTCGTCTACGACCTGTTCCATGTCGTGGCCAAGTTCGGCCGGGAAGTGATTGACCGGGTGCGCGTTGACCAAGCAAACCAATTGCGCCATGACAAGCCCGCTCGAAAGGTCGTTAAGCGAAGTCGTTGGCTGCTGCTGAGAAACCGGGCCAACCTCAAAGGGGAGCAGGCGCTCAAGCTTGAGGAGCTCCTGCAGGCCAATCAGCCGCTGATGACCGTCTACCTGTTAAAGGATCAGCTCAAAGAGCTCTGGTTCGCGCCGTCCGAGGAAGAGGCCAGGCAGCGCTGGCAAGACTGGTTAACCCTGGCCTCCAGCAGTGGACTGGCACCGGTGCTACTGTTCGCCAAACGGCTTAAGGGATATATCGATGGGATCGTCGCCAGCGCGACCTACCGGATGAATACCAGCGTTCTGGAAGGTATGAATAACAAGATCAAGGTCATCAAGCGGATGGCCTATGGCTACCGGGATAACGACTACTTCTTCCTGAAGATAAAAGCAGCGTTTCCCGGTAAAGCGCGATGAACCATAAAAAAGGCAGCCGAAGCTGCCTTTTTGCGTTCTTGCGTGTCAGTTACACAGCAACAACGTTCTCTGCCTGCGGGCCTTTCTGACCGTCGGTGACGGTGAAGTCAACCTGCTGGCCTTCCGCGAGGGTTTTGAAACCACCGCCCTGAATGGCGCTGTAGTGAACAAACACGTCCGGGCCGCTTTCACGAGTGATGAAACCAAAGCCTTTCGCTTCGTTGAAAAACTTAACTGTACCGGTAGTAGTCGACATAGAATCAATCCTGATTTAATCATTAACGGTGCCGCCAGATCATCGGAATAATGTCTGATCAGCTGGGTGCGGAAACAAAAAACG
>JASBRL010000103.1 GCA_030149475.1 Marinobacter sp.
CCGGTCAGGGCCAACTACAGACGCGACTCATCCGCCTTGTGATCAAGGCCGGCGCGGTTCTCCACCGGATCAAACCAGACCACCAGCTCGCCCCGCCTGACCGCCGCCAGCACCCGGTCGCGCTCTGCCAGCGGTTGCTCGGTGTCGTTGGTGCCGTGAAACCGCGTGCAGTATTCGTCAACCAGCCCCGACAGCTGATCCTCGGTCAGCATGTCAAACGGCACCACGAACGGCGCTTCCCGGGGATCCTGTTCAGGTTGTTTCTCACTGTCGTCACTCACGCTGACTGTCCTCTCCATCTGGTCACAAAGGGTATGCAGGCGCGTTCGGACACTGCACGGGGCGGCCAGTCCAACTGTAGACTAAAACATCCATATATCCTAAAATGAATCAAACGTGCAAGGGGTGCCAAACACATGAGCATTCAACGACAGTCTGAACCAATGGCCGCCCAGGACGCCAATGATGACCAGATCCGCACCGCTATCCCGGTCGTGCTCAACATTCTGGACAAATGGCGCTGCACAGAGGATGAGAAGCGCGCACTGTTAGGCCAGCTACCCCGCTCGACCTTTTACCGGCTGCAAAAAGCACCGGAAAGTGTCAAGGTCACGGTGGACCTGGCGGACCGCCTGGCGTATTTGCTCAATATTCATGCGGGGCTGCGGCTGATTCTCAGCAAACCAGCCTCCGTGTATGGCTGGGTACGCCAACCCAATGACCATATCTGGTTCCAGGGCCGTTCGGCCATGGACATCATGAAATCAGGGCGCATGGAAGACCTGATCGATGTCTTCCGCCACATTGATGCGGCCCGCGGAGGCTGGTGGTGACAGCCAGGCAGCCCCCTCCGCTGACCACGCTGGTCCACCAGAAAGCGTTCCGCATGGTACCCAGCAAGTACCCTCCGATATCGCTGTTTGATGACGTGGCCGACCAGGCCGATTTTGACGCCCTGTTTGCCGTCCAGGCACGGGTCAACCCCCGAATCCGGGACGAGATCGGGGAAATCAGCCGGGTGGCGGTATCGGACCGCCCCTTCGGCATTCGCGGCTGCCACTACGCCATGGCGCCGTTCACCCACCTGAGCCCTGATGGCAGCCGCTTCAGCAACGGTGATTTTGGCGTATTCTACTGCGCCCGCGAACGGATCGGCGCTGTCGATGAGACGGTGTATCACATGCAGAAATGGCTTGGATACACCGGGATGGAACCACAGGAAATCAGCATGCGCTGCCTGAAGGCGGATTTCACCGCCACCGGCATTGATATACGCGGCGACGACTGGGCAAATCACGGGTATCATGATCCGGACGACTACAGCCAGGCACGTGAACTCGGGCGGCATGCCCGACGCGAGCGACGGGACGGCATTTTTTACCGGTCCGTTCGCCATGCCGGCGTAGACTGCTTTGCCCTGCTCACCCCCCGGGTTCTGCACAGCGTCATCCAGTCAAGCCACTACGGTTATATCTGGAACGGTGAAACCATTGATACCGTCTACGAGAAACGAGTAATCCGGCGTTAACCGCATCCGGAAAGCCTGTGGACAGGCTGCACTTGCCTTGCCCCGCCACAATGCTCTTCCAACCGCCCCCGCCGGTACGATAGGTTACAGGATGATACGGCTGTTATGAGGAGACCATCATGAGCGTCGAACAGTGGCATCTCTGGATTGAAGGCCGCGTTCAGGGGGTCGGCTACCGGGCCAGTACCGAGTCCCGTGCCACCCAGGCATCACTGACCGGTTTTGTGACCAACCTCCGTGACGGACGAGTCAAAATCGTCGCAGAAGGGCCGGAACCGGACCTCCAGTCCCTGCTTGACTGGTGCCGACAAGGCCCGCCGTCAGCCGACGTGACCCACATCAGCGTTGAAAAGCACCCCGCACAGGGTGGCTTCGAGGACTTCCGGATCCGTTGATATCCCGACCGGACACGGTTCTTTCGACTCGGGTCTTGCGAAATTCGCCGAAACCCATTAGAGTTTGCGCCCTCGGATCAGCAGGCTGATTTGAAACAGTTTATTGGAGAGGTGGCCGAGTGGCTGACACCAAGGCCGGAACGGCCGACTGAACGTCGAAGCATCGCGACGACGGCCCCTGGAGTTTACGGAAGGGGTGAGGCACGAAGTGCCGAATAACGCGCACGCCTGGAAAGTGTTCATTTGCCTCGGCAAATGACCTGGCGCTCAAACCAGTGCAACAGTTTATTGGAGAGGTGGCCGAGTGGCTGAAGGCGCACGCCTGGAAAGTGTGTATACGTTAATAGCGTATCGAGGGTTCGAATCCCTCTCTCTCCGCCAATACAAAACCCGGCTTTATGTCGGGTTTTTTATTGGCCGATAAAACGGATGAGAACCCTCGGGTTCGACCGGAGCAGGCAACGCCTGCGCAGGAACGTCGGAGCCTGCGACGACGGCCCCGAAGGGGTGAGGCGCCTGGCGCCGAATAATCCCTCTCTCTCCGCCAATACAAAACCCGGCTTTATGTCGGGTTTTTTATTGGCCGATAAACTGGATGAGAACCCTCGGGTTCGACCGCACAGGTCATGCCAGGCAGTTTGGTATTTCTCTGATAGTATTGGATATACTCAGCTCACGCTCGGACCACCCACTAATGAGGCAAATCGATGTGGACCTCTGTACTTGCCATTAGCGGCGGCGCGGCCTGCGGTGCCTTGATACGCTGGTTTCTCGGCATGCGCCTGAACGCCCTGTTCCCCGAGATCCCGCTGGGAACACTGGCGGCCAATCTGATCGGCGGCTATCTGATCGGGCTGGCCATTGCGTTTTTTGCACACAACACAAGCCTGTCTCCGGAGTGGCGACTGTTCGTTATTACCGGCTTTATGGGCGCGCTGACGACATTTTCTACCTTTTCGGCGGAAATGGTGACACTTTTACAGGCCGGCAAGTTCTGGTGGACGCTTGGCGGAATCTTTGTACACGTCGGGGGATCCCTGGCGATGACGTTGCTGGGTCTGGGAACCTTTGTCTTCGCACGCTGGGTAAGCGGAGGAGTTTAAGATGGAATCAGGCTACGAGATTATCTTCATTGCGCCGCAAAACCGCCGGTATCAGGGCAAGCGAGTGGTCGACCTGGTCGTCGAAACAGCCCGCGACATGGGCATCCGGCAATACACCAAACGTATGAACAGCGAAGGCCTGGGCCAGAACGGCCAGATACACTCGGCCCACTTCTTCGAACTGGCCGACCAACCGGTGGAAGTTGTCTTTGTGCTCAGTGACTCGCTTGGCGGACGACTGATAGACGCCGTCGAGGCGTCCGGGGCGCATGTGTTCTGCATCCGCAAGCCTGTCGAGTTCGGTGAATTCGGCGCTCCTTAGGGAAGCTCTGGATTGTTCAGCGCTTCCTCAGATCATACTGCGGACGGACTGATAGCCGGGTGCCTGCTATTTTTTGCGGTAAATGATACCCGGATGACACTGGACCATTTCATAGAGGTCGGGCAAGCCATTCAACGATTCTGACGCGCCCAGAATAAGGTAGCCACCCGGATTCAGGGTGGCGTGTATCCGGGTCAGGATATCGCGCTTCAGTTCGGCCGAAAAATAGATAAGTACGTTGCGGCAGAATACCAGGTCAAATTTGCCCAGCATGTAACGCTCCAGCAGATTGATCTCCCGAAAGTCCACCATGGACCTGATCGAAGGTTTGATCTGCCAGCTACCGTTAACGGACGTGTTGAAAAAACTCTTCTGCCGCTCGGGAGATAACCCCCGGCCGATCGCCAGCATTTCATACTCACCGCGCCGGGCAACTTCCAGTACGCTTTTGGATATATCTGTCGCGGTGATTCTGATGTCATTACTGAGCTTGCCCGGCTTCAGGCGCCGGTATTCCTCGATCACCATGCCAATGGAGTATGGCTCCTGTCCTGTTGAACAGGCTGCGGACCAGATGCGGACACCCCTGCCCGAACGACGCTCAGCAAGCTCCGGCAGCAGTTTCCCGGACAGAACCCTGAAGGGATGGCTATCACGGAACCACAGCGTCTCATTGGTCGTCATGGCGTCAATGACCACTTCCTGCAGCGCGCTGCGACCGGGGCGTTTCAGGCGATCGAGCAGTTGCCCCAGAGTCGACAATTCATGCTCTTCAAGAATACGGCGCAGCCGGCTTTTTACCAGGTACTGCTTGTTTTCACCCAGCAATATCCCGCACGCATCCTGCAGGAATAACTTGAATGCTTCGTATTCCTGCGGCGTAATATCTGCTTTCATTGGATCTCTGTATGGTTGAACCTGGTCTGACGTGAGTTCATATCAGCCCTGGTCGAGAATTTCCATGACCCGTTCAGCCAACTCGTCGGGGCTGAATTTCGCCATAAAATCGTCCGCCCCCACCTTCTGGACCATGGCCTTGTTGAATACGCCACTGAGTGACGTGTGCAGCATGATATACAGCCCGGCAATAGCCGGGTCGTTTTTGCATCGTGTTACCAGCGTATAGCCATCCATCTCCGGCATTTCCACATCGGAAATCACCATCGACACATGGTCCGTCCCCCTGGACCCGTCGGCCGTGAGCTCCTTCAGATAATCCAGAGCCTGCTTGCCATCGTTCCTGGTAACGACCTCAAGGCCTATGGCCATCAGGCAGCGCTCGATCTGCCGCCGTGCAACCGACGAATCATCAACCACCAGTACCGGCAGGGAATCACCTCGATCTTTCTCGCCGGAGCGGCTCAGGACCTTGTCAGTCACCGTATCGTCAAGCGGTGAGACCTCTGAAAGAATTTTTTCTACATCAATGATTTCAATCAGCTTATCATCAAGCCTGGTGACAGCGGTAAGATAAACGTCCCGGCCAGCTCCCTTTGGCGGCGGCAGAATGTCTTCCCAGTTCATATTGACGATTCGATCAACACCGGTGACCAGGAAGCCCTGAGTCTTGCGGTTATACTCGGTGATGATAACAAAACTGGTGCTGATCTCCTCCACCGGAATCGCCGGCATCCGGATAGCCATGCCAAGGTCAATGATGGGGATGGTTTCACCGCGTATGTGGGCCACACCGCGCACCATCGGGCGACTGTTCGGCAGCGAGGACAGGCGCGGACACTGCAGTACTTCCTTCACCTTGAAGACGTTGATCCCGTAAACTTGCCGCCCGCGCAACCGGAACAACAGCAACTCCAGCCGATTCTGCCCCACCAGTTGGGTTCTCTGATTTACACTGTCCAGTACCCCTGCCATTACTCTGTGCTCCTGATCACCCTGCGCCGATTGCTTCGGCATGGATATTGCTTCATGGATATTGCTTAATGCAAGGTCAGGCACGGACCTTGCCGCCACCTGACGTATTCATCGGCCGCAAAGCCGATTTATTGAGGTCGGTCCGTTATTTAAAGGCGCGCCTGATCAGGCCCGATGTCTGCCAAAGCATAGGACAAACTGCTGCATATGCGCATCATCATTTTAATTGGCTTACTACTTTCCGTGTCATCGGCCTGGGCCCGAAACGATACCTATACCCGGCCTGCCGACATCGATGCCGCCGCCTCGGCCTTTCTCGAACGGTTTGTCGACGCCCAGCAGGCCCGCGGCTATCGTGTTCAATACACGCTGGGAACCGTCGATTCGCGACTCCGGATGGCCGCCTGCGATAACGGCCCGGCGGTCAACTTCAGTGGCGATCCCTGGAAGACCGGGGCGCCCAGGCTTGAAATTTCCTGCCAGGGCGACCGCCCCTGGCGCCTGTTTGTCTCCACCACTGTGGACATTCACGGGCCTGCCCTGGTGGCAGCGAACCCGCTCACACGGGGGACACGACTCACCGCCGATATGATCACCACCGCTGATGTTGCCTTGAACACCATCCACCGGAAGCCGATCCGGGACCGCAAGGCCCTGCTCGGTCGCGTTATGGCCCGCTCAGTCAATGCCGGCACGGTGTTGACACCGGATCTCGTCGACGTACCGGACGCGGTATCCAGAGGGGACCACGTGGTCATAACGGCACGGTCAGGCAATTTTTCCGTGCAAACCCGGGGCAAGGCCCTGGCCAGTGGCCAGGTCGGCGATCAGGTGCCCATACAGAATCTGGCCTCAAAACGTACGGTTCGCGGACTGATTACCGAACCGGGGCATGTGGAAATCCCCATGTGATCAGCGCGCTTATATCGCACTCGCAGGACACCGCTTTGCCGCCCGGCGGCAATGGATTGCCGTTTTTTGAGGAGTTGCACTTAAAACGCAGAGGTTCCCTAAAGATTTGTGAATGACTGCCGCTAACCATTAAAATCCCTATACGTTCCGAGGTTTTCGCCCCGGACCCCAACGAGATAGCAGGTATCGCCATGACAGTTGACGTCAATGGAATCGGCTCAGGCCAGGTCAACACCCGGAAGAGCAGCACGGAACAGACCCAGACGCCCAGACAGGCGCAACCGGCCAAACCGGAACAAGCCAATGCCCAGACCCCTCGGGGCGAAAACGTCAGTCTCAGCTCCCAGGCCAAGGGGCTCAAGCAGCTTGAGCAGAAACTGAACAGCTATCCGGAAACGGACGACAAGCGTATTGAGCAGATTAAATCTGCCCTGGCTGACGGCAGCTATAAAATCGACGCGGAAAAACTGGCCCAGAAAATGCTTGAAATGGATAAAAGCATTTTCGGGTGAATAAATCATGGCTGCAATTGATGATCTGACAAAACTGCTCAATGACGATATCAGGGATCTTGACCAACTTAACGATACTCTGACAGCCGAAAAAATGGCGCTGAGGGGGTCGGATATCAACGCAATCGAGCCACTCACCCAGGTCAAAAATTCACTGCTGAACCGGATTCGCGACCGGGCCAGGCAGAAAGTTCATGCGCTGGTCGCCATGGGCTATCGGCCGGAAACTGGCGCGCCGTCGCAGTTCATTCGAAGTGCCGGACTGACCGATCTGACGAACCTCTGGCAAACGGCAGAAAAAAAGCTGGCGCAATGTCATGAACTGAACGGCCTGAACGGTCGCATCATTGCTCACCTGCAGAAACGCCTCGCGTCACTGACTGATATTTTTCGTGGGTCTTCCGGTCAGGCCAAGCTTTATGGCGCCAGTGGTCAGCAAACATCGCTGGGTCAACGCAACATTCTGGCAAGCGCCTGACGACGCACGTATAAGGAACCTCTGATTAAGTCTATTGGCAATTCTGGCTCTCCCTGAAAGCCGGACTCAAGGCGAGGCTTCGCAGGAAGGCTGGTTGCCTTTCAAGAAGGCTCAACGCGGAGTCCGGCTTTCAGGGAGAGCCCCTGTGGGCAAGCGTTG
>JASBRL010000111.1 GCA_030149475.1 Marinobacter sp.
GCCCGCAGGGGCTCTCCCTGAAAACCGGACTCCGCGTTGAGCCTTCTTGAAAGGCAACCAGCCTTCCTGCGAAGCCTCGCCTTGATTCCGGCTTTCAGGGAGAGCCAGAATTGCCAATAGACTTAATCAGAGGTTCCTTAGTCGTCAAAGCCCAGAAATCGCGTAACATGACTTATCGGTCGACGGCGTGAGACCACGGAATTCGCTACAAATCCATCATCTGGCCAACCCAGCGCGACGCAGGTCAGAATAACCTGATCGTCCGGGATGTCTGCGACTTCACGCACCACCGGACTCTGCATAATGCCCTGGCCGTTGATCACCGCCCCCAGGCCCTTGCTCCAGGCGGCCAGTACCAGGCCGTAGGTCATCGCGCCGGTATCAAAGTGGGCGATGGTGTTGTTCAGCAGTGATTTGTCGAAACAGACGACGATCGAGACCGGCGCATCGAACTGCCGAAAACCCCGCATCACCCAGTCCTGCCGACGCTCGGCATCATGACGCTCAATGCCCATCGCCTCGAACAGTTGCACCGCGATTTCGATTTGGCGCTTGCGATGCTCGCCTTCATAGGCGCTGTAATCCTCAATCTCGCGGGGAAGTCTGCCGTGGGGGATTGCTCGGACCCTAACGGCGGGCGCTGGTCTGGCGTTCCAGAAAGCGCTGCACGGCTTGTGCGTGTTCACTGCTATTGTGGCTCATGCCCTGGAAGCAGGCACACAGGTCGAGGAAGTCGGGCAGTTCCATGCGCCGGGCGGACTTCATCAGGCGCTTGGTCAGACGGGTGGCGGCCGGCGGCTGGGCCGCCATGCGCCGGGCAAGCTCCAGGGCGCGGTCCATCAACGCATCATCCGCGGTCACCTCCAGTAACAGGCCGAGGTCACGCGCTTCATGGGCATCAATGATGCGGCCGGTCAGCGTCAGCTCAAAGGCACGCTGGTAGCCGATCAGGCGCTGCATCAGCCAGGCACCGCCGTCACCGGGAATGATGCCCAGATTGAGAAAGGTCTCGCCGAAACGGGCGCGTTCGCCAGCCAGACGCAGATCCGCCATGTTGGCCAGGTCAAAGCCGGCACCAATGGCCGGGCCGTTGACGGCGGCGATGACCGGCACCTCGATCCGGTCCATGGCCAGGGGAATGCGCTGGATGCCGCGGCGATACTTGTTTTCCACGTCGGCCACGTCACCGCCGAAGTCGCCGCTACGATCACGCATGTCCTTGATGTTGCCGCCGGCTGAGAATGCGGACCCGGCGCCCGTCATGACCAGAACCGAAACCTCTCCGGCGCGGTTCACCCAGTCCGCCACGGTGACGATATCGTCGATCAGGGCGGTACCGGTGAGGGCATTGCGCATATCGTCCCGGTCCAGGGTCATTACGGCGACGCGGTCCGCTACATCCAGGCGGGCGTCCTTCAAAACCGGTTTGTCCATCATTCATTTCCTCGTGTCTGATCGTCGGTGCCGACGATGATGCGGGCGTCGACCACTTCGTAGCCATCGGAGTGGACGATGACCGGGTTAAGGTCCAGTGATTCAATCTCAGGGTACTGCGTGATGATAGCCGAAATGCGCAGCAACAGATCGACCAGGGCCGCCTTGTTCACGGGCGCTTCTCCACGCAGACCATCGAGGATACGGGCCGCCTTCACCTGGGCCAACATGGATTCGGCATCATGGCGACTCAGAGGCGCAGCCCGGAACGCCACGTCCTTGAACAGTTCCACGAAAATGCCCCCCAGTCCGAACATCACCACGGGGCCAAACACCGGATCCCGGCTGGCACCGATGATCACCTCGATCCCCTTGCGGGCCATCGGCGTCAGCAGAACACCCTCCAGTGCAGCGTCCGGGCTATAACCCCGGCAATTCCGAAGGATGGTCTCGCGGGCGCTATGCAGGTCCTGTTCGCTGGCCAGGTTCAGGCGCACGCCGCCGGCGTCCGATTTGTGCAGGATGTCCCTGGAGACGATCTTCATGGCCACGGGCGTGCCGGCAAAATGACGCGCGGCCTGGCCCAGTTCGGTGTCGTTGCGGACCCAGCGACTGTCGGGCACCGGTACCTCGTAGCTGGCGAGCACCGCTCGGGCTTCCGGCTCCAGCAGGTCACGCTGTTCGGCCAGCGCGCGTTCGAACAGCACGGTGGCTTCATCGGTGACGCCCAGTTCCAGATTCTGCGGAGGGACATTGGCATGTTTCAGGTAGGTGCCCCGATCGGACAGGGCGCGGAGGGTGGTAACCGCGTACTCGATGGAGTCGTAGACGGGAATGCCGGCTTCACGGAGGGTCATGAGCGCCTGTGGCCGAACCGGTGCATACAGGCTGTAGACAACCATGCCCTTGCCGCGCTCACGTACACACCGGGCCATTTCCGTGGCACAGTGTTCCTCCGCCGGTTGGAGAGACTGATCGAACCGGATGCTGTAACCGCCGAACATACCCACCAGGAATACAATGTCCACCTGTTCGTCCCGCAGCAGGATGTCCACGCAATCGGTAAACAGGCCCGGGTTGGCATCGGTGCTGCCGGCCACGTCTATAGGGTTCGACAGGGAGGCCTGGGAAAACAGGATATTCGCCAGTCGTTCCCGGGTCAGGGTACTGAGTTCCGCAAGTTTCAGGCCGGCCTCGGAGATCCGGTCGCTGGCAATGGTGGCCTGGCCACCACCATCGGAAAGAATAGCGATACGCTTGCCCGGTGCCTGCTGCAGCAGCCCGAGGCCTTCAGCCACCGGCAGGATCTCGTCGGACTGGGCAACCACGTTGACACCACACTGGCGTAAAAGGTCAACGGTCATCGCGTAGCTGCCGGCAAGTGCGCCGGTATGGGAACTGGCCGATTTCTGTCCGGCCTCGGTACTCCCGGACTTGTAGACCACAACCGGCTTGACCCGGGTGGCCTCGCGGGCCGCCTCGAGGAACGCACGGCCATCCCTGAAACCTTCGACATAGAAGGTGGCGACCCGGGTTTTCTCATCCTCACTGAGGTAGCGCAGATAGTCACCGAAACCGATATCGGTCTGGTTGCCGGGGCCGACATAGGTGCTGAAGCCGATAAAACCATTGCGCTGGGCCTGCAGCGCCAGGGACAGCAGCATGTTGCCGGATTGGGAGACAATGCCGATATCCCCGGGTTTCACATCCTGCAGCGCCAGCAGGTTGATGTGCTTGTGCAGGTTGAACATGCCGGACGTGTTGGGGCCGATGATACGCACCCCGGCGTCCCGGGCCGCGGCCAGGGTCTCGGCTTCAAGCTGGACGCCGGAGCCGCCCACTTCCGCGAAGCCACTGGCCAGGATAACCGCGCCGCGGACGCCGTTTTTTCCGCAGTCACGCAGAATGCCGGGGACCGCCGCTGCGGGCGTGCAGATCAGCGCCAGGTCGGCGGCGGCAGGCAAAGCCAGTATGGAGGGATAGGCCGCCAGCCCCATGATCTCCGGGGCTTTGGGGTTGATGGGGTAGATACGCCCCTCATAGCCACCTTCGAGCAGGCCCACAAGCGCCTTGTAGCCGCGTTTTGTGGGATCGGTCGAGGCGCCGATAATAGCGATCGAGTCGGGGGCCAGGAAATCGTGCAGAGGGCTGCGCCTCGTGGAGTCTGTCATCCTCAACGTCCCTTGAAGCGCGGCGCGCGTTTCTCGGCGAAGGCATCAATACCTTCCTGCCAGTCCTCGG
The DNA here is from genome assembly GCA_030149475.1 of Marinobacter sp. Taxonomy (GTDB): domain Bacteria; phylum Pseudomonadota; class Gammaproteobacteria; order Pseudomonadales; family Oleiphilaceae; genus Marinobacter. Next base: position 3,676 of record JASBRL010000111.1, read on the forward strand.
TTACGGTGCAGGCAAACACCCCATCCAGTTCCAGACCCAGTTGGGTTTGCAGGTCACGGGATTCACCGTGGTTGAGAAGACCCTTGGCCAGCGCCATGGACACCGGCGCTTTGGACGCCAGACGCTGGGCGAAGGCAGCCGCCTGTGCGGGTAGCTCCGAATCGCTGACGCTCCGGGTAACCAGTCCGATTCGGGCCGCTTCGCGGCCATCGATGCGGTCCCCCATGAACAGCAGTTCCCGTGCCCTGGCGAGGCCGACCAGACGCGGCAGGGTCTGGGTTACGCCGCCCCCGACATTCGTGCCGATGCTTACTTCCGGGAAGCCGATCTGCGCGTTCTCCGCCATCAAGACAAAGTCGCAGGCCACGGCCATTTCCGCGCCGGCCCCTAACGCGTAGCCGTTGACTGCGGCGACCACGGGTTTTTTCAGGTTGAACAGCGTCTCGCAAACGTCGTTGCCCAGTTGTAGATACTGGCGGCGCTGATAGGCATTGCGGTGACCACTGCCATGCTCCTTCAGGTCAGCACCGACACAGAAGGCCCGGCCCTCGCCCGTCAGCACAATGGCGCGTACTTCCGGGTCGGCTTCGGCGCGTCGTAGAGCGTCGATGGTGTCCAGGTACAGTTGTTCCACTACCGCATTGAGGCGGTGTGGCCGGTTAAAGCGAATGTCAGCGTAGTGATCAATACGGTCATACAAGACCGTCTCGTAAGCGGGGCGGGTCATTGGAGCTCCAGATAAATAACACATTTGTGTTATATGAAATAATAAATGGAACAAATGATTCAGGTCAACGACAAAATATCACGAACGTTTTATTATTGCCTGTGTTTTGAAAAAATAGCATCATTACCTATTGCAACTTTCAAGCGGTATCCAGCAGGGCATTTCGATGGCGAATAACGAGAACCCGAACACTGGCGAAAACCCGCGACAGTTGGATCAGTTGATGGCGCTGTTAACTGACCGCAGGGATCGTATGACGCCCCAGTTGCGTCGCGCCTGCAGCTATGTGCTGGAGAACCCGGTGGACGTGGCGCTGCTGTCGATTCGCAAGGCCGCAGCGGCAGCGACGGTAACACCGTCTACGCTGACCCGATTGGCCAAGGAAGCCGGCTTTCAGCGCTACGACGGATTCCGTCAGGTGTTCCAGGATGCGGTACAGAGTCGTCGTCCGGTGATTTTCAGCCGTCGGGCCGTGTCCCTGCAGGATATGGCCAGCGCGTCCCCCGATAACGAGATTTTCTTCAACTATGCCGGTGCTGCGATCGATGATCTGGAGCAGTTCTTCCAGCCTGAAAACCGGCATCGGATTCAGGTCGCAGCGAAGCTTGTCGTGAGCGCGCGACGTGTGTTTGCCATTGGCTTCCGGGATACCTTTTCGTGCGCCTACCACTTTGCCTACGTTGGGCGCATCGCCATGCCCAACATATCCCTGGTGCGGGGGTTCGAGGGCGCTCTGTTGAACGAACTGTCGGAAATCGGACCCAGGGATGTGGTGGTGGCGTTCGGTTTCAATCCCTATGCCACCGAAATCGTGCGCGCTCTGGATATCGTGCGGGACAGTGGGGCTCGCCTGATTGTGGTTACCGATACATTGCGTTCACCATTGGCGAGTGCAGCGGAAGTCGTATTTGCCGTAACTATGAATACCCCCCATTATTTTCCTACCATACTGGCTTCTATGGCTCTGGTGGAAGTCTTGCTGGCGGAATGCGTAGCTCTGGGTGGGGCGCGGACGCTGGCCAGTATCAAACGGTTCGAATCCACCATGGATGCTTTTGGCGGCTATATCCATCTTGACAGTGAGGGCAGCGATCAGTCTGCATAACAGGAGGGCTGCGTCATGTACAAGCACATACTGGTTCCGGTCGATCTCAACGAACCGGAGTTTTCCACGGGGGCTATCGGCGAGGCTGTCAGCCGGGCCCGTGAGGGCCAGGGTGAGGTTCACCTGATGACCGTCCTGCCTGGTTTCAGTTCGCCTTTGGTTGCTGATTACTTCGAGGCCGGGGCAGTGGATCGGGCGACGGAATCGGTAAAGACGCAACTGAAGGATTTGGCGGCCCAGCGGATACCGGCGGATGTAGCCCATAGCCTGTCCGTTCATGAAGGGCAGCCAGCGGACCGGATTCTCTTTCAGGCCCGGCATTTTCAGGCGGATCTGATCGTCATGACAGCCCACCATCGGCGCCCTCTGGAAGAGGTGTTGCTGGGCTCGAACTCGTCGCGGGTGGTCGAGCGCGCCACCTGCTCGGTTCTGATACTGCGCGGCGAACAATCCGAGCCGTCGTCCTGAGGAGCCGGCCAGGGATTCAACCTGGCCGGCTCTTGTCATTCACTGGAAAAGAGGGGATAAAAAGACAACAAAAGATGGCAAACAACGCACGTTCCAGGGGGCAATCCCTGTAGGCAAGGACGACCCGGGCTGATGCCCAGGAACTGATAAATACAAGGACAATGACCGTTTCTGCAACCGAAGGGTATTTCTATGAAACTATTTACAAAATTCAAACTGGCCATGACTCTGGCCGCCGGTATCACCATGGCCGCCAGTTCGGCGCAGGCCGCCAGTGGTAACTTCATCACCATCGGTACCGGGGGCGTGACCGGCGTCTACTACCCGCTGGGTGGTGCCTCTGCCGTCTTATGAACAGTGCTGACAACGAGAGCAACGTACGCTGCTCCGTGGAGTCCACGGGTGGATCGGTATACAACGCCAATGCCCTGAGTAAAGGCGAGATCGACTTCGGCGTCATGCAGTCGGATGTACAATACAAGGCATTCAACGGTGAACCCCCCTTCAGTGGCGACAGGGCCGTGAAAAATCTGCGTGCGGTTTTCTCGGTGCATCCGGAGCCGTTCACTGTCGTAGCCCGAGCCGATTCAGGGATCAAGACGTTTGCAGATCTCAAGGGCAAGCGCGTCAACATCGGTAACCCGGGCTCCGGTCAGCGTTCAACCATGAACATGTTGATGGATGCCTATGGCTGGAAAATGAGTGACTTCAAGCTGACCTCTCAGTTGGCCTCCAATGAGCAGTCCAAAGCGCTGTGCGACAACAAGGTTGATGCAATCGTCTTCACGGTCGGTCACCCCAACGGTTCCATTTCCGAAGCCACTACAACCTGTGATGCCAAACTGGTTTCGGTAGACGGGCCCACCATCAAGAAGATCGTCAAAAGCGAACCCTATTACTCCTGGGCGACGATTCCCGGTGGAATGTACCGTGGCAATCCGGACTCTGTGACGACCTTTGGTGTTCGCGCCACGGTTGCCACCACGGCTGACGAGCCAGAGCAGGTAGTTTACGACCTGGTCAAGTCGGTATTTTCCAACTTCGATCAGTTCCGCAAGCTGCATCCGGCTTTCGCTAACCTGAAGAAGTCGGAGATGGTCAAGGCAGCTCTTTCCGCGCCGCTCGCTGACGGCGCAAAAAAGTACTACAAAGAGCAGGGCCTGTTGAAGTAGAAAGGTTGCCGACGGGGCTCGGACCCCCGGCCGGGATGCCTTTCTATGATCGCGAGTACCCGCCACGGAAACCGTGTGCGGGTATTCCGGTATGACCCGCGGCGGGGCCGGTGGGCGCCGCCATTTCCGACGTGTCACCCAGCCTGGACCCGGCATCGTTAGCGGTTCATGGCTGAGAGAGAAGCTGCATGAGCAACCAAAATTCCGACACAGCGACTTCGCAAGAGGAGCTGGAAAATCTGATCGCCGAGGCGGATACCGGAGCGCGTAAGCCCGGCTCCCTGGTCGCGAAGACTCTGACACTGGTGGCGCTGGCCTGGTCCCTGTTCCAGTTGTGGTTCGCGTCACCGCTGCCGTTTATTTTTAATATTGGTATTTTCAATTACACAGAAGCCCGTTCGATTCACCTGGCGTTTGCCATATTTCTGGCCTTTACCGCCTATCCGGCGTTCAAGCGATCGCCTCGCGACCATGTGCCCGCTCTGGACTGGGTCTTTGCCCTGGTTGGCGCCTTCTGTGCCGGCTATCTGTTTCTGTTCTATGACCAACTGGCCAACCGGCCGGGCCTGCCGACAACCTACGATGTCGGGGTGGCTGTTGTCGGTATGGTGCTGTTACTGGAAGCGACTAGGCGCGCCCTGGGGCCGCCGCTGACCATTGTTGCCTCGGTCTTTATTGGCTACGCGTTCCTCGGGCCCTACATGCCCGACATTATTTCCCATAAGTCGATATCACTCAGTCGGGGCATGTCCCAGTACTGGCTGGGTATTGAAGGCGTGTTCGGGGTTGCTCTGGGCGTCTCCACCTCGATGGTATTCCTGTTTGTCCTGTTTGGAGCACTGCTTGAGAAAGTGGGCGCGGGGAACTACTTCATCCGCGTTGCCTTTTCCCTGCTCGGCCATCTGCGCGGGGGGCCGGCAAAAGCGGCGGTGGTCTCTTCCGCCGCTACCGGCATGATTTCCGGTTCCTCCATTGCCAATGTGGTGACCACCGGGACCTTTACTATCCCGTTGATGAAGCGGGTAGGCTTCCCGGCACACAAGGCCGGTGCAATCGAGTGTGCCTCTTCGGTCAATGGTCAGTTGACCCCGCCGGTCATGGGCGCCGCCGCATTCCTGATGGTGGAATACGTGGGCATACCCTATACCGCGGTCATCAAGGCGGCGGCACTGCCAGCGTTGATCGCTTACATGGCGCTGTTTTACATCGTCCACCTGGAAGCCATGAAAATGGATCTCAAGGGTCTGCCCCGGCTCAACCCCAAGCCGTGGCACCGGTCCTTGCTGTCGTTTCTGATGAGCTTCTTCGGCATGGTGCTGATTACCGGCGCGGTCTATTACGGGGTGGGCTGGACCAAGGACGTATTTGGGGCCGCTGCCACCTGGGTTATGGGTGCGGTGCTGATGCTGGTGTATCTGGCGCTGGTTGCCTATGCCTCACGATTGCCGGACCTGGACGAAAATCCAGAGTTCGATGTGTTGCCCGAACCCGGCCCCACCATCAAGTCGGGCCTGTATTACCTGTTGCCTGTGGTTGTGCTGGTCTGGTGCCTCGCGGTTGAGCGGCTGTCGCCGGATCTGTCTGCTTTCTGGGCCACGGTATTCCTGATTGTGGTTGCCCTGACTCACCGCCCTCTGAAATCCTTCTTCCGTAAATCCGGGGGCGTGGCGAATAATGCCCGCCGCGGTGTTGTTGATGTCTGGGACGGCCTCACCGGCGGCGCCCGCAACATGATTGGTATCGGCGTTGCCACAGCCGCGGCCGGTATCGTCGTGGGCACGGTTACCCTGACCGGCATCGGCCTGGTGATGACCGAGTTCGTCGGTTACATCTCTGGTGGCAACCTGATGCTGGTACTGGTGTTTACCGCTTTGATCAGTCTATTACTGGGAATGGGGTTGCCCACCACGGCCAACTACATCGTGGTGTCCACGCTGATGGCTCCGGTTATTGTCAATCTGGGGGCGGAGAGTGGACTGGTGGTACCGCTGATCGCTGTGCACATGTTCGTCTTCTATTTCGGCATCCTTGCCGACGATACGCCCCCGGTGGGGTTGGCGGCCTATGCCGCGGCGGCCATTGCCCGATCCGAACCCATCCGCACCGGTGTGCAAGGGTTCATCTACGATATCCGTACCGCCATCCTGCCGTTCATGTTCATCTTCAACAACGAACTGTTGTTGATCGGTGTCCACAGTTTCTGGCACTTCCTGATGATCTTCGCAAGCGCGCTTGTGGCCATGATGGCGTTTGCATCCGGTACCCAGGGCTTTTTCATCACTCGCTGTCGCTGGTATGAGACCGTTGGGCTGCTGCTGGTGGCCTTCACCCTGTTCCGTCCGGGATTCTGGATGGATCTGGTCCAGCCGGAATATCAGATGGAGCAGGGAGCCAGGGTACTCCAGGTGGCGGATGAGCTGCCCGATGGTGCCTCGATACGGGTGAGAGTGGTGGGGGATACCATCGAAGGCAACCATGTGAACAGGGTTGTGATCCTGCCCCTGGGTCCTCGGGATGAGCCGCTGAAACGGTTGGCCAGTGCCGGGTTGATCGTCTCCCGTGACGGAGAAAACCTGCGGGTCAACAACGTAAATTTTGGCAGCAGGGCCCAGAAATTGGGCATCAGCTACGGCTGGGAAATTACCAGCGTTCAGGTGAAGACCGACCGACCTGACAAGAAATGGATGTTTGTACCAGGGGTGCTTCTGCTGCTGGTTATTGCTGGCGCGCAAAACCGACGGCGCAAGCGGGGCCAGATGGACACGGTGGCTGCCTGACAACTGCGGCGAAGGCCATGATGTCATGGCTTTCGCTGGTCTCACGTCGGGTTCTGGATCAGAGCCCGACATCATGCAAAACCGCATTACTGTGAACACTTTGTTGACACCTTCATGAAGGCATCAGCTACGGCGCCAAAGGCTCGCCGATGCAGGTCTCGAAAATGCTGGCAAGTGGATCGTAGTCACACACCACAGCGGCTTCGTTGGCGGCTATCCAGTTTTCTTGATCAATGCCATTCCAGGAAACGTCGAACCCGGCATTCACAATCAGGTGTTCGAAGAATATCCGCTGGGCCCGGCCATTGCCCTCTCGGAACGGGTGAATCATGTTGATGTCGCCGTAGTATTCAGCGGCTTTTTTCACCAGTTCTTCCCTGGGCAGAGAGATAAGATAGTATTCATCTTTGAGCCTGCCGAATATCTTCCCGGATTCCTTCTCGATCCATTGCACATTGCAGAACCGGGTGGCCGCTTTTGATATGTCAACCGTTCGGATTTCACCGGCCCAAGAGTAGATATCCTGAAAAAGCAGGCGATGAATCGTTTTCAGGTAGGTTAAATCGTAAGGAGGTGGACTGAACTCAATGGCACCCGCGTTGACATTGGATATGTCCCGCTCCGCGTCTTCAAGAAGTGAACCATCTGTGATGTCTAAAAGATTGACCAAAACATCTGAATTTTCATAGCAGTAGCTGTCGTTGCCGACGCCATACTTATCAAGCACACTTCACAGCCAGCTTTTTGTATTTCCGAATGAGTTTGGACTTAGTTGAGGATGACGGAGTCGTGTGTACCTCAAACCCTTCCAGGCGCATGCTGGCTCGATAATTGGCCACTCTGGTCTTTCTGACGTGCTCCGCCTTCTGCTCATCTGAAGGCATTCTCTTCTCTGCACTCTGCGCCATTTTCAGTACCCTCTTGCAGCTAGTTCAAACGCCCGTGTTTCATCAACAACTCACGTTCTCAAAACTCAACGTGCACTACCTAGTATATCAGGTCTCCCAGGCCTTACCACGAACTCAGGTCAGTCCTGATCATCCCCAGGCCCGCGCCACCCTGGCATATTCCTGTACCGGTCAGCGAGCGAATAACTTCCTGCCTTACCGCTACCACCAGGAAATGGTTTCGAAACCCGTTTCAAGCTCTGCATCCACCCACGCTCATAGGCGTTGTGTTCGGCTGTGCCTGATTTGTACGGGTTCTCATAGTTGCCTTTCGTCGTGAAATAGTCGCTTTTCCCTTGCCTTACGATCTCGTCAATCCGTTCCTCGTTCGCCGTCACGGGTTTTCTCATCGTCAAATCCCTACATGTTGTGGCTGTCGAGTAAAAGGAAACGATATATGGCGATCACGGGCAAAAATTGAACAGTTTTTAGATGGGGTGGCGTAAGAGGCGAGAAATTCTATGTTGGCAAAATGTTGTCAACTATCCGGAAATTGGGAGGTTGGAAACGAAAAAAAGCCCCTGAAATCAGGAGCTTTTTCTCGGTTGTTTGGTGGAGACGGCGTCACGCTAATAAACTATATATTATCTTGAATTATAACGTAAAAAAATTAAAATTATTCGCTATTACCCTCTCTGTTACCCACAGTTTGTGCCCGGTTAGCTACGCTTAGGTTAATCATCCTCTGAGACGGCTAGCTCGAGGTTTTGTAGTTAGATTGCATGCTAAATAGTGCAATTGCCATTCATCTGGGGTTGGCAAAAACCGCTATTTAGCGGCGCTTACTGCGTCCCGGCCATGGCAGTTCGCCCGTCAATTCAGCCAATCCTCCATCGTCTTCGACCCGGGCGCCGAATCGGGTTACCTCTACCTCCGGTAAATCGTCGCGGTCGAACCATAGCAAAGAGACGGTGGTATCGGAGCGTTGGTAGTGCCTTGATAGCTCCCATAGATCAAGGCCCTTTTCCCAGTTGTCGAACCAGAGGTCCTGGGAAACTTCCCTCGTCTCAGTCGCGTTATTCCCTGAAGCTCGGATTTGGTGAGCCACGGAGCCTGCTGGAATGACCGATCTTGGAGGTATCCAGGCCCCTGCTTGCCGCAAGGCCGTGGAGCGAGCGGCATACCGCACCGTACCGCGTTCCATGGTGACGAATGCGCACGGAATGTCGCTGAGACTGGCGAACTTTGACGCTGCGGCTGGGAATGACGTGCCGAACAAATTGGCCATGTGTTGGATAAGCCCCAGCGAGGGCTCTTCTTTGGGAACAGCGGAGAGCCACTTTTTATAAGGCATCAGCAGTTCAGACGCAAACGTGTCGCAGACTATCTCGTTCGGATGTCGTTTTGCATAGGACCACGAAGGCACTTCCTCGTGACTTGATTCCAAACCAAGCACGATATGAGCTATTTCGTGGCAAATAGTGAATCTCTGTCGCTCATCAGTTTCCAGGGAGTTCACTGTGATGATGTGCTTCCCGTTTGGCTTCGTGATGGTGTAGCCAGATTCCCCCTCGCCAAGCTCATCTCTCTTGACCTTGGCGTTAGCTGCGGTCACATAGGGGGAAAGATCCTCTCGGATGTTGGAAATATCGACTTTCGCAACAAACGAGCGTGCACTTTGCCTGACATCCGCCTCGTCCATACTCAATCGTCCTCGTCGTCATCCTCGAAGGCCCTTTTTATTCGGGCAATCAATGTAGCGGGATCAGGCCTTGTATTTCCCCGGTGCCTAACTCCGGCTGCAGCTGTGAACACGTCGATACTGACAGAAGGATCTTGTAGCACAAATTCGACAAGGCTCGGGTCAGTGTCTGCATGATCAACCAACCAAGTTACTAGTAGAGCATCCCTTTCCGACGTATTGAAAACCTTCAACAGCTTTTCAATCAAGGTTAATGAGGGTTTCGTTTTTTCCCCCGTTTCGAGCCGATGGACATATGCATGGTCCACTGATGATAGTTGGGCAGTTTCACGTAGCGACAGTGTTCTGCGTTCACGTAGCGTCTTGATGGCGACGCCCAAGCCTGTTTGCGACATGAGTTCTAATCCTTGCGATTGCGGGAGGAAGGCCATAGCTCTCTGTTGTATTGGACTCGCATCCAACCGTATTCAAAGGAGCCCGATGCGGGGAGAGTTGCACCGATTTAGCTGTCCTGATACATTGTTGTCTAGCCAGACAACAGGAGCTTTGCTCCACGCTTGCATCCAGTTGTATTGGTTTGGCTTTCCTGTTGTCTGGCCGGGCAACGAATTGTGCTACAAAGGGCAGCCATTGACAACCTAGCTATTGGCTGGGGGTCCATCATTCCATTATAGGAGAATCAGCATGGCCGGCAAAAATCAGCACATTGTTCCTCATCAAGATGGTTGGGCAGTCAAGGGTGCAGGCAACCAACGGGCGTCCTCTGTCCATGACACGCAGCAACAAGCAATAGACGCGGGACGAGATATTGCTCGCAGCCAGAAGTCTGAACTCATTATCCATCGTCCAGATGGCCGTATCCGTGACAAAGATAGCCACGGAAACGACCCTTTTCCTCCGAGGGGGTGAGGCGCTATGACTGAAATCCCCACTTACCATGTGCTTGCCTTATCAGGAGGTGGGTACCGAGGCCTATACACTGCCACGGTCCTCGCGGAACTCGAAAATGCGCTGGGCGGTCCGATCGCTTCACACTTCGATCTCATTTGCGGCACATCGGCAGGAGGTATGCTCGCCTTAGGGCTGGCTGCCGAGATTCCGGCTGATGAGCTCAAGATGCTGTTCGAAGAACATGGTAGCCGTATATTTGGTTGTCGCAGTTGGCTTCGGCGGCTTCTTGGGTTCTGGCTGACTGCCAAGCATGACTCAGCAGGGCTGCGGGAAGTGCTGACTGAACGTTTTCAAGACACCACTATCGGCGATCTGAAGCATCGTGTACTTGTGCCCGCAGTTAATTATTCGACGGGGCTCGGGCAGTTCTTCAAAACACCTCACGATCCTTCCGTTGAGCTGGATTATCGCATGAAGGTCGTTGACGTTGCTTTGGCTACGGCTGCTGCACCCGTCTACTTTCCGTTGGCCAGAAATGACCGGGGTGTCTTTGCAGATGGAGGGCTGGTAGGCAACGCCCCAGGTCTATTTGGGTTGCATGAAGTCAGGACATTCTTGGCACCGAACCAACGTGCGCGGGTTCGTGTTCTTGCGATCGGTACGATGACCATTGGTGCGACCGTTCGTGGCGGAGCTAGCCTTGACCGAGGGTTCGGTAAGTGGCGTGGGGGACTCTTTGATCTTGTTATCTCTGCCCAAGAGTCGTCGGTGGACTATATGCTGCAGCAATCCCTTGGGGCTGACTACTTTCAGATCGACGACAAAGCGACGCCTGATCAGAGTAAAGACGTAAAGGCGCTGGACCGGGTCTCTATCGGTGCCACGAATACGCTCAAGGATCGTGGTAGCCACGCAGCGCAGCGTGCGCTCGGCGATCCACTTTTTCAACCATTTCGTGCGCACAAGGCCGGCGCCCCCGTTTTCTTTCACGGCCCCAACAAGAATGTACCGGAGGCCGCATGTTAAACCTAAGCCCGCTTTTCTTTACCACCGTTGATGACGAATCCTGCATGCATGACGAGCTGAATTTGACGCCTGAGCGACGCGCATGGATCGCCAGCGCACGCACTGATGTCAGGGACTGTTTGCGCTCGGGGGTCCCTCGCGTGCTTCAGGCAAGTGGATACATGGAAGACGTGCCACAGCCGCGCTTCTTTACGCAAGGATCGTGGGCATATAAAACGCTGAACTCCCCAGCTCAACACCCGCAGCAGGCGGATATTGATGATGGCTGCTATTTGCCAATGAGTTTCGTCTCACAGACAAAGCGTCCCAGTACGGCGGCAACGGTGTTCTTTGCTGCCGCTGAAGAAGCCTTGAAACCTCTGGTTGAGGAAAAGCGATGGAAGCTTGTCACTGACAAGCCGACGTGCATCCGTATCGTTATAGCCACATATGCCCACATTGATATTCCTCTTTACGCAATTCCCGACGAGGAATTTGTGACTCTCACAACGGCTTCTATGAAGCGGTATGGCTACGACTCGCTCACGGAAGCAATGAACATGGCAGAGCGAGATGCTTGGACCGCGTTGCCCGCTGGTAAGGTTCTCCTCGCCCATCGTGAGTGCAACTGGATGTCCTCTGACCCCAGGCCTGTTAAAGATTGGTTCCTGAGCGAAGTGGAAGCCAAGGGTGAGCAATTCCGCCGCGTGGTTCGTTATTTGAAGGCGTTTCGCGATTGGAAGTGGTCCCGTGGCGGGCCCGCCTCGATCCTCTTGATGGCCACCGCAGCCCCTCTCTTTGAGAAGCGTGATCGCCGCGATGATCTCGCGTTGCTGGATGTCGTCGCGGCAATGCCAGATAGGTTGCGGGCGGGTGTGAACAACCCCGTGGATGAGTCTGAGTCGCTCACAGATCGCCTTGGCAAAGAGGCTGTCGAAGAGGCGGCAAATGCATTCGAAGAATTTGAGAAGGTGCTGCGCGGTGCCACTGGCGCCGGTCTACCTTCACAGGCTTGCACTTGGATACAGGGCGAGTTCGGCCCGCGCTTTCCGAACGAGCCGGACAGGGTCAAGGTAGTATCCGTTGCTGCTACCATTGCTGCAGCTCCCGCCACCGCTGGTCCGAGCGAACTTGTCGGGCGGACGAAGGCTGGATGAACAGCGCCACAGCGGTTGCAGACGTGATCGAGGCCTTCAAGCAGCGAAGCTTCGAGTTTGTCGGCAAAACGGATAATAATTGGTTCAAGCTACGCGGGCGTTTGACTCCATCCGATGCGGACAAGGGCTACCTGTGCGAGGTTCTGTTGGACCCCACGTTCTTCGAGTTTCCGAGTATCCGATTGCTGGAAATTCCTGCTGGTTTGCCGTCAGCGGTTCCTCATCTTGGTGCAGATGGCGAGCTTTGCTATCTCGCCAAGGGCTCGGTCGTTCTGGATATCTACGATCCTGTTGGACAGTCGCTGGCATGCCTGGAGCGTGCGACCGTCGTGTTCGGGCGGGTCATGCGGGGGGAGATGATCGAAGACCTTACGGAAGAGTTCTTCGCTTATTGGCACGGCTTGTACTGTTTCGTGGACATGCAAGGGGAAGATCTAGGCCGACAGAAATGTATAGTCGCGGAGGCCAATGGGAGCCCTTTGTGGTTCATCACCGACAATGAAGATCGAACAACTGAAAAGCTTAAGTCGCTCGGTTGCCTAGTCACCGATAGGACAGTTCTGACTTACCGGGTAAAGACGGATGCTCAACCCCGCCCTTTGAGCAGCCATTGGCCTCCTGAAACAGTTGGAGACATCCTGGCGTGGCAAGGTACTCTTGACCCCCGGTGTCGACGCAAGATTCACCAGCGTATTAAGGAGGGGGAGAGGAAGAAGGTCAATGGAGTTCTGATCCTCATCGAATCTCCGTTGATGACCTATGGCTTTGCGGTACGCTATGAACGCCAAAGTCTTCCACACAAGAGCAAGCTCGCAGATCGCAGGGACTCTAGCTTTCGATTGAAGGTGGTTCCCACCTTTGTAGTCAGAATTGACGATCAATATCTCGCTCAACGAAACATGCCGAAGTCAAAGACGCTTGCCGGGAAGAGCATTGCCGTCGTTGGGTGCGGCACGATTGGCGGCTACCTTTCCGATATGCTTGTCAAGGCGGGGGCGGGAACATGCGGCGGAAAACTCACGCTGGTGGATTTCGACTGCCTTCTCCCACAAAACATCGGGCGTCATCGCCTGGGATTCCCAGACCTGTTATCGAATAAAGCAGAGGCTATGGCGGAGGAACTCAAGCGTTTGGCGCCAGGCACCGAGATTCGAGCGCTGCCTGTGGATGTCAGGCGGGCCCAGTTGGGAGAGTTGGACCTGCTCATAGATGCCACCGGAGAAGAATCTCTTGGGCATTGGCTGTGCGGCCACTATAAGGCTCCGACGCCCATGCTCTCGATCTGGATCGAGGGGCCAGGAACGGCTGTCCGTGCGCTCCTAAATACGAGCGAAGCTGGTGCGTGCTATCGATGCCTCTGGCACAGCAACAAAAGAGGCGAGCTCCGCTCTACCATTGATCCTCTTCCCGCCATTCTGGTGGGACATGGATGCGAGGGCTTGTATGTGCCATTCCCCGCTTCGGTGTCGGTGCACGCTGCCAGCCTAGGCGCAGAGATGACCCTTGATTGGGTCAACGGCGTCTCTACTCCCGCGTTGCGAACTAGGTTGATCGACCGCACCCAGCAGATTGCCACACCCGATTGCGATCCGCTGCCGGATCGGGAATGTCCCTTATGCAATTCATGAGTTCTTGGGCAACTGACGATAATCGGAAGTTGCTGAATTTCTCGAACTCCACGTTGGATACCTTCTACCAGCATGTTCAGGCTAGCGATTCTGACTGCGAAGCTGGCGGGCTGCTACTCGGATCGGTCCATGGAGCTCACATGCTCATTAAGCAGGCAACGGTTCCCACTAAATGGGACAAACGGTTTCGTTACCTGTTCGAACGCATGCCGTTTGGCCACGAAACCATTGCTTTGTCTCAATGGGTGTCGAGCCAGGGCGCCGTTCGCTATCTCGGCGAATGGCACACCCATCCGGAAGATTATCCCCGTCCTTCTGGTCTCGATAGATTGGAATGGAACCGTTTATCAGCGAAGCGTCGGGACCAAAGGTCAATGCTTGCTGTCATCGTCGGGCGAAAAGCTCTTTATGTCGAATTGGTACCGAGTTCTGGCTGTGGTTCGGTGCTTGCCGCTTTGGAGTAGGGGCTAGTCGGGCCAATGGTCTCCCGGTAATTGGTCGTCGGGTTCGCGGGTTGCAGCACGCACTTCGTGCGGAGGCGCGGCCATTGGGCTTTTATCCTGTACCGTGGTCAGAAACTGAATGGCGGGTAGATAACCGATTGCCGCCCAATTCATTCTACTCTGTCATTGGTTTGCCTCGCTTTGCAGAGAAATTTTAGGCCCTACTCGCGCGATTTTTCCGCCTATTCCAAGTAATCTCAAACCTATATCACCTCCGTGAACCAGGGCACTGACAGTGCCTTCCCTCCGAATTCACAGAGGTAATTCCCAATGTCTGAAAAATGCCCCAACTGCCTGTCCCGGCGGATTGGTAAGAAGAACTACGGCAAGAAAGCCGCTGGCGTAGTCGGTGCATCTGCGGGCACCTACGGCGGCTATGCGGCTGCCACCGCCGGTGCCCATGCGGGTGCGAAGCTGGGGATCGTTGCCGGTCCTGGAGGTGCAACCGTAGGCGGTATCGGTGGTGCCGTCATCGGCGCGCTTTTGGGCGGAGCTACAGGCGCGTCTGCCGGCGTCATTCTTGGCGATATCCTGGATGACCGTGTGCTGGACAACCTTCGCTGCCTTGATTGCGGCTATTCCTTCAGTGCCGATCCTGAGTCCCGCGACGATATCCGCTAATTCCCCTCGCAAATTCCATAGGAGAACAACCATGGCTCATCTCATCGAGCAAATGGCCTACGTTGGCCGAACCCCTTGGCATGGCCTGGGGAATGAACTCGCCACAAATCAGCCTCTGGAAGTCTGGGCAAAGCAGGCTGGTCTGGACTGGCAGATCCAGGAAAGCCCAGTTCGCTACGTCACCAATTCCGGTGGAACCCTGGGCGAGATCCTGTCTTACCCGGATTCCAAAGTGCTTTATCGCTCGGATACAAGAGCACCGCTGTCGGTAGTCGGTAATCGCTTCAAAGTGGTCCAGCCTGAAGAGATCCTGGAGTTCTACCGGGACCTGACAGAAGTATCCGGTTTTGAATTGGAAACCGCAGGTGGTCTGAAAGGCGGACGGAAAATGTGGGCACTGGCCCGTACCGGTCAATCTGGCACGCTCAAGGGTAATGACCAGACCAATGCATACGTGCTGCTGGCCACCGCCTGTGACGGCACCATGGCAACCACTGCTCAGTTCACCAGTATCCGGGTGGTGTGCAACAACACGCTGGCGGTTGCGCTGAAGGGCGCCACTGCCAATGCCGTCAAGGTGAAGCACAACACGGCATTCGACGCGGACATGGTGAAGAAACAACTCGGCATCTCGGTCTCAGCCTGGGACGACTTCATGCATAGCCTGAAGACTCTGAGTGAGCGAAAGGTGAAGACCACTGAGGCCAGGAACTACTTCCTGAAGGTATTCACCGATGATTCCGGGAGTGGTGTCGGCAAAACCAACGAGCGATCCATGGCCAAAGCGCTGTCCCTCTATGAAGGCGAGGGCATGGGTGCCAACCTGGCATCCTCCGAAGGCACGGCCTATGGCCTGCTTAACGCCGTGACCGAGTTTATCGATCACCAACGCCGCGCCAAAACCGTGGACCACCGACTGGATTCCGCCTGGTTCGGAACCGGTGCCGCTGTAAAGAACCGCGCGCTAGAGCAGGCCATGTCACTGGTGGCCTGAGCCAATCCCACAAATCTCAAAACCGCCATAGAGCCCGCCGGAGCCTGATGCTCTGGCGGGCTTTTTTATGTCTGGAGGAAAAATTATGGGCATGCGTGCAAACACAATTCAGAAACAGCGACCAGCATTGCGCCTGGTCTCCACCAAGGGACTCAGTCGGGATGAATGGTTGAAGGTACGTAAACAGGGTATTGGCAGTAGCGATGCGGCTGCAGCCGTGGGCATGAACCCATACCAATCCCAGTTGGAACTCTGGATGGTCAAAACCGGCAGAGATGCTGGCTTATCAAAGCCGGATTCGGACGATCCGACTTCACCGGTTTACTGGGGCCATATCCTGGAACCAATTGTGGCCGAGCAGTACAGCCAGCAGACGGGCCGGAAAGTGCGCCGGGTGAATGCTGTATTGCAGCATCCAGATCCGGAAAAGCACTGGATGTTGGCCAACCTGGATTACTCCGTGGTGGCTGATGACGACGTGCAGATCCTGGAATGCAAAACGGCAGGAGAGTTCGGGTCACGCCTCTGGAAAGAGGGTGTGCCGGACTACATCCAGTGCCAGGTGCAGCACCAGTTGGCTGTCACCGGCAAACAGGCGGCGGACGTGTGCGTTCTGCTGTGTGGCCAGGAGCTGAAGATCTACCGCATTGAACGGAATGAAGAGCTCATTGAAGCGCTGTACGTGCTGGAGCGCCAGTTCTGGGACTTCGTGGAAACGGATACACCGCCACCGGTCGATGGAACCGATTCTGCTGAACGTGCCTTGCGTCACCTTTACCCAGTGGACACAGGGGAGACCCTGGACTTCAGCCAAAGCAAGGAACTGTCCGATGCGTTTGACGAGCTACTAGCCATCCGCTCGGAAATGGAAAGTCTCAAATCCACTGAATCCCACCTGAAACAGCGAATCGAGAGCCAGATGGGAGAAGCCTCAAAGGCAACCTTCCCGAGCGGCAGCGTGAGCTGGAAGCGGAGCAAGGATTCCGTTGGGCTCAACGTGAAACAGCTACTGAAGGATCAGCCAGAACTACTGGAGCAGTACCCACTGACGAAGCCAGGAAGCCGTCGATTCCTCATTCAAGCATAACTTCCCCCCTTGGCCACGCGGGCGTGACGAGTGCCCCGTGGTCCTTTTTCAGGAGAGTCATCATGATTAAAGGTTTAGCCATCACGCCTCCGGTGTTGGGGCGTATCAGCATCGGTCGGGTCGTTGAAAAGAACGGCATCCGGCTACCAAAGAAAGACGACCAGTTCACCATCACCTCCCAGATCCAGGAAAAGGATGGCTGGGTACTTCACCCCATGGACGAGGAACTTAGAAAGGATGCCCCAAACAGCAAACTCCGGACTATCCCGGTGCGCATGCTGTTCAACCTTGCGGATCTGAATCTTCGGGCTGAGTACACCATGTTCGACCGCAAAAGCGGGCGCCCAATGTGTGTGGGTAACGGCGACACATGTAAGCGCCTGACGCAGTCAGGAGTGCAGTCTTTGCCATGCCCGGGGCCGACTCTATGCGAGTTCGGCAAGGGCGGTCTGTGCAAGCCCTACGGCCGCCTGAACGTGAAGGTAGGGGATGACGATGATCTTGGCACCTTCATCTTTCGCACCACTGGCTACAACAGCATCCGGACCCTTTCTGCTAGGCTGAGCTATTACCAGGCAGTCTCTGGTGGTCTGCTGGCGTACATGCCGTTGGAATTGAAGCTGAGAGCTAAAAGCACGACGCAGAGCCATCGGACGCCAATCTACTATGTGGACTTGGTGATCAAGGAAGGGGTGTCACTGCAGGAAGCGGTGGCTGAGGCGCGGGAAAAGGCCAGGCAGGTGAAGGAGGAGGGCGTTGACCAGGCGGCGCTGGATGCTGCGGCTGCGAAGGGATTTGGTAATGCCCTATTTGAGTATGACGAGGATGAAATAAACCAGGTGGTTGAGGAGTTTTACCCTGCTGCTGCAGCCGAGGATTCGTTGGGTAATAACTCTGTTGTCTCAAGGCTGAGAAAAAACTTAGATTCGAAAAAGCAGGTACCTATATAGCGTCTTTTTGAGCGGTCCAAATGGGCCGCTCATGAGTGGCTATTTAACTTTTTTTGGTTGTCACATCTCCAACCGGCTTAAGTATCATAAATTAATGCACGGTAACGTAACGAGAAATATTGTCCAAGCTTTGAGAAACATCTGTTGATTCAAATTCCCTCGCGATTTCGGCGATCGAAACATCGTGCCCATCTTTCGGATCTTTGAATGTTTTTTGGATATCTGCGCCAGCTACCACCATTGCATCGAAAAGCTCTCTTTCATCGAGTTCCGCCGCCAACATCAATGGCGTATATCCTTTGATTGGGCTTGCATGCTCTGCATCGCCGTCAGCCCCTGCTTCGATCAAAAGCATTGCAATTTTCCGCAACGCTTTGGCACTCATGTTTTCGAGGATATTTTTATACATTGCGTCAAGAAAAAGCTCGGTAGCTATTTTATATAGCCCTGTTGCAGTATTTTTCAGTAACGATCGTTTCTGTTGTTCCATAGTGAAACCAGACATGCCTTGTGTCTGTCGACGTATTGAGTCGAGTGCTTCTGGAGTGATCGGCATAGACATTTGATGCTTTTTAGACAGTTCGGGGTTTTTTATAATTCCTATGAGCTTGAGGCACACGTTCAACGCAGTTTGCTCATCTGTTTTACCTCGACCCCTTGGATCTGCGCCCATGCTCAGAACCGCTTGAACCACGTCGACCCTGCCAGACTCAACTGCTGATATGATGGGCAAAAGTCTTTTCTTCTGGGTTCTTTTATTGAGTGTATTTGGGTTATGTGGAATGTTTTTCAGAAAATTAAATAACTGATCATCCAGTGTTCTGTAGAGAGGGCCGCCTAGAACAAGGTTTGCTTCGTTCACTTCGGTGATGTTTAAGGCTTCTAGGGCCATTAATATCGGGGTGTCACCAACTTCAGAAAAAACGTTAACATCCGCGCCTTTTTCAATTAATTTCTTACATACTGAGACGTCTTCGTTAATTGCAAACCAAACTAATTGAGGCATAACTCTTTGCCAAGTTTCACCAACCTTCATATTTCTATTAACATTGCGATAGTCTGGCTTAATTTTAGAAATATCTGTAAATACCAGCGGACCGATAGTTACCTGAGCAATTTTGTGATCGACTCCAGGAAATAGGCCGTCCTTAGGAAAAACCGTGCTGAAACCTGATTTCCATAGGTCCATCTCCCAGTCCTCAATTGTGTCAGGTACCTTTTGAGATGGTTTGTTATTTCTTATAGATGGTATGTCGTACCCAAAATTGATGAGTGACCATTTCAGTTGCTTGAGAAAAACACGGTCAGGATTTGGTAAACAGGCTGCTACTGAAATCGATTCCTCAGCTATGAGTCTTTGATTGTCTCCAGCGCAAAAAAGTGCGCCATCAAATGCGCGTTTATATACTAAGAAGTACAAAAGTAAGCGAACATGATTTATAATGTAAGCATTGTTCGCGAACTTTATCGGATATCAGATCTTATGCGCCATGACGACGGTCGTAAACTGGACCATAAAACTCTGGAAGCACTTCGGGTTCGTGC
>JASBRL010000128.1 GCA_030149475.1 Marinobacter sp.
CTGCGGGCAAGCGTTGAGAGACTCATTGGCCGCGTTACGATTCTTGGCAAGGACGTCGGCCATTACCTGCGAACCGCGCCTTGCCACTGAGCCTCTCAACACTTGCAGAATCGTCAATAGACTTAATCAGAGGTTCCCTAATGAAGAGGTTCCTTAACCAAAAGGAGTGTGCCCATGGCGCAGTTCAAGCAGATTGTTGATGTCTGGTACCCGATCATACAGGCGCCCATGGTGGGTGTTTCGACGCCCGCGCTGGCAGCGGCGGTTTCCAATGCCGGCGCGCTGGGTTCGATTGGTCTCGGGGCCAGTAATGCCGGTCAGGCCCGTGCGCTGATCCAGCAGACGCGTGAAATGACCGATCGGCCGTTCAACGTCAATCTGTTCTGCCATCAGCCAGCGGTTGCTGACCCTGCAAGGGAGGTGCAATGGCTGGATTATCTGGGGCATTACTTTACAGAACTTGGCGTGCTGGCACCGCAGCAACTTGAATCGCCCTATCCCAGTTTTTCCGAGCAGCCAGAGATGCTGGCCATGCTTCTGGAGGAGAAACCCGCCGTGGTCAGTCTGCACTTCGGCCTTCCGTCCGGAGACTGGATTGAGCAGATGAAAGCGGCTGGAATCCGGCTGATTGCCACGGCCACCAATGTCGATGAGGCGGTGGCCATTGAGCGGGCCGGTCTCCACGCTATCATTGCCCAGGGCCGGGAAGCCGGGGGGCACAGCGGAATTTTTGATCCGGCCTCCGATGATCCGGAGCTGGGCACCGGACCACTGGTGCAGTTGATTCTGGAACGCTGCAAACTGCCGGTTATTGCCGCGGGTGGCATTATGGACGGCCGGGGCATTCGTGCCGCGCAGGACCTGGGCGCCTGCGGCGTGCAGATGGGAACCGCATTCATTTTGTGTCCTGAATCTGCTGCCGACGACCGATACCGTCGCCTGCTGATTCGCCGGGAGGGGCTTGAGACCCGCATTACCCATGTTATTTCCGGCCGCCCCGCGCGGGGTATTGTGGATCGCTGGTGGCGGGATGTGGACTCGCCGGATCAGCCACCCTGTCCGGCTTACCCCATTGCGTATTCGGCCGGCAAGGCCCTGAAACGGGCCGGCGCGGACTCCGGCCAGTTCGGCTTCGATGCCTACTGGGCCGGCCAGGGCGCTGCGTTGGCAAGGGAGATGCCGGCCGGTGAACTGGTGCGGCAACTGGTTGAAGAGCTGTACTCGCCGGACTGAACAGGCCGTTCAGTCCCAGCGGGCGATATCATCAACCGGTTCGGCGCCGAAGTGAGTCGAGAGGCAGTAATCCGCCAGTTTGCGTCCGACCTGTTCCGGCGAGGCCAGGTGCCCGTCCGCTTTGAGTTGCCGGAACTGATCGCGCTTCGGGAATCGTCCCGGTTCGGATTCGCGAATCTCGGCCTGCATGGCCGTATCAATAATGCCGGGCGCCATGCTGACCACTGACAGTCCCTCAATGTTATCCAGCGCAATGGCGCGGGCATGCATGTCGAGAGCTGCCTTGGTGGCACAGTAGGTACTCCAGCCGGCGTATGGCGTGCGGCCTGCGCCACTGGATATATGCGCCAGCCGCCGGTCGCCAATGGCGTTTGTGACGGCGACAAACTGATTGGCAAACATCAGCGGCACGGTGACGTTGACCTGCACCGCCCGCGCGACCGCGTCGCCGGCAAGGGTGCCGGGCGCGCCAATCGGCTGAACGACGCCGGCGTTGTTGATCAGAAGGGCAATGTCGCAACCGTTGAAGAAGGTTTGCATGGCACCGGATGCCAGCCACTCTGCGACGGTTTCTGTCGCCGAAAAATCCAGGCTGATCTCCTGCAACTGCTCGGGACAGGTCTGCTTCAATGATGACGCTGACCCTCTCGATACTCCCATCACCCGGACACCTTGCTTGAGCAGGGCGCGGGTAATCTCGTTGCCCAGTCCCTGACTGTGGCCCGTTACAATGGCATGCATCATGTTGTTTTTTCTCCGGTTGATTTTATTGGCCAGCCCAATGTCTTTCCGACAGCATCACAGACGTTCAGAATGACGCAACGTGCTCCCTTTGTCGCTACAGGATTGAACGACCCCAATCCGGTGCCTCAGGGACACAGTGTCCCGTCTGGTTAATTCGTTGACCTACTGAGCCCCTGAGACACTGGAGAGCAAGGCGGGGCGGCGAAGGTTTGGTGGCTCCAAATCGAGTCGGCGCAACGCGGCTATCCGGTGTCTCAGGGGCTCCCGAAGGGCGCG
>JASBRL010000129.1 GCA_030149475.1 Marinobacter sp.
GCCGGGGCCACACCGCCCAACTGGGTATGCCCGAAGGCGTCTTTACTACCGGTTTCGGCGAGGAACCGGCCATCTTCATACTGGGCACCTTCCGAGGCCACAATCACGCAGTAGCCGTGCTCCTTGACGCAGTGCTCAACCCGCTTGAGAAACGCATCCCGGTCGAACGGAATTTCCGGAAACAGGATAATATGGGGCGGCTCGCCTTCGCCCTGGCCAGCCAGTCCGCCGGAGGCGGCAATCCAGCCTGCGTGCCGGCCCATGACCTCCAGAATGAACACCTTGGTGGATGACTCACACATGGAGCGAATATCGAGGCTCGCCTCCAGGGTCGACGTCGCCACGTACTTGGCCACGGAGCCGAAGCCGGGGCAGCAATCCGTGAAGGGTAGATCGTTGTCCACGGTTTTGGGAACGCCGATGCAGGTGATGGGATAGCCCATCCTGTCGGCCATCTGTGAGACCTTGAATGCAGTGTCCTGGGAGTCACCACCGCCGTTGTAAAAGAAATAGCCGATATTGTGAGCCTGGAAGACTTCGATCAGGCGTTCGTATTCCCGCTTGTTCTCGGTAAAGTTCTTGAGCTTGTAGCGACAGGAACCGAAGGCGCCGCCGGGGGTATGAATCAGCGCTTCGATGGCGTCGTCGGACTCTTTGCTGGTATCAATCAGCTCCTCCCGGAGTGCGCCAATGATGCCGTTACGTCCGGCATACACGGTGCCGATCTGCTCAGGGTGCTTGCGGGCGGTCTGTATGACGCCGCAGGCACTGGCATTAATGACGGCGGTAACGCCGCCGGACTGTGCATAGAACGCATTCTTGATGGCCATCTTGGGCTGGTGCCTCCTGCTGGTTGAACGATGCGGCGAATGATACGCCAAAAAATGCCGGTTTTCATGAACTCCTGGTCAGAACCAGACTGTCTGAGCGGGCCGCTCACGGGCGTCAGCGAGGTCACTCCGCTGCCATCGGGATCTGGACGCTTGACGAGCGCGGCGGTATACGTGACGCTTGAAGCCATTTTCGCCCCGCTCGCCGGCCGACAACGAACGAACAGGACAAGCATGCATATTCACATTCTGGGTATTTGCGGCACCTTTATGGGCAGTCTGGCGGTGCTGGCACGTCAGCTCGGACATCAGGTCACTGGCTCGGATACGGGTGTCTACCCCCCCATGAGCACCCAGCTGGAATCCCAGGGCATTGCGTTAATGGACGGGTACGACCCTGACCACCTGACGCCAGCGCCGGATCTGGTACTGATCGGCAATGCCATGTCACGGGGTAATCCGGAGGTCGAGACGGTCCTCAATCGCAACATTGATTATATGTCCGGCCCCGAGTGGCTGGCTCGCGAGGTCCTGCGCAAGCGCTGGGTGCTGGCGGTGGCGGGCACCCACGGTAAGACCACCACCACGTCCATGCTGCTGTGGATTCTGGACCAGGCGGGCTTCGATCCTGGCTACCTGGTGGGCGGTGTACCCAGGGACTTTCCGGTATCAGCGCGATTGGGAACCAGTGACTTTTTTGTCATTGAAGCTGATGAATACGACAGCGCTTTT
Organism: Marinobacter sp.; assembly: GCA_030149475.1. Lineage (GTDB taxonomy): Bacteria > Pseudomonadota > Gammaproteobacteria > Pseudomonadales > Oleiphilaceae > Marinobacter. Next base: position 1,563 of record JASBRL010000129.1, read on the forward strand.
TTCGACAAGCGCTCCAAATTTGTGCATTACCGTCCCCATACTCTTGTTCTCAACAATCTGGAATTTGACCACGCGGATATTTTCGACAACGTCGAGGCCATCGAGCGTCAGTTCCATCATCTGGTGCGCACGGTACCGGCCAACGGCCTGATTGTGCGGCCTGGCCGGGATGAGCACCTCGACCGGGCGCTGGCGATGGGCTGCTGGAGCCCCTGTCAGCTCACGGTGATCGGCGGGGAGGCGGAACAGGCGGACTGGCGTGCCGAGTTGCTGGCCGACGATGGCAGCGAATTTCTGGTGCTGCACCGGGAGCAACCCGTGGCCACCGTGCGCTGGGATCACACCGGGTTGCACAACGTCCGAAACGGACTGGCGGCGATAGCGGCTGCGCGCCATGTCGGGGTAACGCCCGATCATGCAGTAGCCGCCCTGTGCCGGTTCTCGGGGGTTCGGCGACGGATGGAGTTGCTGGCCGATATTGCGGGGGTGAAAGTCTATGATGATTTTGCCCATCACCCGACCGCGATTGCGACCACGCTGGCGGGGCTGCGCAGCCGGGTGGGCGATCAGCCGGTCATCGCCTTGATCGAGCCGCGCTCCAATACCATGCAGCAGGGCGTGCATCGTGGCACGTTGCTGGCCAGCGCGGGAGCGGCTGATCGCGTAGTCTGGGCCAATCCCAATAATCTGCACTGGCTGGCAGACCAGTTGGCCATGCCCGGACAGGTCAACCAGAATCAACTGGCAACCAGCGTGGATCAGGTGATAGAGCTGGCTTTGACCGAACTGCCCCAACCCTGCCATATCGTGGTGATGAGCAACGGGGGGTTCGGCGGTATCCATGCCAGACTGATTGCTGCTCTGGAGGCCCGTTTTGGATAAATCCCGTGCTGAACGTCCCGTGTCCCCACAAACGGTCAACGTCGCCCTGACCGGTGCGTCCGGCGCCCAGTACGGCCTGCGCCTGCTGGAGTGCCTGGTGGCAGCGGGCTGCCAGGTGCACGTGATGATCAGCCGCGCCGCCCAGGTGGTGATGGCCACCGAGACCGACCTCAAGCTGCCGGGTTCTCCCAAGGCCATGCAGGAAACCCTGTCTCAGCGCTGTCAGGCCAGGCCGGGACAACTGCTGGTGTTTGGTCGCGAAGACTGGTTTGCACCGCCAGCCTCCGGGTCAGGCGCGCGGGCGCCTCTGGTGATCTGCCCCTGCAGCACCGGCACCCTGTCGGCACTGGCGACCGGGGCCAGCAATAATTTGATCGAACGGGCGGGCGATGTGGCCCTGAAAGAGCGGCTACCGCTGATTCTGGTGCCCCGGGAGGCGCCATACTCGGAAGTGCACCTTGAAAACATGCTCAGACTGACCCGGATGGGCGCGGTGATCGTGCCTGCCAGTCCGGGATTCTATCATCGGCCCCAGTCAATCGAAGATCTGATTGATTTCATCGTGGCGCGGCTGCTGGATCACCTTGGCCTGCCGCAAACACTGATGCCCCAGTGGGGGGATGAGCGGGTCCGGCTGAAGCGTGCGTCGGAGCAGGATGACGACCGCTGACCTCCGGTCACTGGCTGACGTTGGTTTTAGTCAGTTCGATTGTTGCTTTTCACCATTGAGCCGCGCAGGCCCGCCGGTGACACTCTGGGAACAACGAAAACATTCGATTGCCAGAGGTTGCCATGATTCCACGTACGCTTTTTGATGCCGATCTGGACGGTTTCCGGGATTCCGTTCGCAAGTTTCTTGAACAGGAAGCGGTGCCTCATCACGCCCAGTGGGAAAAAGATGGGCAGGTCAGCCGGGAGATCTGGCAGAAAGCGGGTGAACTCGGGTTCCTGTGTCCGGCCATGCCGGAAGCATACGGGGGAGCGGGTGCGGACTTCCGGTACAGCGCCGTGATCATGGAAGAGGTCTCCCGGGCGGGGCTGTCGGGGCTGGGCTGGGCACTGCATTCGGACATCGTGGCACCGTACATTCTCAACTATGGTTCGGACGAGCAAAAGGATTACTATCTGCCGCGGCTGGCTCGCGGCGAGATGATCGGCGCCATCGCCATGACCGAACCGGGTGCCGGCTCCGATCTGCAAGGGGTAAAAACCACCGCGATTCGCCAGGACAACCATTTCCTGTTGAACGGCTCCAAAACGTTCATTACCAACGGTCAGATGGCGGATCTGGTCATCGTGGTTGCCAAGACTGACCCGAAAGAGGGTGCCAAAGGCACCAGCCTGTTCCTGGTGGAGACCGCGTGGGAGGGGTTCGAGAAAGGACAGAACCTGAATAAGGTGGGCATGAAGGCTCAGGACACCTCCGAGCTGTTCTTCCAGGACGTCAAAGTTCCGGCCACCCATCTCCTGGGCGGCCGTGAAGGGCAGGGGTTTCTCCAGTTAATGCAGGAATTGCCTGCCGAGCGTCTGCAGGTTGCCCTGGCCGCGGTGGCGGCCGCCGAAGCGGCGTGGGAATGGACGCTGACCTACGTCAAGGATCGCAAGGCCTTCAATAAACCGGTGATTGCGTTCCAGAATACCCGTTTCAAAATGGCCGAGATGAAAGCGGAGATCACCGCTGCCCGGGTATTCACCGATCGCTGCCTGGAGCTCCACCTTGACCGCAAACTGGACATCCCCACGGCGGCCATGCTCAAGCAGTGGACCACCGACATCCAGTGCAAGGTAATGGATGAATGCGTGCAGTTGCACGGCGGCTACGGTTACATGTGGGAATACCCGATTGCCCGCGCCTGGGCAGATTCCCGTGTGCAGCGCATCTATGCCGGCACCAACGAAATCATGAAGGAGATTGTCGCCCGCTCGTTCTGACTGTTGCCCGGGAATGGCCGGGTGGTCCACGCCCGGTTACCTAAATTTACAAATTGCCAAGCCTATCAAAGTTAATCGGCCATACATCCCATAGAGTGTCATCACAACCATCAACAAGGATAACGGTTGCTCCGATGACGCGCATGCTCCCTGTCCGTTCCTTACTGTTCGCTCTGGCCCTGTTATCCGGTTGCGGCGAGAAGTCCACCGAACTTCCGGTAGACGGCCGTGACATCACCGGCGTTCAGAACACCACGCCGGGGGTTTATGGCGGACGGGTCATGGACGGGTATCTGGTGAAAGCGCGGGTCTGGCTGGACCTCAATGGCGATAACCGTTACAACGCCGGTCCGGTCACCGTCACCGTTGAGCCCGGCACAGAGGTAACACTGATCAGCGGAGAGCCGACTACGCTGACCGGTGCCGGGGGGCGGTTCCTGCTCGATACCTCCGCGTTAATCCGGGACCCGGCAGAATCGCCGGATCTTGATCCTCGTGACTATGCACTGATGGCCGTCGTCGTTCCCGGGCTGACCGAAGAAGAAACCCGCAATGGCAACGTTGTTCAGGCCCGTGCCTACATGATGAGCGCGCCGCCTGGTGTGCAGAATATCTCGCCATTGTCGACGCTCCTGCGAAACCGGATCCTGTTGGGCGGCACGATTGCCAGTACAGGCAGTACCCTTTCTGTTCCCGGGCTGGAAAACATCAGTCCGGGTGCCGACTATATCCTTGCCGGTGACGAACGAGCCCGGGCCTATGCAAGGGCACTGGCCCGGTTCAAGGCCAGCCAGTTCCCCGAGACCGCCGGTGACAAACTGGTGAACGGCACCGAAACCGTGCTCGATGGGCCGTCGCTGAATCTGCTGAGACTGTCCTACGTTCAGAACGCCGCTGCGATCATCGCGCTGGTGGATGCGGCTGCGGCTGGCGGCTCGTACAGTAATGTTGATATTGACGCCCTGACGCTGCCGACGGTACCTCTTGATCTGGCCGACCCCTACATACTGCGAACACAACGGGTGAAGGCCTATGAGGAGAATGGCAATGGTCTGCCGGCAGAGCGCGAAGGGGTGTTGACGGATTCAGCGTTGCTCACGTTTTCCTACAGCGCGGCGGGCCAGCTCTCTGCCATAACGGCCAATGGCTGCATGGCGCCGTCGATGAAAGAAATGGTCCGGTTGGCCAATGCCGGTGGGCGCATCAGTGCAACCGGCACCGAGGGGCTGCCGGGCGTGTCCGTGTCCCAGGACAGCTATCTGTATTACAAGGAAGCCGGTGATGATGAGCGGCTGACCTTTGACTGGTCGGGCAAAACGGCGACATTTGATACCCGCACCACCTGCCACCGTGGTCTGGCCACGTCATCGGAGCTCGGGGGAGCCCCGGAGAAAACCTATCACTGGACGCTGAAAAATGGCCAGGTAGAGACCATCACGGATGGCGAGGTAACGCTCACCCCGGATTACACCAATGCAACCGGCCCGGTATTCGGGTATACGCTGACACGCAACGACACCGGCGCCTTGATTGAAACCGTATCGGTCGACGGCAGCATCAGCAGTTGTGAAGGGTCGATTCGTCCCGATGATGTGGGTCTGGCCAGGGTGATTTCGGGCCAGCAGGCTTACACCTTTGCCGGGTACGAGCCACAGCCGACCGGCTTTCCGGGGTTGTCCTACGACTGGGATATCCGCAATGGCGATCAGCACCTGCTGCGCCAGGCATTCCTGGACCCGGATACTGATCTGGAGGGGCAGGGGTTGCAGTGGGAATACGCCTACGCCGTGCCGGTTGCAGTTGCCCAATCGGACCAGCAGAACCTGATATCAGAGGCGCGGCTGTCCCGCTACGGCCAGGCAAGAACCTGTGGCCGTGCCGTGTCGTCCCTGGCTGCGAACAATCTGTATGCGATTGTGGGCTATGACTATTCCCGTTTGTCGGACTATCTGGCTGATCAGATACAGTAGCGACCTGCTGTTGCCCGATTGTACGGTTCGATCGGGTAGTCCGCTTCCTGCAGGCAGGATGAATCAGGGTTGGGCACGAGGAAAGCCTGCCATGTATCACCTGGCATGGTGAAAATCTTATTTCAGAGAATTCTTGAACGCCATTTTCTGGAGAAGAAAATGGTGCCGAGGAGAGGACTTGAACCTCCACGGGGTTGCCCCCACTAGCACCTGAAGCTAGCGTGTCTACCAATTTCACCACCTCGGCAGGTGATTTGCAGCTGTCTGTCGCGTGTTTTCAGCATTAGATGACTGAAAACCGGGCAGTTCTGCCAATCTGTGAGGATGCTTCCTCATCCAGTGGCGCGTACTTTAATCATTCCAAAAAACGCTGTCAAACATTTTTTGGTCCCCATCCATAGGGGTTTTCACGGGGCCGGAATGTTGCCCGTTGCCGGCGCAGGCATTAGGTCTAGCGGGCCTGAGGGCGCTATACTCCCGTGACATCCAATGACATCGGCCTGCACAAAAGAGTGTGGGTAACCCAAAGGCATACGACTGAATGGTTTCCAGAAAGAAAACGGACAATGACCCGCACGCCCAGCGCGAAGCTCAGAAATACGATAATCCGATTCAGAGCCGTGAGTTTATCCTCGATCATTTACGGCAACGGGGCGCGCCGGCTACCCATGAGACTCTGTGCGCCGAGCTCGGCCAGCAATCGGAAGAAGGCATCGAAGCCCTGCGCCGCCGTTTGATCGCCATGTGCCGGGATGGCCAACTGATCTGCAACCGCCGGGGCGCTTACCTGCCAATCGATGAGGCGGATCTGGTCACGGGTCGTGTCGTGGGTCATCGTGACGGTTTTGGTTTTTTGGTGCCGGATGCAGACGGTTCCGATCTGTTTCTCAGCGCCCGTCAGATGCGTCAGGTGTTTCACGGCGACCGGGTTGCTGCGCGGGTCGATAGTGTCGACGACCGCGGGCGTCGGGAGGGCGTGATCGTGGAGGTGCTGGAGCACCGCACGCAGCAGACGGTGGGCCGTCTGTTCCGGGAGAGCGGCATCTCCTTTGTGGTGCCGGAGAACGCCCGCATCAATCACGAAGTCCTGATTCCCGAGGAGCACTGCGGCGAGGCCTATCACGGCCAGTATGTGGTGGTGGATATACTGCGCCAGCCGTCGGCGCGGGCCAAGCCCACCGGCAAAGTGGTGGAGGTGCTGGGCGATCATATGGCGCCGGGCATGGAAATCGACGTTGCCATCCGCTCCTACGACATTCCGCACAGCTGGCCGCCTGAGGCGGGTAAACAGGCCGCGGGCATTCCCCTGGAAGTCCCCGAATCCGACAAGGCCAACCGGATTGACCTCCGCGAACTGCCACTGGTGACCATTGATGGCGAGGACGCCCGGGATTTCGATGATGCCCTCTATTGCGAGCGCCGGCCCCGGGGCGGCTATCGCCTGGTGGTGGCGATAGCCGACGTATCCCATTATGTGAGGCCGGGTACGCCACTTGACGAGGAAGCCGTTAACCGCGGCAACTCCGTGTATTTCCCGGACCACGTGGTCCCGATGCTGCCCGAAAAACTCTCGAATGGCCTGTGTTCGCTGAACCCCGGGGTTGACCGGCTGTGCGTGGTGGCAGATATGACCATCAGCAAAGCGGGCCGGTTGAGCAGCTACACATTCTACCAGGCGGTGATGCACAGTCACGCCCGGCTGACCTATACCAAGGTCAGCGACATTCTGGAACGGCCGGACTCCGGACCCGGCAGGCAACTGCGGGATCAGTACGAAGCTGTTGTGCCGCACCTCGAAGCGCTGCACGACCTCTACAAGGTATTCCGCAAGGCGCGGACCGAACGGGGGGCAATCGATTTTGAGACCACCGAAACCCGCATCGTGTTTGATTCCGCCCGCAAGATTGAGGAAATCGTACCGGTCCATCGCAACGACGCCCACAAGATCGTTGAAGAATGCATGCTGTGCGCCAACGTGGCCACCGCCCGGTTCCTGAGGAAGCACAGGATTCCTGCCCTTTACCGGGTGCATGACGGTCCGTCTGAAGAGCGTCTGGGCGCCCTCAGACTGTTCCTGGGTGAACTGGGCCTGCAACTGACCGGTGGCGACAGGCCGACCTCGGCGGACTACCAGTCTCTGCTGTCACGGATTTCTGATCGCCCGGATGCGCACGTTATCCAGACGGTGATGCTGCGCTCGCTCAGTCAGGCGGTCTATAGCCCGGAAGAGGGCGGCCACTTCGGGTTGGGCTTTGCCAGCTACACGCATTTCACCTCACCGATACGGCGTTATCCGGACCTGATTGTTCACCGTGCTATCAAGTCAATGATTCATGGTGATTCCCGGGACAAGACCGTGGTCCGACCCAGGAAAAAAGATCCGCAACTGGCTGTCTATCCTTACGACCTGGCCAGCATGGTCCGTCTCGGGGAGCACTGCTCGATGACCGAGCGGCGCGCGGACGACGCCACCCGCGACGTCATGGCCTGGCTGAAGTGCGAATACCTGAAGGATCATGTGGGCGAAGAGCATGACGGAGTGATTGCTTCGGTCGTACCGTTCGGCTTCTTTGTCGAGCTCAGTGGTGTCTATATTGAAGGCCTGGTCCACGTATCCACGTTGAGTGGAGACTACTTCCAGCACGACGCGGCCAAGCATCGCCTGATCGGTGAGCGCACCGCCGTGAGTTTCCGCCTCGGTGACGAAGTCCGTGTCCAGGTGGTACGGGTCGGTCTGGATGATCGCAAGATTGACCTGGAGTTGGTCAGCGAGCCGCAGCGGCGTCAGGCTGACCGGGACGCGCTGCCGGCGAAAGGTCGGGATGGTGGCAAGCGCGGCAAATCCGCGGGCGCGGGTCGCAGCGGTGGCAAGGGGGCCCCGCAGAGTCGTCGTCCGGCCAAGGGAAAAGCAAAGCCCGCTGGCGGCAAGCCCAAATCGGCAAAGGACCGGCTGGCGGAGGAGGCGGCAAAGGCTGCGTCCGGCCAAGGGCCGGCCAGGTCAGGTGGCAAGAGTTCGTCCAGTGGTCGATCGACTGGCAAGAAATCAGGCGGTCGTGGTCGGTCCGGGCACGCGTCCAAAGCCTCCGGTGCGGGACAGTAAACATTGAGCGACGAGTACATTTTCGGCTGGCACGCCGTTGAAGCCGTTTTGAAACGAGAGCCCGGCCGTCTGCAGCGGGTCTGGATCCAGACCGGTCGCCAGGATCGACGGGTTCAGGACATTACCGCCGGACTCGATGAGCTCGGCGTCGCCTGGGAAGTCGTTCACCGGCGTGAGCTGGATACCCGGGTGGCGGGCGTCCATCAGGGGGTTGTTGCCCAGGTCGGAGCGTCCCGGGAGTGGGATGAAGCAGACCTGCTGGCGTCGCTGGCCGAGGCGGGCAAGCCATCGTTCCTGTTGATCCTGGACGGCGTCACCGATCCCCACAATCTGGGGGCCTGTCTGCGGACAGCGGATGCCGTTGGTGTCCAGGCCGTGGTCGTCCCCAAGGACAAGTCGGCCGCGCTCACTCCGACGGCTCGCAAGGTTGCCTGCGGCGCGGCGGAAACCGTACCGCTGGTGCGGGTAACCAATCTGGCGCGGTTCCTGCGTAGCCTCAAGGACGCCGGGGTCTGGCTGATCGGCACCGCGGGAGACGCCGAGGCAAGTCTCTATCAGGCTGATTTTAGCGGGCCCATGGCGCTGGTGATGGGGGCCGAAGGCAAAGGTCTGCGACGGCTGACCCGTGAACACTGTGATCAGCTGATCATGATACCCATGCAGGGTGACGTGGACAGCCTGAACGTGTCGGTCGCAACCGGCGTTTGTCTGTACGAGGCCCTGCGGCAAAGGCTTGCATAGCAGTCAACTCCCGCTTAGAATGCGTATCCCCTTTTTTCGGGGGCGGTTTGGTATTGTCTGTCGAAGGCGGCGGAAATGGTGAAGCCGGGCCGTTTCGGATCAGTAAAAAGCAGTAAACACGGCAGGCCCAGGTCTGCACCTCCTTGCTTCTCATGGGCACACCAAAGCCCGCAGGAAGCTGTTTAAACCGTAGGGAGAACTCATGCGTCACTACGAAGTCATATTTATGGTACACCCGGATCAGAGCGAGCAGGTGCCCGCGATGATCGAGCGTTATACCAGCGCGATCAATGACGATGGCGGCAAGGTACATCGCCTGGAAGATTGGGGCCGTCGTCATCTGGCTTACCCGATCAACAAGATTCACAAAGCTCATTACGTCCTGATGAACATTGAATGTTCACAGGCGGCGATGGACGAGCTGACTCACAACTTCCGTTTCAACGACGCCATTATCCGTGACCTGGTCACCCGTTGCGACGAAGCGGTCACCGAGATGTCACCCATGAAAGCGTCTGAGTCACGGGAAGATCGTCGTTCTGGTGGAGAAGATCGCCCGCGTCGTTCAGCAGAGACTGACGAGCGTCGTCAGACTGCTACCGAAGACGAAGAAGAGTAAATCACATCCGGAGTTGAGGAGTTTTTCATGGCTCGTTTTTTCAGACGTCGCAAGTTTTGCCGCTTCACCGCGGAAGGTGTCAAGCAGATCGATTACAAGGATCTGGACACCCTGAAAGGTTACATTACTGAAACAGGCAAGATCGTGCCCAGCCGCATTACCGGCACCAAAGCACGTTATCAGCGTCAGCTGTCCAGCGCTATCAAGCGCGCTCGGTTCCTGGCACTGCTGCCTTACTCGGACAGCCACGATAACTAAGTAACAGGCGATCACCTGGTAACAAGTGATGGCCAAGTAACGATAGGACTCGGGACCATGCGTGCGTTGACGCAGTTTGTAATGCGCGGTCCCCTGCAGGCAAGTGCCGTCGCAGCGATCACCATGCTGGTGCCGCTGTTGTTCTGGATAAGTGCGGCAGTAGTCGGTCTGGTCATTCTCAGACTGGGCATACGGCAAGGGATCAATGTCGGCCTGTGGGCCTTGTTGCCAGCACTGGGCTGGAGCTGGATTGGACAGGATCCGTCCGCGCTGGCGGTGCTGCTGGAGGTGGTGTTGATGGCGTCGCTGATTCGCAGCACACGCTCCTGGCAGCAGGCGCTGGTGGCGGGCAGCACGCTGGCGGTCATCATCGGTGCGCTGTTGCCGCTGCTTTACCCGGCATTGCTCGACCAGCTGGTGAAGACCGGGGTGTCATTCTACCAGCAGTACAACGCAGACGTTGCACGAGCACTGGGTGACCAGCTTGAACCGGCCATTCGTCAGGCGATGAATGCCAGTATGGCGGGGATTTTCCTGCTTACCGGTATCGGGTTGACCATGTTGGCCCGGAGTTGGCAGGCGCGACTGTTCAATCCGGGCGGGTTCCGCGAGGAGTTTCATGCGCTGCGTCTGTCCTGGCCGGTGGCTTTGCTGTGTGCCGTGGCGATGCTCGCAGGGCCCAGCGTGGGGTTGAATCCGGTGCTGATAGTCTGGGCCGGTGGTCTGCCCCTGCTGATTGCCGGCATTGCGCTGGTGCACGGGGTCGTTGGTCATCGCAAAATGGGCGTGCAGTGGCTGGTGGTGTTCTACATCGCACTGCTCCTGCTGGGTCCGAGTCTGATGTTATTGTTACTGGTTCTGGCGATTGTGGATAGCTGGCTGGATATCCGGGGGCGATTGAAACCCACCGGACCGGCTGAATAAAGCACGAAGGGGTTAACGAGATGGACGTTATTCTGCTCGAAAAAGTTGCAAACCTGGGTTCCCTGGGTGACAAAGTGAAAGTAAAGGCCGGTTATGGTCGCAATTTTCTGGTGCCTTACGGTAAAGCCGTTCCGGCGACGGAAGATAATCTGAAGGCGTTTGAAGCCCGTCGCGCTGAGCTTGAAAAGGCCGCAGCCGACAAACTGAGTTCTGCCCAGGCGCGCGCCGAAGCACTCAGTGGCGCATCCTTTACCATCAGTTCCAAAGCCGGTGATGAAGGCAAGCTGTTCGGTTCGATCGGCGTGCGTGACATCGCGGATGCAGTCAGCACCAGCGGCACCGAGGTTGAGAAGAGCGAAGTTCGGTTGCCGGAAGGCCCACTGCGTGCCGTTGGCGAATACGACATCGAGCTCCATTTGCATTCCGACGTTTCGGTCGAGATCAAGCTGACGGTTATCGCTGACTGATCGTTTCGGGTTAACGCAAGCGTTCACAGGCCCGGGCCGCTCAGGCGGCTTCCGGGCCTGTGTGTTTCTGGTATGCTAGCAGCATTCCTGCAGCTCTTGTCCGGACGGTATACTCTGTCATTGTCGGTCGGGGTGTGTGGCGCGAGGCACTGCCTGAGCGGGGCGTGCAGGCAGGTTTATCCGTCGCGTCCGGAAACCAGTGAGCTGCCTGAGCAGTGTGTGTTTCAACCGTGGTGGGGTGAGCGGGCTTCGTCAGAGTTGACGTCAGTGCGCTCTGTACCTGTCACCGCTTCGATTCAAACCGGTATAACGTAGCCATGGCCGACCTCAAGCTGACACCCACTTCCTCTGATCTGGAAACCAGCCGGATCAAAGTGCCGCCACATTCGATTGAGGCGGAGCAAGCCGTGCTGGGCGGGCTGATGCTGGACAATCGCCGGTTTGATGAAGTTTCCGAGATCATTACCGCAGCCGATTTCTACCGGCAGGGGCATCGGTTGATTTTTGGCGCTGCCGAGCGACTGGCCGGCGACAGCGAGCCGCTCGATGTCGTGACCCTGGCCGAATTTCTGGAGCGGGCAGGGGATATCGACGATGCCGGCGGGTTGTCGTATCTTGCCGAGCTGGCAGAGAAAACGCCCGGCGCTACCAACATCACTGCGTATGCTCAGATCGTGCGGGAACGCTCGATCATGCGACAACTGGTTGAAGTCTCCGGCGGTATCGCCGATTCGGCCTTCAATCCCCAGGGCCGGACCAGCGATGAATTGCTGGATGAGGCTGAACGCAACGTGTTTCGTATTGCCGAGGCGCGTACCAAGGCAGGTTCGGGGCCACAAAGCATTAACCCTATCCTGACCAAGGCGCTCAGTCGCATTGAAGAGCTGTTCGAGTCCGGCGACCGCATTACCGGTCTGACCACCGGGTTCAAGGATCTGGACGACTGGACGTCGGGAATGCAGCCTGCGGACCTGATTATTGTTGCCGGGCGACCGTCCATGGGTAAGACCACCTTCGCGATGAATATCGTCGAGAACGCCTTGCTGAGTTCGGGTGCGCCGATCCTGGTGTTCAGTATGGAGATGCCGGCCGACGCCATCGTGATGCGGATGCTGTCCTCTCTCGGACGTATTGATCAGACCCGCATGCGCAGCGGGCGACTGGAGGAAGATGACTGGCCGCGGTTGACCTCGGCGGTAAGCCTGCTCAAAGACAAACCCCTCTACATTGACGATACGCCGGGGCTGAGCCCGACTGAAATGCGCTCCCGGGCGCGCCGGGTGGCCCGGGAAAACGACGGCAAGCTGGGTCTGATTATGGCCGACTATCTGCAATTGATGCGGGTGCCGGGCAGCACTGAAGGCCGGACTGCGGAAATTTCCGAAATCTCCCGCTCTCTCAAAGGGCTGGCAAAAGAGCTGAGTTGTCCGGTAGTGGCGCTGTCACAGCTTAACCGCAGTCTGGAGCAGCGGCCCAACAAGCGACCGGTGAACTCGGACCTGCGCGAATCCGGGGCTATCGAGCAGGACGCGGACGTGATCATGTTCGTGTACCGGGACGAGGTCTACAACGAAGACACCCAGGACAAAGGCATTGCAGAAATCATTATCGGCAAACAGCGTAACGGGCCGATAGGCACCGTTCGGCTCGCATTTATGGGCAAGTACACCAAATTCGAGGATCTCGCCCACGGCGATTATGGTGGTGAGTACTGATGCCGCGACCGACTCTTGCCCGTATTGATCTGGACGCGTTACGGCACAACTATCACCGGGCCTGCGAGAAGGCCGGGTCGGCCCGACCGATGGCAGTGGTTAAAGCTGACGGCTATGGTCATGGGATCGCTGCTGTCGCCCGGGCGCTGGCAAAGCACGCTCCTTGCTACGCGGTTGCCTGCCTGGAGGAAGCCGAGGCGGTTCGGGTCGCGGGATTGAGTCAGCCAGTGGTGCTGTTGGAAGGGGTTCATTCCCGGGAGGATCTGTCGGTATGCCGGCAACAGGACTTTGAGCCGGTCCTCCATAGCCCGCAACAACTCCAGTGGCTCGAGGGTACTGTGTCGCCGCCGGTGATCTGGCTGAAACTCAATACCGGCATGAACCGGCTGGGGTTTCCGGCCGCGTCCTTGCCCGCACTGATGGGTCGGTTAAAGAGCATGCCGCAGGTTCGTATCAAAGGACTGATGACCCACTACGCCTGCGCTGACGATCTGTCGAGCACCGGTACGGATGCCCAGAACGCTGCTTTTATCGCTGCCGCAGAAGGCTATCCGGAGTTGCTGCTCAGTGCCGGTAACTCCGCCGCGCACTTCCGGCCACGGAATCCGCTTTTTGACTGGACCCGGCCAGGTATCATGCTGTACGGGGCAACACCAATCGTGGGCCTCTCAGCGGCCGACCTTGGTTTGAAGCCAGTGATGAGTCTGGAGTCGGAACTGATCGCGGTACGTGACCTGGAGCCGGGCATGACGGTTGGCTATGGTGACAGTTGGCGCGCTGACAAGCCCACCCGAATGGGTATCGTGGCGATTGGTTATGGTGATGGCTATCCGCGCCATGCCGGAACCGATACGCCGGCCGCCGTCAACGGACAGCGGATTCGGCTGATTGGCCGGGTGTCTATGGACATGCTGGCGGTTGACCTGAATCCGGCCCCGGACGCTGAGGTGGGTGACCGGGTTGAGCTCTGGGGCGGGCAGGTCAGTGTCGATGAGGTAGCCGCGAGCGCCGGCACCATCGGCTATGAATTGCTCACCGGGGTCACCGCCCGGGTTCCCAGACACTACCTGTCATCCGTTGTCTGACGAGTCAGGCCGGTTCCGGTTCGCAGATAATTTCCTCAATAAAATCGAGAATATTGGTCAGGCTACGGTCGTCCAGCTTTTTCAGCACTTTATGGATGACCATCTTGCTGCCTTTCAGCATGCTGCCAATGCCCATCCGGGCCATGCTCATCATCATGGTTCCGGCCTTGAGGCGGCGCAGTGGCTCGAGAAAGAAAAAATCAAGACCGGACTCGGTGAGTTCAACAATCAGTTCGTATAGCTTGTCGATGGCTTCCTTGTCAGCCTTGCCGCGTTCCCGGAGCTCCGCAACCGTATTGAGGGCGCGGGTTTTCAGCGCCTCGTCTATGGGGGCGACAATGTGGCTTTGCTGTTTGAGCATGGAGGGACCCTGATATTGTGGTTTGTTGAGCGTGGTTCATGGTGCACAAGTTTAACGGTAACCGTGCCTCCGCCATTGGCTCGAATGTAAATGCGTCACTGTCAGAATAGTGATACAACTGTCTCAAATACTATGAACCAACGGGCATTGTGGCCATTCAGCCTGCCTGCACTGGCCCGTTAGCCAGGTGCAGCGCCCCATAGTTGCCTGGCCGCATCCCGATGGTCGCAAGTCCGGAGTGAATAACGTCCTGTGAACGTTCTTGTTGTACATGATTACGGCCCGCTGGGGCATATATTGCTGGAAAAGTTAAAGCAGACCGCTTTGTATATCAGTCCGCTGCTCGTCAGTGAGCCCGACAAGGTGGATCAGGCTGCACTTGACGACTGGATCACAGACGATGTCGACATGATCGTCAATGCCCTGTGGCTGACAGATCCCGAATCCGCAGAAGCTGACCCGGAAGCGACTCGTCAGGCTGCTTTCACCATTCCCATGGCACTGGCAGAACACGCTCGCGAGAAGGGTATGGCACTGATGCAGCTCTCTACCGGTTACGTCTTCGATGGCCGTAAACAGAGCGCCTACATTACCTCCAACCCGGGCCAGCCGTTCAGTCAGCTGGGGAACTGGCAGTGGGAGTGTGAGCAGGCCTTGCGAACGCTGCTACCGCGGCATGTCATTCTGCGAACCGGGTGGAGTCTCGGCCGGTTTATTCGCAAAGTGCAGAATAGTGCAACCAGTCACGATCTGCTGTCCCTGTCCAGCCGCCATCGGGGCCAGCCGGTGGCATTCCGGGATCTGGCTCGGGTAATGGTCGCCGTGCTGCAGCAACTGGACTGTGGCGCCGATGTCTGGGGTACGTATCAGTATGCTGGCGCTGAGGAAATTACCCATTACGACCTGGGGCTGGCCATCGTTGAACTGGACGCCATGCCGGGGGATGTGCGGGTGGTCGATGCTATTCCATCGTGGGCAGTGCTGGAGCCGGAGAATGTCACCCTGAACTGCACCAAGCTACGCAATACCTTTGGCGTGAAACAGTTGCCCTGGCGCACGAGCCTTCAGGATGAGCTCGAGATTCTGGGTATGAGCGAGCAGTTGGCCCGCGAGGACCGGATCACCAGTTGACCGGCCCACCGTGCAGATCAGCGGGGTGTGCCCGCTCCTTATTGATCCACCGGGCATTCCCGCCATCAGTCAGGACGGCGAAACACCAGTGACGCATTGGTACCGCCGAAGCCAAAGCTGTTGGACATGACCGTCGTCAGGTGGGCGTCCCTGGCATCGGGTCCGACTATGGGCAGATCGGCAATTTTTGCATCCTGTTCTTTGAGGTTGGCGGTGCCGCTGATAAATCCGTTCTCCAGCATCAGCAGGGAATAGATCGCCTCATGGACACCTGAGGCCCCGAGAGAGTGGCCGGACAGGGACTTGGTAGAGGAGATTGCCGGCACGTGTTCGCCAAAGACGTTTCTGACCGCGCCCATTTCGGCGACGTCGCCTACCGGCGTACTGGTGCCGTGAGCATTGATGTAGTCAACCGGCCCGTCGACGGTTGCCAGCGCCTGTTGCATGCAGCGGGTGGCACCTTCACCGGACGGCGCGACCATGTCGTGGCCATCAGAGGTTGCACCGTAGCCGACGATTTCCGCAATGATGTGTGCCCCCCGTTTGCGGGCATGTTCCAGTTCCTCGACCACTACCATACCGCCTCCGCCTGCAATGACGAAGCCATCCCGGTTCACGTCGAACGGCCGCGAAGCCGTTGTAGGTGCGTCGTTGTACCTGGTTGAGAGTGCGCCCATGGCATCAAACAGCATGGTGAGGCTCCAGTCCTCCTCTTCGCCGCCGCCGGCAAAGACAATGTCCTGTTTGCCCAGCTGAATCTGCTCCATGGCATGCCCGATACAGTGGGCGCTGGTGGCACAGGCTGACGACATGGAGTAATTGACCCCGCGAATGTGGAACGCCGTCGCCAGACAGGCCGACACAGTGCTGGTCATGATCCGCGGCACCATGTACGGGCCGATGCGCCTGACGCCTTTCTCGCGCATCAGGTCCACGGCTTCAACCTGGCTGGCACAGGATGCGCCGCCAGAGCCGGCAATCAGGCCGGTGCGATCATTGGAGATATCATCCTCGGTCAGCTTCGCCGACTCGATGGCCTGCTGCATCGCCAGATAGCTGTACATGGCAGACTGCCCCATGAACCGCTTGATCTTCCGGTCAATCGCTGAGGTGTCTACATCCACCGACCCCGACACCTGGCTGCGAAAACCCAGGTCCTGGTAGGCCGGGTTGTGACGGATGCCGGACCGGCCATGTCTGAGACTGTCGCGTACAGACTCTGTGGAATTGCCGAGGCAGGAGATAATGCCCATACCGGTGATAACAACCCGCTTCATAGAAAACCTCCGGAATCTTGTCCGTCTTTGGTCGCAGCAACTGGCAGGGGTGCTGTTGGCTGCAATCCATCTGTCTGCGAACGTGCATGAGTATGCATTGTATGCTGACAGTGTAAGACGTTTTGAGCGCCACGGGTATTTGACCTTGTGGTAAGGAAGCGCTTCTGCAGATCCTGTACGGGCTCAGCCCGGGATATGGGGTTATGATAGTCCTGACCAGGGTTTTCTTATCGAACAAGAAAGGAGTCACTCCATGCGATCACTGTCACAATTTCTCGCGGATTATGGCGATAGTCACCAGAACCCGACCAACCAATGGATTCACATTATCTGTGTACCGCTGATTTTCGCGTCGACATTGGGCCTGTTGTGGCTGGTGCCTGTTGGCAGCTGGCTGGGGCTGGCCGGGGCGCCGGCCCACTGGATTAACGGCGCCACCGTGCTGGGCGTGCTTGCCGGTATTGTCTATGCTCGCCTTGGTCTGGGCACCTTTGTACTGATGGTGTTGTGGTTTGCGCTATCCGTCATGGCCGTAACCGGTGTTGTCCAGGCGGGCTGGTCATTGTTGTGGACGAGTGTGGCGGTCTGGGTGTTTGCCTGGATCATCCAGGTGATCGGTCACCGGATCGAGGGGAAAAAGCCGTCCTTCGTGGAGGATCTGGTGTTTCTGCTGATCGGGCCCATTTTTGTGAGTGTGGAACTGGCCAGCAAGCTCGGTATTCCGCTGCCGGAGCGACTTCATGGACATGGTCGGCAGGTGGATCACTGAAGCCAGGCGTCGGCGTGACTTTTTCCGCACAGGTTCCTCGGCCAGGTATTGATCCGGGCAGGGCCCTCGGTTTTCGTCAGGTCCGTCGCCGCGCCGCTTTTTGAATATCCCGTTCAGTTTTTCGAGCCTGCTCTTCCCGGGTCTCCTGCGCGACCAGGGTCGGCGTTTCCAGGCTGACTGGTCCCAGTTTGCCGCTGCGCAGTTCATTGAGGAGCACTTCCGCAACTTTATGCAGATCGGGAATACCGCCCCGGCCATAGAAGTTGCGCCTGGCCGCGATGGCATCCATCAGCGCCACGCCGTCAGCGGGCAGCGGGTCGAGGTTGTAACGGGTGCGTACGGCGTCCGGGTAGGTTACGAGCAGGTAGTCGGCCGCAAACAGTGCAACATCATCGAATTCCAGCACTGCGCTGCGGATGGCCCCGGTGACCGCCAGCCGGTAACCGCAGGACTCGGGCGACAGCTTGGGCCAGAGAAAACCGGGCGTATCATAAAGCAGGATGTTGTCCGGCAACTTGATGATCTGCTGGGCTCTGGTAACCGCCGGTTCGTTTCCGGTCCTGGCGATCGGCCGGCCTGCCAGGGTGTTGATCAGTGTGGATTTGCCCACGTTGGGGATGCCCAGGATCATCACCCGCAGGGCACTGCGTTCCAGGTTGCGGTGCGCCGTCATATCCCGGGCCAGACGGAGGATATCCAGAGCCTCCGCCCGCTGGTTGTGGGTGAGCGTTATCGCCCGCACGCCGTTTTCCTGTTCAAGATGGTCGAGCCAGAGGCGAGTGACGCCCGGGTCCGCGAGGTCCCGCTTGTTGAGTACCTTGATCACCGGTGTGTCCTGGCGGAGTGCGGGCACCAGCGGGTTTTCGCTGCTGAAGGGAATGCGCGCGTCGACGACTTCGATGATGAGATCCATCTGCGGCATGACCTTCTTGATCTCCTTGCGTGCCTTGTGCATGTGGCCCGGAAACCAGTTGATCGCCATGGGTATTGTTCCTCTGCTCGCTGAATGGCGACATTATGGACGTGATGAATAAATTTTCACACAGGCTTGAAGCCCCGGTTGCCGCGAGCTAAGGCGTACCTGAATGTGATATGTGTATAAAAACAGGGGGGTTCGGGGTGAAACCGGACACCGCTTTGATTTAGAGTGTACGGCCTGACGTAATCTAAGGAACCTCTGATCAGAGGTTCCCTAACCGACCCGTCCACCGATGGAGAGATCTATGAAGCTCAGTAAACTCTTTGGTATTGCCCTCATCGCTGTGGGCTTGAGCGCGCCAGCTTTTGCCCAACAAGCCGCCCCGGCCGGCAAGCCCGACCAGGTCGATCAACTGGCCCAGATGGTCGGGTTGTCGGATGACCAGCAGACCGAAATCCGGAGTATCCTGGACGAAATGCAGGACAAGATTCGGGAGAAGCAGGCCAAGGCCCAGGCTTTGCAGCAGAAACTGCAGGAGCAGATCAAGCCGGATTACGATGAAGATGTGATCCAGGAAGACTCCGAGAAACTGGGTGTGCTGACCGGGGAAATGACGGCGCTGTCCACACTGATGCAGGCAAAAGTGGACAAGGTCTTCACCCAGGAGCAGCGCGATAAACTGGAACAGCGCATGAAGCAGATGCGTCAGCAAATGCAGCAAATGCAGCAACAGCGGCAACCCGCCCCGAAGGCTGAATCGAAAGGCAGCAAGGACAAGTAAGCCGCAGTCAGCCAGTTAATCCCAGAAGCCGTCCTGTTAATCCGGGGCGGTTTTTTTATGGTTGAGGGGTTGCCTGTGTGTGTTCCGGTCCCAGCGGTCTCACCATCAGCATCAGGCGAGGCAGCAGCGTCAACGCGCCCAATAAAGCCATCAACATGGCAAAGCCGGTGAACAGACCAAAGTAGATGGTCGGCATGAAGTTTGACAGTACCAGAATCGAAAATCCCACCACAATGGTCAGCGAGGTGTAGAACATGGCGCGCCCGATGCTGCCGTGACAGCGGTACATGGTGGCCAGATAGTCACCGTCTTTGGCGAACTCCACCTGGAAGCGATGAATATAGTGGATGGTGTCATCTACCGCGATGCCGACCGTAATGGCGGCAACCGTAATGGTCATCAGGTCCAGGGGAATACCCAGCCAGCCCATCAGGCCCAGTACACTGGCCGCCGCCAGCAGGTTGGGCGCAATGCCGATCAGCGCCAGCTTGAGGGATCGGAACAGCACGAGGAACATGGCCAGGATGGCCAGGAAAACCAGCCCGAGTGTTTTGATCTGGGAGTCGAACAGACTTTGCAGCATGTTGTTATACATCACGGTCATGCCGGTCAGGGTGACGTTTTTATCTTTGAAACCCATGTCATTGACCAGGTGATCGTGAATGCGATTGATCAGTTCGTCCCGTTTGAGATCCGGTGAAGAATCGATCAGTCGCATACTGAACCGTGCCTCGTCGTGCTCTTCAGAGATATAGGGCGATAGCAGCGTATCCCGAAGATTGTCCGGGATGGCTTTGGGGACAAACGCCAGTTGGAGGGCGTTCAGGGGCTGGCCCTGATTGATCTGGGCCAACAACTGCAGGGTTGTGGCAATCGACAGCACCTTGCCCGTCTCTGGCAGGCTATCCAGGTAGGCCTGAACCTTTTTCAGTCGTGCCATTTTCTGATAGGAGAACCAGGTATCCCGGTGGTCCGTGGCCTCGCCACACTCACCCACGAAGGGGTCGCAGTTGGACGAAGGGGCATCGTTGCGGCAATCACTGACAAACGGATCGCATGCATTGTTGGCGTCGGACTTGCCCGCTGGTTTGCCGGTGTCCGGGTCGGTAATCACGACGTCCAGCGGCGTGGTGCCGCCAAGCTTCTGATCAATGGTGAGCATGCCCTGACTGATTTCAGTGCTGGATTTGAAATAGTCGATGAAGCTGTTTTCCACCGACAGCCGGGTCATCCCGGCCAGACTGATGCCCGCGATAAGCAGACTCAGCACCAGTATCGTGCCGCCGAAGCGTGACGTGAGCCGGGCAAAGAAGGCGGTAAAGGCCGATCTGTCGTCCCCGGTGCGGCGGTCTGGTTTTGGTGGGAGCAGGCTCAGCAGAGCCGGAAAAATCAGAAAGGTGATGATGAACGCCAGGGACAGGCCGAGTGTCATCATCCAGCCGAAATCAATGACCGGGCGAATGCCACTGAGGGTCAGTGAGCCGAACGCAACGATGGTGGTGATCGCCATGTAGAAGCAGGGTTTGACCATGCTGGTGACAGTGTCGCCCATGATTGTCTGTGGTGGCGATGCGGGCTGCTCGCGCTGTAGTTCCTGATAGCGCACCATTAAATGAATGGTCATGGAGAGGGTCATGATCAGCAGCAGGGCCACGAAATTGGACGAGATGACGGTGACGGGCCATTCCACCCAGCCCAGATAGCCGGCCACCAGCCACACCGTGAACACGCAGCAGGCGATGGGAGCCGCCACCCAGCGCCACTGCCGGAAAATCAGCGCCAGGGTAATCAGCAGGAAAGCGAGCACGCCGATCCCGAAGGTCGACAGGTCGTTTTTAATAAAGCGGATCATGTCGGCCACGATCATCGGTACCCCGCCGAGGTGCGGCACTCCTTTGTCCCGATATTGATCAAGAATCTCCCGCACTTGCCCGATGGTGTGTTTCTGGCGGTTGTTGAGAGACTCCTTCAGGGTCAGGAACTGTTGGCTGACCTGTGCCAGTTCCTGTTGCCGGGCGTCGGAGAGTTCGCCGGAACGGGCTTCTGAGCGCAGGCGGTTGCGTTTTTGTAGCAGTTCAAAGTAGCGCTCCGGAGTCGGCAGATTGACCTGTATGGCAGTGGTGCCGGCGTCTTCGCTGAGTAACAGATCAGGGTAGAGTGGGTTGCTGAGCAGTGACTGGCGCGCCGTGTCCAGGGGGACGTCGTCATCGTCCAGAGTCCGCAGCTCTGAATCAACCGTATCCAGCGTCAGGTCGGGGCTGTACAGCAGCGGCACGTTGAGGATGCTGTTGGTGCTACTGACCGCGTCCAGGGCCGCCAGGTCATTCCTCAGGTTGCGCAGCGTCTGGATTCCACCCGGGGAAAACAGGGGCTGATCCGGTGTAAAGGTCACCACGAGAAAATTGTCGGAGGTGGCGAAGTGTCGATTCATGGTCCGGTACTGGGCCAGCGCCTGATCGTTTTCCAGTACCAGGGATTCTGCCGACGCATCCAGCCGGAATCGATCCAGATGCACGCTGGCGGCGGCCAGAACCAACAGAAACAAAAGCAGGGTGATCAGAGGGTGGGCAAGGATATAGCGTTGGTAAAGGGACGCAATGGCTCTCATGAATGCTGCACCTGGCGGATGGACGATGAGTCAGGTGCAGTTTGCCATAGATAGGCCGGGAAAGGGGTGAACCGGTTGTGCTCGCACAGGGCCCGAACGACCGCGTGCTGACGCGCAGGCCCCGGTCAGTCGAGAACCTTGACCGGAATCTGCTGCGCATTGGCCGGGGGAACCTGCGGTACCACCAGTCCCAGGTTGTTCTTCTCGAACACCCGGTCGGCCCGGTAGCTTGAACGGACCATGGGGCCGGAGGGCACCTCCATAAAGCCTTTGGCCAGCCCGATCTCGCGATAGCGATTGAATTCCTCCGGGGTGATGTAGGCCTCGACCGGCAGGTGGTTCGGCGTTGGACGCAGGTACTGGCCCAGGGTGAGGATGTCCACGCCGATTGCGCGCAGATCATCCATGGTACCGAGAATTTCCTCTTCGGTTTCGCCCAGGCCCAGCATCAGGCTGGTTTTGGTCAGCACATCGGGGCGGTGTTGCTTGGCGTGGGCCAGGACGCTGAGCGTCTTGTCGTAGCCGGCGCGCGGGTCCCGGACCCTTTCCGTCAGGCGGCGAACGGTCTCCACGTTCTGCGCGAAAACGTCCAGTCCGGAGTCCACCACCTTTTCAACGTGGGGCATCACCGCATCGAAGTCCGGTGTCAGTGCTTCCACCGCTACCTGGGGTGTACGAGCCTTGATAGCGGCAACGCAGGCGGCATAATGCGCGGCACCGCCATCGTCCAGGTCATCGCGGTCAACCGAGGTCAGTACGATGTAACGCAGTCCCATCAGTTCGACGGACCTGGCGGTGTTTTCCGGCTCATCGTGGTCAAGCCAGCCTTTGGGGTTGCCGGTGTCCACAGCGCAGAACCGGCATGCCCGGGTGCACACTGACCCCATCACCATGATGGTGGCTGTGCCGCTATTCCAGCATTCGCCAATATTCGGGCAGTGGGATTCTTCGCAGACCGTGCTGAGGCGGTGTTCCTTGACGTTACGGCGTACCGCATCATAGCGTTCACCACCGGGCATGCGGGCCCGTAACCAGGCAGGTTTGCGCTGAACCGGGGTGTCGGCGTTCGCGGATTTTTTCATGCCATCCTTGATGGCTGAAAATCCGTGTTCGCTACGGAACTTTGCGCCGCTGGAAACGCGGGGTTTGGTGCTGTCGCTCATGAACGGCCGACTCTCTTTGCAATGAAGGGAGACTTTCAAGGGTAAGGATTCGGCGCTCGGTATACAAGGTTGATACGGGTAAACACGGGCCCGCGCCGGGCCGACCCTGGTCGAACCTGCGCGGTGACAAGCGACGAACTTGTGCTGAGGGGCATTAGCGGACAGCAGCATCCAGCGCCTGTGTGATGTCGGCGAGGATATCGTCGACGTGCTCGATGCCAATGGACAGGCGCACCAGGTCCTCACTCACACCGGCGCTTTTCAGTTCGTCCGGGTTGAGCTGGCGGTGGGTGGTGGTCGCCGGGTGACAGGCCAGGGATTTGGCGTCACCAATATTGACCAGGCGATAGATCAGTTGCAGGGCATCGATGAACTTCGCGCCGTTTTCGCGTCCCCCCTTGATGCCGAAGCTGAGTATGCCGGAGGCTCGACCACCGCAGATTTTCTCGCAGGTCTGGCGATAGGGGCTGTCTCTCAGCGTTGCGTAGTTCACCCAGTTCACCGCCGGGTGATCGTTAAGGTAGTTCGCGACCTTCTCGGCATTCTCGCAATGCCTTTCCATGCGCAGTCCGAGGGTTTCCAGCCCTTGCATGATCTGGAAAGCATTGAACGGTGACAGCGCCGCTCCGGTATTGCGCAGCGGAACCACCCGGCAACGGCCGATAAAGGCTGCGGCACCCAGGGCTTCGGTGTAGACCACGCCGTGATAGGACGGGTCCGGCTCATTGAGCATAGGGAATTTGGCGTTGTTGGCCGCCCAGTCGAACTTGCCGGAATCCACGACGATGCCGGCCACCGTTGTACCGTGGCCGCCGATGTATTTGGTCAGCGAATGCACCACGATATCTGCCCCGTGCTCAAATGGCCGGCACAGGAACGGTGTGGCCACCGTATTGTCGACAATCAACGGAATGCCGTGGCGGTGGGCGACCTCGGCCCAGCGCTGGATATCGACGATATTACCGGCGGGATTACCGATGGACTCGCAGAACAGTGCCCGGGTGTTGTCGTCAATGGCCTTGTCGAGCGCATCAAAGTCGTCGTGGGCCACAAAGCGGCAGTCGATGCCCTGATTGGGCAGCGAATGGGCGAAAAGGTTGTAAGTGCCGCCGTAGAGCTGGCTGGTGCTGACAATGTTGTTGCCCACCCGGCAGATGGTCTGCAGGGCGTAGGTGATGGCCGACATGCCGGAGGCCACAGCCAGGGCGCCGACACCGCCTTCCAGTTCGGTCATCCGTTCTTCAAGAACAGCGTTGGTGGGGTTCATGATGCGGGTGTAGATATTGCCCTGGACCTTCAGGTCAAACAGGTCGGCGCCGTGCTGGGTATCATCGAATGTATAGGAGGTGGTCTGGTAAATCGGGGTCGTTGCCGCGTGTGTGGTCGGGTCCCCTTTGAAGCCTGCGTGAAGTGCCAGCGTCTCGAGTTTCATCGCAACATTCCTTGTGGTGACTTTGTTTTTTTGGCTGAGTGACCACCTGAGTATGCCATACAGAACCGGGTCGGGGGACGGGGCGGACGATAAAAAAGGGCCCATGCTTGCGCAAGAGCCCTTTTTGAAGACTGGTAGCAAGGGGCGGAGTATTCAGGCCGCGGGCCTTCACCCTGCGGGCCGTCGCACCCGGCATTATAAACCGTTGTGCGGGGGCGCACTTGAACCACCCCATGGGTTCAGAATCCGATGGTTACATACCCTGTTCCGCTACTATCGCTCAAAAGGTACATGGAGGTAACCAGGGAGCCGTCGAGATCAGGTGGATGCCGGGTTGTCTTCAACCGCTTCAAGTTTCACCCGAAAACCACAGGCAGCAGCGTATTTGTTGAGTGTGCTCCAGCTTGGATTCCCTCTGCCATGCTCAAGTCGGGAAATATTGCTTTTATGGGTACCGAGCTTGCATGCAACGTCTTCCTGGGTAAGACCGGCTGATGTCCGCATGGTGACAAGCTGGTCAATCAGGCTGAACTCGTTGTGGAGTGCCTCGTACTCTTTCCGGACCTCCGGGTTTTCAAGTGCCGCCTTCCTGAATTCCTTAAAGTTCTTCATTTGCTGACCTCCTTTAACCGCTCTTTTGCGAGTTCCAGGTCTTTCTTTGGCGTCTTCTGATCTTTTTTCACAAACACATGTAGAACCACAATTCGTTTGCCCTGCATGTAGCAGAAGATGCCTCTGCCTATTCCTTCCTTGGCCTTGGCCCGAATCTCGAAAAGTTCATCTCCCAGTGCCTTTGTGTGCGGTTCGCCAAGGTTGGCGCCGTGTTTTTCCATCAACTCCATCAGACGAACCATCCGCGCCTGAATCTTGGGTGGCATTACTGCCAGGTCTTCCTCTGCTTTTCTGTAAAGCTGAATTTTCCAGACCATTGACTCTCCCATTCCCTTGGGTAGTTATCATAAATGATAACAGGCTGTTGTGAGAAATACTCGCATGGAATAAGCCGGCGCGTACTTAATCCATGGTAGCAGGAGAGCGTCGTTTTATGAGAGGTGTCGGAGCAGGACGTTGAAGGATTCTGGCTTTCAAAAACAGATACGTAGGTGTTTGCTCGGATTTTT
Organism: Marinobacter sp.; assembly: GCA_030149475.1. Classification (GTDB taxonomy): domain Bacteria; phylum Pseudomonadota; class Gammaproteobacteria; order Pseudomonadales; family Oleiphilaceae; genus Marinobacter. Next base: position 26,818 of record JASBRL010000129.1, read on the forward strand.
AAGGGACAGTAAACGGCTTGACTGTGTCCACAGGGGGCAGGTTTTTATTGGCGATTTTGGGGCGTCTTCAACGGGCCTTCACCCTGCGGGCCGTCGTCGCGGGGCTCCGACGTTCCTGCGCACGCTGTGCGTGCTCCGGTCGGACCGCCTGCGTCGGTTCGACTCATTGTATCGGGTATTAAAAAAGGGCCCATGCTTGCGCAAGGACCCTTTTTGAATACTGGTAGCAAGGGGCGGAGTCGAACCGCCGACCCCAGCATTATGAGTGCTGTGCTCTAACCAACTGAGCTACCTTGCCAGCTCGTCTTCAGGGTCACGTGTACCCCCAAACGAGGCGCGTATTTTCAGGATTTCGTGGGGGGCTGTCAAGGGCCGACAGGCCAGTTTATTGTGGTGGCGCTGCCGGGATGGGACGGTCGTTGCGGCGAACGGTCCGGTTGGCCGGGCCCAGGGATTGATAGCGTCGGGGTCGACCTTGGTCGTTTATACTCGCGTGCCCCGGGTTGATAGACTGGACATCATGTCTAGAGCGCTCGACCGGTGCTCTTGATGTCCCGGTTCCCAAGCTTAGGAGTCTGCCGTGAGTTCTCTTTTTTCGCCCCTTAGTCTGGGTTCTCTGTCCCTGAGTAACCGCATTATTGTCGCGCCCATGTGTCAGTATTCCGCTGACAACGGCAAGGCCACCGACTGGCATCTCATGCATCTGGGTAATATGGCGCTGTCCGGAGCCGGTCTGCTGATTCTGGAAGCTTCGGCGGTGGAGGCGCAGGGCCGCATTACCTATGCGGATCTCGGGCTTTACAACGACGACACCGAAGCAGCGCTGGCGAGAACCCTGAAATCCGTACGACGCTATTCCGATATACCGATCGGTATCCAGTTGGCTCATGCCGGTCGTAAGGCCTCGTCCCGGCGTCCCTGGGACGGTGGCGGCCCGATTGCGCCGGGTCAGCCCAATGGCTGGCAGACGGTGGCCCCTTCTGCCGTGCCGTTCCACGAGGACGGGCCGGCGCCGGAGGCTCTGGATGAAACGGGCATTGAGCGGATCATTGTCGGGTTTGTGGACTCGGCCCGCCGGGCCGTGCGCCTGGGCCTGCAACTGATTGAGCTACACGCCGCCCACGGTTACCTGCTGCACCAGTTCCTGTCGCCGCTGTCGAACCAGCGCGAAGACCGTTACGGTGGCAGTCTGGAAAATCGTATGCGACTGGCCCTTGAGGTGTTCGAGTCGGTGCGGGAAGTGGTGCCAGCGGAGATTCCGGTTGGTGTCCGGATTTCGGCCAGTGACTGGGTCGAGGGCGGTTGGGATCTGGGTCAGAGCGTTACCCTGGCCCTGGCGCTGGACAGTCTGGGCTGCGATTACATTCATGTGTCTTCGGGCGGGCTCGCACCAGAGCAGCAGATTGCGGTTGGCCCGGGCTACCAGGTGCCATTTTCTGAAACAATTCGTTCGGCAGTAAAGATGCCGGTGATGGCGGTCGGACTGATCAGTGAACCGGAGCAGGCCGAGGCCATTCTGGCCGAAGGTAAGGCAGACGCCATCGCACTGGCCCGGGGCATGCTTTACGATCCGCGCTGGCCCTGGCATGCGGCGGCCAAACTCGGCGCCAAGGTGGTTGCGCCGCCGCAGTATCTGCGCTGTGAGCCTCGCGAGCACAAGGGTCTTTTTGACTGATGGGCCGCGCGTAGTCGGCTCGCGTCACTCAGGCCGCCAGACCTTATTCCGGAGCGGGAATGGCGACCAGACTCAGGATACGCTGGTCCACGTGGCAGAACTGAGCCCGAACTGTCCGGCCTCGATGCCATTGTGGCGACAGGTCAGTCAGCAATCTCAAGGTGGCCTGTCCGTGCTCTGCCCAGGACACCAGTTCGGCGTCCTGAAAATAGAAGCGGCGTTTGACGATGGGGTAGAGGGCCTTGAACAGGCTCTCTTTCATCGAGAAAGTGAGGGTCAGCAGATTCCCTGTACGGGTTTCAGGATCGGCAGCATGGCGGCATTTCTCGGCGGCTGTGAGAATCTGGTCGACAAGCCGCTCGGCGCGCTTATCCGATAGCCGTTGTTCGATGTCCAGGCCGAGCCCCTGGTAATACTGACGGGGCGCTGCCAGTGCGCCCGCCCAGCCAGCGCCGTGGGTGATTGAGCCGACAGTGCCGGCAGGCCAGACTGGCGCGCGATCGTCACCGATACGCGGCACGCCGGATTGCCCGGTGGCCAGCCTCAACGCCTCGCGGGCGCACACGCGGCCCGCAAGGTATTCGGTTTTACGTTTGCCGGCGGCAGCCCCGAGCGCCTCCGGGCAGGCCACCTTGCTGGTCGTAAAATCGTCCTCCTGAAACGCCTGGGTATCGAAACCGGTGGTTACGAGGAACGCGTTGGCCAACGGTTCGGGCCAGGGCCAGTCGGTTTGAAAAGGGGTGCAGCAGCGGGGGTGGTCCAATCCAGTTCTCCGGTTCCAGAGTCGCCCCGAAGGCGGGAACGGGGCTCCCGCCTTCGGGGCATCAGACGTTGAAGCGGAAGTGGATAACGTCGCCGTCTTTAACGATGTATTCCTTGCCTTCCAGTCGCCATTTCCCGGCCTCTTTGGCGCCCGCTTCCCCATTATACGCGATGAAGTCGTCATAACTGACCACTTCGGCACGAATGAAGCCGCGTTCGAAGTCCGTGTGGATGACGCCGGCGGCCTGCGGGGCGGTCGAGCCGACGCGCAGTGTCCAGGCCCTGACCTCCTTGACCCCCGCGGTGAAGTAGGTCTGCAGGCCGAGCAGGCCGTAACCGCCGCGAATCACCCGGTCCAGACCGGGCTCGTCCATGCCCATTTCCTCGAGGAAAATGGCTTTTTCGTCGTCTTCCAGTTCCGCGATTTCCGCTTCCAGTTTGTTGCAGATAGGCACGACGACCGCGTTTTCGGATGCGGCGATGGCATTGACGGTGTCCAGGTATGGATTGTTCTCAAAGCCCTGTTCATCCACATTGGCAATGTACATGGTCGGCTTGATCGTGAGCAGACAGAGTTCACGGACCAGCATCTTGTCGTCGGTGCTCAGGCCCATGCTGCGTACCGGTCTGCCTTCATTCAATACTGGCAACAGCCGTTCGAACACTTCCAGCTGCGCCTTGGCGTGTTTGTCGCCGCTTTTGGCGACCCGCTGAACCCGTTTGATCGCCTTGTCAACGGTGTCCATATCGGCCAGTGCCAGCTCGGTATTGATGACGTCAATGTCCGTCGCCGGGTCCACTTTATTGGCGACATGAATCACGTTGCTGTCGTCAAAACACCGCACCACGTGGGCAATGGCGTCAGTCTGGCGGATGTTGGCCAGAAACTGGTTGCCCAGCCCTTCGCCTTTGGAAGCGCCTGCCACGAGACCGGCAATATCCACAAACTCCATCGTAGTGGGTATGACTTTTTGCGGTTTTACGATCTCTGCGAGCCTGTCGAGGCGTGGGTCGGGCATGCCAACAACGCCCGCATTGGGCTCGATGGTGCAGAACGGAAAATTCTCCGCGCCGATACCGGCTTTGGTGAGTGCATTGAAGAGGGTCGATTTGCCGACGTTGGGAAGGCCGACGATGCCGCAATTGAAACCCATGGAAAGCCTCTGCTGAATACGAAAACGGAAGTTGAAAAACGAGTCCGGCAGTATACCGGGGTGGATACGATGGCGCGAACAGATCAGTCCCGGTCAGGCCGGACCGTGTGCAGCGTATTCATGGCTCGGGGCAATTGGCCGCTGACCGCATCGGGCAACACCCGTATGCACTCGTTGAAAATGGCCTCAAGGTCCGCGGTTTCGCGTTTACCCGGTTTGCCCAGCACGTAGTTGGTGACCTGACGGCTATCGCCGGGATGGCCGATGCCCAGTCGCAAACGGTAGAAGTTATTGCTGCCCAGGTGAGCGATGGTGTCCCGCAGACCGTTGTGGCCGCCGTGGCCGCCGCCCTGCTTGAGCTTGGCTGTGCCCGGTGGCAGATCCAGTTCGTCGTGGGCAACCAGAATCTGAGCGGGATCAATCTTGAAGAAATCTGCCAGCGCCTTGATCGCCAGGCCGCTGCGGTTCATGAATGTTGAGGGGTTGAGCAGGTGCAGGTCCAGCCCATGCCATTGAATCCGGGCGTAGAGACCGTGGTACTTCTTTTCCGGACGAAGGCTCTGACCCGCTTCGCGGGCCAGAGCTTCGACGAACAGGGCGCCAGCGTTGTGGCGGGTATTCTGGTAATCCTTACCAGGATTTCCCAGTCCCGCCACCAGGACAATCGTCTGTGCCATGTGCCGTTGCCCCCGGAGTGATTACTCCTTGCCGTCGCCTTCTTCCTCTTCACCTTCAGCGGCGTCTTCAGCTTCGTCAGCCTTGGTACCGCGCGGCAGATGGATAGAGACAACCGGCAGGTCGTGATCTTCACCCTGGAGCAGGGCCGCAACACGAACGCCTTTTGGCATGGCCAGATCACTCAGGTGAATAACCTGGTCCATCTCGATGCCAGCCATATCCACTTCAATGTATTCTGGCAGATTCTGCGGCAGACAGATCACTTCCACTTCGTTCATCTGGTGCGCCGGAACGCCGCCCTGCAGCTTGACCGCATCCGCGGTGGCTTCGTTGATGAAGTGCAGTGGCACGTTGACGTGGATCTCGTGATCCTTGTCGACGCGCAGGAAGTCAGCGTGGGTCAGCAGCGGCTTGTAAGGATGACGCTGAAGATCTTTCAGGATCACGCTCTCTTTCTTGCCTTCCAGATCAATGGTGACGATGTGAGAAAAGAAGGCTTCATTTTCCAGCGCTTTTTTCAGGTCGTTGTGCCAGAGAGAGATGGCAACGGCTTCTTTATTGCCGCCGTAAATGATTGCCGGCATTTTGCGCTCTTCACGACGCAGGCGGCGGCTCGCACCTTTCCCCTGATCGTTCCGAGCAAATGCTTCGATTAAAAATTCCTGGGCCATGATACAGTCCTCAATAAGCACCTGAAGGACTCGCGACCAAGTACACGACAGGTGGTGCTCTGATGTTCCCGGAGGTAACGGTCTGTTTTCCGGGGAGTTAAACAAGCCGGGAGCCCCTTGAGGCTCCCGGCTTGAATGGGTTTCGGCGGCAGTGCCTATTCAAACATTGCGCTGATCGATTCTTCGTTGCTCACACGACGAATGGACTCAGCGAGCAGGCCAGCCATTCCGAGGGGGCGGATTCTATCACAATTATGGGCTTTGTCACCCAGTGGGATGGTATCGCACACCACCAGTTCATCCAGTTGCGACTCATTGATGTTTTCAACGGCCGGGCCAGACAGGACCGGGTGGGTAATATAGGCCACCACCCGGGAGGCACCGTGCTCTTTCAGTGCGTTGGCCGCCTTGCACAGGGTACCTGCGGTATCGACGATGTCATCCACCAGAATACAGGTCTTGTCGCGGACATCGCCGATGATGTGCATGACCTGGGATACGTTGGCCTTGGGTCGACGTTTGTCGATGATGGCCAGGTCGGCATCGTTGAGGCGCTTGGCAACGGCGCGTGCACGCACCACCCCGCCGACGTCCGGCGATACGACGACAAAGTTTTCGAAGCGTTGACGCTCGATGTCTTCCAGCAGGACCGGTGTGGCATAAATATTGTCGACCGGAATGTCGAAGAACCCCTGGATCTGATCCGCGTGCAGGTCGACGGTGAGTACCCGGTCAATACCGATGCTGGTAATCATGTCGGCGACAACTTTGGCGCTGATGGACACCCGGGTGGAGCGAACGCGACGGTCCTGGCGGGCGTAGCCATAATAGGGCACGACGGCTGTGATTCGGGTCGCCGAGGCGCGACGCAGGGCGTCGGCCATCACAATCAGTTCCATCAGGTTATCGTTGGTGGGATAACAGGTGGGCTGAATGATGAAGACATCGTGGCCGCGTACGTTTTCGTTGATCTCAACGGTGGTCTCGCCATCGCTGAATTTACCAACCGTGGCTTGCCCCATGGGGATATGTAATTTCTGGGCAATACTTTTAGCCAGTTCCGGGTGGGCATTACCCGCAAAGATCATCAGTTTGGACACGACGGCATCCTTCTCAATTTCGGCGTTGGATTCAGAAGAAGCGGGAGAAAGGTGGCTGGGGTGGCAGGATTCGAACCTGCGCATGACGGGATCAAAACCCGTTGCCTTACCACTTGGCGACACCCCAGTATCGTGCTTTTTTGGCATCATTTCAGCTCTGTTAGCTTTT